>CAZZZG010000070.1:0-21155 GCA_964658525.1 uncultured Edaphobacter sp.
AGCCGGGGATTCATGATCCGGTGGGGATGGTGGGGAACAGGCTTGAGGTGAATCTTCATCTTTCGACGTGCTCGGGGGGCGTGGCGCAGAGCGTGATTACGTGCGCGAATCGTGCGGGGCTTGAGGTGTTGGATACGGTTTACGAGGGGATCGCTTCGGCGGAGGCTGTGTTGAGCGCCGATGAGCGGGAGCTGGGCGTTTGCATGGCCGATATCGGCTCGAGCACTACGGAGCTGGCGGTATTTTTTGAAGGCTCGATTGCCCATACGGCTGTGCTGCCGATTGGCGGGGATCACTTTACGAATGATCTCGCAGTTGGTCTGCATGTGACGGTGGAGGAAGCGGAGTATCTGAAGAAGCTGTATGGACATTGCGTGGTGACTGCGGTGCCGCAGTTGAATGAGATTGAAGTGGGCGGCAACCTTGCTTTCTCAGGGGGGCAGCCAGCGCGGATGGTGAGGCAGAGATTTCTGGCAGAGATTCTGGAGCCGCGTGCGCGTGAGTTGTTTACGATGCTGCGGGATAATCTGCGACAGGGTGGCGTGCTGGAGGCGTTGGGCGCGGGCTGCGTGGCGACGGGTGGAGGCGCGAATATGGCTGGGCTGCTGGATAACGCGGAGAGTCTATTGCGAGTGCCAGCGCGGATTGGGTATCCGGTGCCGCTGTCGCGCATGCCTGCGGAACTGGCTGTGCCGGAGTTTGCGGCGGCGATTGGAATGCTGCTTTATACGCATCGGACGCAGGTGCGGCGTGCGAGCGAAGAGCAGGGACTGCGTGCGAAGTTGAAGGCGATCTTCGCAGGTAGCTTCTAGATCCAGTTCGTTATGCTGAAGGCACTTAAGTGTCTAGCGTGTCGTCGGTGGAAGATACGTTGGTAACTAATTTCAGGTGCCTGCAATAATATGCACTCTCGCTATTGAAAATGAGTTCCTAATATTTTGCTCTGATGCCATGCAGGTTGGCGGTTAAAATGGAGGTCTACCGCACTCGATCGCGGTTCGGGCCTGTTTTCATCAGCCATATCCGGGTGTTGGATGCGAGATGCCGATCGAGACAACAACTCAAGTTGACAGCGACAGGTTTGAGAAGAGAGCAATACGCGCCACCTTTGATTGGCGGTATCTGTTGCTTCATTTTGTTGTGACCGCCGCCGTGATGCTGGCCGGGGTACTGGAAGGTCGGTACGGCAAGTCTGAGTTGTATGGGGATGACATTTCCTACCTCGACGTGGCCAATATGATCCGGGTTGGTGATTGGAAGGCAGCGCTCAATCCTCTTTGGAGCATTGGGTATCCGCTGCTGCTTTCGGTCGCGAGGCGATTGTTTCCTTCGACTGCGCGTGGAGAGATGACCGCGACTTTTTGGTTGAACTTACTCATTTATTTTGTCTCCTGGGTTGGATTTTTGTGGCTCCTGCGTGTGATGTCGCGGTCGTTCGGGAGAGACCTTTCACAAGATTGGCGAAGTCGGTTGTCCCCTTTTCTTCTGATCAGCGCGGGTTGCATCTTCGTGTCGGTGCAGACAGGAATTGGACGAGTGTCAACCGTTGGTCCGGATCTTCTTGTGACTTGTCTGTTCTTTTTCGCATCTGCGCTTGCGATTAAAGTTTTCTCGCAGCCGACCGCAGGCAACAGCGCACTATGGGGGGCAGTGCTTGGGTTGGGTTTTCTTTGTAAGGCAATATTTCTCAGCCTCTCTGTTGTGTTCCTTGCGATTGCCATCATTCTCAAAGTCCGACGAAGTACCGGGCCCTCGCTGGTTCGTGCGGCTGCAGCATTCCTGCTTTTTGTCATTCCATATGGTGCGGGGCTTTCCTGGGCTTATGGTCGTCCAACGCTGGGCGAGGCTGGTGCGTTGAACTATGCGTTTCATGTGAATCATCTGAGCCACTGGATGGGGTGGCAGGGAGGGCCCGGTGAACTTGGATCTCCGGTGCATCCGGTGCAGATGATTTATTCTCGGCCACCGGTGTTCGCGTTTGGTGAGCCTTTTCATGTGACCTATCCGCCGCAGTTCAGCATGGCGCATTGGTATGAGGGATATCGCCAGTTTTTCAGCTTTGGGAATGCGGTTAGAGCCGCTTCTGAAAATTTCCACGCGCTGGAGTATGTGTTTCAGGAGGTTATCCCGGTTGCGATTTCGGTTCTTCTCTGCATGGGTGTTGCCCTCCGGTATCGATCTGATGATCGCGCCGGAGTGAGACGCTCTTCGCCGCTATGGATTGTGTATCTGCCTTGCGCACTTGGATTTTTCTTCTACCTTGCGGTGCATATGGAAGGGCGATATGTAGCGGGATTTATCAGTGTGCTTGCGATGGCACCGTTTCTCGTGCTGGATCGTTGGAACGTTTCCGTTCCGCCAGCACTGCGTGCGGCTGCTTTGATCGTTTTGGTGGCAGCTACGGTGTTCAATTCGTCTGAGCGGCTTCATGGTGCGGTTCGGTCGGCAGTTGCTCGGCAGGATATGCAAAGCGGAGGGCAATGGGCGGTTGCGGAGTACTTGCAAGGACTGGGCCTGAAGACGGGAGATAAAGTAGCTTCCGTTGCTCCACGAAACGGCTATCGCTGCACGTGGGCCTATGCCTCGGGGCTGCACGTTGTTGCAGCCATCGGAAACGATGCCTACGACCCGAAGAACCAGATCGAGGATCTGCATCTGTTCTTCGACGATCCCTCCACGCAGGAACAGGTTCTGGAGTTGTTCAGGAAACAGGGTGCTGTCGCTGTTGTAGCTACAGATGTTCCGTTTGATGTTTCAGCGCAGGGATGGAGACATATACCGGGGAGCAAGGCGTGGGTGCTGCTTCTCGGAGCAGATCCCGCAGGTAGCTTGCTCGCTCTTGGCTCGAGATAAAAAATAAAAAAGGATTTCTACTTTTCGATTTACAGATTTTGTATTTAACGATATGGTTATTTAACTTAGTTGTTAATAACCATATGGACGATCAGATTACAGCGACGTTTGCAGCATTGGCGGATCCGACGAGGAGAGCGATTCTTGCGCGTCTGGCGTTAGGAGAGACCTCGGTGACGGAGATTGCCGCTCCGTTCGAGATGAGCATGCCGGCGATCTCGCGGCACCTGAAGGTGCTGGAGAAGGCTGGGTTGATCTCGCGCGGGCGGGAGGCGCAGTGGAGGCCCTGCAAGCTGAAGGCGGAACCGTTGAAGCAGGCTGCGGATTGGCTGGACGAGTATCGCCGGTTCTGGGAGCAGAGTTTCGATCGATTGGACGAGTACTTGAAGATCCTACAGACAAAGGAGAAGCGAGATGTCCGAAAGAACAATGGAAACGGTAACAAGCAGCGCTGAGCGAGAGCATGTGTTGTCGCGGGTGTTCGATGCGCCGCGCAAGATGGTGTGGGAGGCGTGGACCGATCCGGAGCAGGTTGCGCAATGGTGGGGGCCGAATGGATTTTCGACCACGATTCAAGAGATGGATGTGAGGCCAGGCGGTGTATGGAGAAGGTGATGCATGGGCCTGATGGCACCGATTATCCGAACGAAAGTGTGTTTGTTGACGTAGTGCAGTATGAGCGGCTTGTGTACACGTTGACGGGCGGATTCAAAGGCGGCTCTCCGATGAAGATGGAAAGACGACGACCTTTGAAGATGTAGCAGGCGGTACGCGCGTCACGATGCGCGCGGTGTTTGATTCGGCTGAGGCTCGCGACCAGAACGTGCGTGAGTACGGTTCGATTGAGGGCGGCAAGCAGACGCTTGAGCGGCTGGCGGACTATTTGGCGCATTCCCTGGCGGGGACGACAACCAAGGGGTAGACGCATAGGTTTGAAAACACGAGGAGGAAGACGATGGGTACAGCGACGGTATCTCCGAAGGTGAGGACGCAGCATGAGCTGAACATTACGCGGGTGTTCGACGCGCCACGTGAGTTGGTATGGAAGGCGTGGACCGATCCTGAGCATATGAAGCAATGGTTTGGACCGCGGCTGTTTGAGGCGCTGAACCTGACGGCGGACGTGCGGCCGGGTGGTAAGTGGAGAGACTGTCTGCATAGCGACGGTTTTACCGATAGCGCCGGCGAGTGGCGGAAGGCAGATGTCTGGCAGGGCGGCGAATACATGGAAGTGGTTGAGCCGGAGAGGCTTGTCTTCACGTTTCACTGGGAAGTGGGTTCGGGTCTCCCCGAGCACGACACCGTGATAACGCTAACGTTCGAAGAGCATGGTGGAAAAACTACGATGAACTTTCACCAGGCGTTCTTCGTAACTTTGGAAGATCGAGACGGGCATATGAAGGGCTGGAATAGTAGCCTCGATAAGTTGGAAGAGTTTTTGCGCGAGGTGGAGTATGGCGGTTGAAGGAGGGGTCATGGAGGCGGGGTTGCAGGAGGTTTGTCTGACGCGCAGAGTGGCAGCCTCGCCGGATGTGGTGTTTCGTGCGTGGATCGAGAAAAAGTATCTCGCGCAGTGGTGGGGGCCGAAGGGCTTCACGAACCCAGTGTGCGAGGTGGATGCACGCATCGGTGGAGCGATGCTGATTAATATGCAATCGCCGGAGGGCGTGGAGTCTCCGATGACTGGGCGGTTTGTGACGATTGATAGGCCGCATCGGCTCGTCTTTGTGACGGCTCCGATTGATGGGGAGGGGAAGCCGATGTTCGAAGTGACCAATACGGTGACCTTCAGGGAAGTGCTTGGCGGAACGGAGATCTCGCTGATTGCTCGTGTGACGAAGATGAAGCCTGGTGCGCCTCCGAAACACCTTGCGGGTATGTCGCAGGGATGGTGCGAGAGTATTGATCGGCTTGTGGATCTGGTTGTGCTGTATTAAATTTTGGTTTGATTTGTTGGGACTGATGAGCTTCGGGTTTTTCCTTCGAGAGTGTGGTTGATTGAAGGAGGGCCTGAGGCTTCTTTGTTTGTGAGAGATGGCGGTGAGCCTTTTCTCAAGGCTGTTGGCTGTGGGCTGAGGTGAGATTCCTCCAGCCGGTTTTGCTCATCCTGAGGCGCTGACCATTGGCCAGGACGACAAAGTATTCGGCGCGTCCATCGTGGTGGATTTCGCGGACTCGTTCGATTTGCACGATGACCGAGCGATGTATGCGGGCGAATCTGACGGAGTCGAGTTTGATGCTTAGCTCTTTGATGCTCTCCCGGAGCATGTATTTTCTACCCCCGACGTACAAACAGGAGTAGTAGTCAGCGGCTTCGATCCACTCGATATCGGAGACGTTGAGAAGCACATCCTTGGCTCCATCGCGAACGATGAAGCGCTCCTGGTAGAGCTTTTCGTTACGTGAGGGTGTTCGCAAAGCTGCAAGGGCTTCGGCAAACTGTTCTTGAGTGAGTAAAGCCGCTGCGCCAGCGATCCGCTTTTTTACGTGAGCCAACGTCTCCTGAAGACGAATGGGCTCGATGGGTTTGGTGAGATAGTCGACAGCGCGCACAGAGAAGGCTTTGATGGCGAACTCATTGTGAGCTGTGACGAAGATGGTTGGGGGCATGTGATGCGGACCAATAGCGTCGATGACGTCGAAGCCGTTGAGGCCGGGCATCTGGATGTCGAGCAACAGAAGATCGGCGGAGGCCGATTTCAAACGGGCGATGGTTTCTCTGCCATTTCTGCATTCTGCAACTACTTCGATCTCTTCATCCTGAGCGAGTAGCATCTTGAGCCGCTCTCGGGCGAGCGGTTCATCATCGGTCACGATGGTTTTGAGCTTCATACTTCTTGCCGCTCGTAGGGGATTTGAATGGTGACTTCGTATCCGCCGGTTGCGGGTTCGGCTGCGAGGAAGTTGTAAGCGCCCGGATAGAAATACGAGAGGCGATCTCGTGTGTTCTGCATACCGATGCCGTGTCCACTGGTTCCGCTGGGGGTGCCGGGAGAAGGCTTGAGGCCGGGACCGTTGTCTTTGACGCGGAGTTGAAGCTTGTCGCCGATGCGTTCGACCGATGTCTCAAGCAGACCGTCGCCTTCGAGGCGAGAGATGCCGTGGCGAATGGCGTTTTCGATGATTGGCTGCAAGAGGAAGCAGGGAACGAGACCTTCGAGGGCTTCGGGAGTCGTCTCGATCTTTACGCGAAGGCGATCGGCGAAGCGAACCTGCTGGATTGCGAGGTAGCTCTCAACTACCTGCAGTTCCTGGGAGAATGTGATTTTTTCAGGCGTGCTGCGTTGCAGGGTCTTTCTGAGAATTGTGTTCAGGTGCGCCAGGGTTTCGGAGGCCTCCTGATTTCTTCCGAGGTCGACCAAGGAGGTGACGGCGTTGAGGGTGTTGAAGAGAAAGTGTGGCTCCATCTGCATCTGGAGGGCTTTCAACTGCGCCTGCGAGAGCTGCTTCTCCAATTCGAGAGAACGCATTGCGTCGAGGTGCGCACGCGATTGGACGTGAAGCATTCCGGAGAAGCCGAGGACGAATCCATAGAGAAGGAGCTCGAAGCCGAAGCGCGAGAGGGTGAGATAGTCAAGTGGGGGAGCGGTTTCGGGCCAGATGGTCGTGGAGAAGATAACGAGCTTTTGCAGCAGGATCAGGTGTGTCAGCCCGAGAAGGCCCGCGATGGCGATGTGAGACAGAAAGGTTCGCGTTGTGCTGGCAAGTATGGACCAACGCTGGGCGAGCCACCAGATGGCAACAGCCAGAAGCCCCCACCAGAGCCAGTACACGGAGGCAAAGAGCAACAGCGGGGCGAGCGGGGCGTGCAAACGGGCGCGAGTATAGTAGCCGCCGCACTCGCCGGCGGTGATTCCGGTCATGACGGCAGAAGCGACAAGGGCAGCGATAGCTCCGCGCATGTGCAGGGTCCCAGATGCCGGGGTGGGCGAGACGCTTTTCGTGCTCCGGTCCATTCGTCGCTCCATGGTGATCACTGGAAGCTTTCTGCACTCATGGTACAACCGCCGTGTCGCCGGGCCCGAATATTCGTCAGAGCTGGTGCGGTGTCCTTTTCAAGACGCCGTGCTTCTTTCGTTGGTTCGGCGTTGCGAGGAGAGTCAGAAGACGCAAGTTCCGTCTTGAGATCGACCTGGGAGTTACGGTCGCAGATTCCTTGATACAAGCGCTTTGACATGGTTTGAAGGGTTTTCAGCTCTTCGACTGCGCCAAGGTTATCGAGAACTACGGCGTAGTCAGGCTGTGGGTTTGGGATTTCTTTGAGGATGTGAGTTGCTGTCTGATAGCACTGACGCGCCTTTTCGTAAGCATCCATGATTCTGTAGGCGGAGCTGAGCAGGTGCCAGGTGATGTCGCGGCTGGCGTCGTTGCGCGGAGGAGATTTAGCTTGCAGATGAGGGTCGATGGCGTCGCGAGGTTGCCCATATTGACTCAACTGCCCGGTTTGCACCGCCTGGGGTGGCTGGGTGAGCGCGAAGGCGACGAGAAGGATCAGGAGAGGGAGCACGAGGAATCGGGAGAGGGCTTTCATGTTGTCAGCATGGAACGTGCAGGGAGGGGCTGCCATCGGTTTGCAGGAAGACTGGAGGTTTTTGCAGGGAGAGGCTGATAGTTTGCAGACTGGATGAGGCGGTTCACGGCGGGTGCGAGTACTTTAGCGAGCGGCGCGAGTTTGGAACCATGCGTGGTACGTGCAGTGGAAAACGAGGGTCGTACGTTTGGCAGGGAGATGGGAGAATTAAACAACCTCAAGGAGTCCTGCTGAAATGTCCAATCTGCCCGATGTGCCCAACGATTCGAACGATCTTCGCATTCACTATCACGATGAGATACCGCATGGCGCGAGGATCAAAGTGATCGGCGTGGGCGGCGGTGGGAATAATGCAGTGAATCGCATGATCGCGGCCAATGTTGTGGGCGTGGAGTTTATTGCGGCGAATACGGATGTGCAGGCGCTGCAGGTTTCGAATGCTCCTGTGAAGCTGCAGCTTGGAGTGAAGCTGACGAGCGGACTGGGCGCGGGCGCGAACCCGGATGTGGGGCGGCGGGCGGCATTGGAGGATTCAGACAAGATCATTGAAGCGCTTGAGGGCGCGGATATGGTGTTTGTGACGGCGGGGTTGGGCGGCGGTACAGGCACGGGCGCCGCGCCAGTGATTGCGAGCCTTGCGAGTGAGATGGGAGCGCTGACGGTAGCGGTAGTGACGCGGCCGTTCGCATTTGAAGGCAAGCGACGGATGCAGCAGGCAGAACGTGGCATGCAGGAGCTTCTCGAGTCGGTCGATACCGTGATCGTGATTCCGAATGAGAAGCTGCTGGCGGTGGCGAAAGATGCGGGATTTTTTGAGAGCTTCAGGATTGCGGATGATGTGCTGCGGCAGGGTGTGCAGGGGATCTCGGACATCATTACGATTCCTGGTGTGATCAATCGCGACTTTGCGGATGTGAAGACGACGATGGCGGGGATGGGCTATGCGGTGATGGGAACAGGTGTACGGTCGGGCGCCAATCGCGCGGTCGAAGCTGCGATGGCTGCGATGGCTTCGCCACTGCTGGAGGCGGGAGCGATCGATGGAGCGCGGGGGATTCTGATCAATATCACGGGGTCGAGCAGCCTGAAGCTGAGCGAGGTGAACGAGGCTTCGACCATTATTCAGAATGCGGCACATGAGGACGCAAACATCATCTTCGGAGCGGTGCAGGATGAGTCGATGGGCGATGAGGTGAAGATCACCGTGATTGCGACTGGATTCAAGCAGCAGGAGATGCCGCAGCGGCGAGAGCGCATGTTGGCGGAGGCGACGTTGCCAACGATGCGTTACGATGTGCCGATTCAGCCACGTGTTGTGAGTTCGCGACCGACGACGATGCGATTCGCGAGTGAGATGGAAGCGGAGCCGGCCAGGGAAGTTGCGCAGTCTGTGCGTGAGACGGATGAAGTGAAAGAGCCGATCGCGAAGGTAGAGTCGTCTGCCCCGGTGGAGTTGGTTCCGGTCCCGGCATCGGTGTTTGATGATGACTTCTTTCGAGTTCCTGGAGTGCGTGGGGAGAAGGCCGCCGAGGCGGAGCGGGCGAGAGATGCGACTCACGTTTCTGCGCCGGTGCGAGTCCAACAGGAGGCTATCCGCTCTGTGACGGATGATTTGGGGGACTCCTCGGTGCGTGTCCCGGCGTTTGGAAGTGCGGCGGTGGCGGCTGCTGAGCCGGATGAGCTTGACATTCCTGCGTTTCTGCGCCGGGGGAACTAGTGGTACAACTGATTTCTAGCGAGTAGCACGAATGGGGAACGGCGCTTTCGCAACAAATCGTGTTCAATTAGTGTTTTATTAGATGAATTATGGATCGATGGCAGTTCGATTGCAGTCAAATCAATAAGAGGGATCGCCTGTGTCGAGATCACTGAAGGTTTTTGGCGCGCTCCTCTTCGGCCTCATGTTGGGTGCTGGAGCGGGTGCGAACGCAGCAACGACGACTAATACCGGCAAAACGAAGCGGCATTCTGCCGGGACCGCGCGTGTTGCGACGTCTGTGAAGGCTTCACACTCAAGCTCGGCTCATAAGGGAACCTCCCATGCTGTTGGAGCCACGACCGTTGCGGGACGGCGTCGACATGGTGCGCGGCCTACACTGGCAGTGCGACGGACTCGATATCAGGAGCATTTTTCAGCAAGCTCGTATGCAGACAATCTGACTTTGGGTGATGTTGTAGAGGGCGAAGATCCGTTGGTTCGCGCGGCGGCGATTGAAGCGCTGGGCAATATGAATGGCACAGCGATTGCGATTGATCCTTCGACGGGACGGATTCTGGCGATGGTGAATCAGAAGCTGGCGCTTTCTAGGGGCGCCGAGCCCTGCTCAACGATCAAGCTGACGGTGGCTTTGGCGGCGCTGGAAGAGGGAATCGTCAACAAGGACACTCCTGTGAATCTGGGCGGGCATTATCACCTGACCATGACGGAAGCTCTGGCCCACTCGAACAACCTTTATTTTGAGACGCTTGGACGGCAGCTTGGATTTGAGCGCGTGAAGCACTATGCCAATGAGTTTGGGCTTGGCGAACTGGCTGGCTATCAAATTCAGGGCGAGCAGCTGGGGACTTATCCCGATGAGGTGTTGCCTGCCTCGCTTGGCGGAGTGGGGCGTATGTGCTCGTTTGGCGAGAGCGTTTCGATGACTCCGCTGCAGCTGGGGGCTCTCGTTTCGGCGATTGCAAATGGCGGTACGCTTTATTATCTGCAACATCCAGAGACGGCTGTGGATGTGGCAACATTCGAGCCCAAGGTGAAGCGGGTGCTGGATATTGCTCCGCTGATTCCTGAGATTTCAGTGGGTATGCAAGGCGCAGTGCAGTATGGAACGGCGCGCTCTCTCAGGGCGAACTTCAGCCAGTTTCCTGTGATGGGGAAGACGGGGACCTGCTCGAATAATGGCACTCGATTTGGGTGGTTCGGATCGTTTGCAGATACGCCGAAAGGGCGCATTGTTACTGTGTTTTTCCTCGAGGGTGGACGGCCTACCTTTGGGCCTAAGGCGGCTGAATTGACTGGTGAGTTTTATCGGGCGTTGTGGGATAAAGATTATTTCCAGCAGAAGCCGACCACTGAAACCAGTGGTGTTGTGGGTGCTTCTGAGTAGGTTTGACGACTCCGATGGCGAATAACGCTGGTTGGAATGTGGTAACAACGTGGTGTTTTGGTGGTGGAGACGTGGTGCATGGCGGCGTAATTTTACGCGGCTAGAAAACGCGCCACGTTTCGGTATTTAATTTCCTATTTTTTCAACAAGGGATTACCTGAGTTGCATGTTCGGGATTGCAGGTACGGTATGCGGCGCGCCTGGTGGCTCGCACTTCGCCTGCGGGCATTGCCGTGGGCTTGATTGGCATGCGGGCGAAACAGCGCTGAATTCGAATCCAACTACTACTACATGGTTGGGCGGGTGAGGGCGTCGTGGCTGGCGTATCTTGGCTTCGGCTTCGGAATCGGGTAGAAGGGGAAGATGAAGATTCTAACGGCGACAGAGATGCAGGCGGTAGACCGGTGGACCGCGGAGGAGTTTGGGGTTTCGCTAGAGACGCTGATGGAGGCGGCAGGGGGAGCGGTGGCGAAGTTCTGTCTGCGGCAATACCCGGCTTTGTCGCCAGTGGTGGTGCTGTGCGGAAAAGGGAATAACGGCGGGGATGGTTTTGTTGCGGCACGAGTGCTGGCGCAGGCGGGCTGCCTGGTTCGGGTCGTGTTGCTCGGGCGGATGGATGAAGTTAAGGGTGAGGCTGCAGGGGCGTTGAAGCGACTGCGGGAAGAAGTTTCCTCTGTCGTAATGCAAGAGTTGGTAGATGAGAGCCAGCTAGAGGTTTGTAGGCAGAATCTAGGCGAGGCGGAGCTTTTGGTGGATGCGTTAGTGGGAACTGGATTCAAGCCGCCGCTGCGTGGCCTGGCGGTTTCGCTGCGGGAGATGGTGGAGAAGCTGGAGACGCCTGTGGTTGCGGTGGATCTGCCTTCGGGGTGGGATGCGAATTCGATGGAGCAGACTGCGGATGGCTCGTTCCGGGCTGATGCGGTGGTGACGTTTACCGCGCCGAAGATGGCGCATGTGTTCGGACATCTGACGCGCAATGAAAAGACGGGAGGTGTGCTTGGCCCGGTGGTGGTTGCGGGGATCGGATCGCCGGCGGATGCGGTGGTTTCGGCGAGTGGGCTTACCTGGTCTGGTGCGTCGAAGGAGCTGGCGGAGAGGCCGCGCGATGTGAATTCGAATAAGGGCAAGTTTGGACATGTGCTGGTTGTGGGTGGGAGCTATGGAAAGGCGGGGGCGCCTGCGATGGCGTCGCTGGCGTGTTTACGGGCTGGGGCTGGGTTGGTGACGGCGGCGGTGCCGAAGAGCATTTTGGATTCGGTGACACGGGTTGCGCCTGAGTTGATGATGGTGCCGTTGGCGGAGGGAACCAAAGGCGAGGTCTCTTTTAAGAATCTGGATGGGGCGAAGTTAGATGCGCTGGTGGCGAAGATTAGCGTGGTAGCGGTGGGGCCGGGGCTATCGACCGAGGGGGATGCGTCGGAGTTTGCTCGTCAGATTGTAGAGAAGACGGCGGTGCCGGTGGTGATCGATGCGGATGCTTTGAATGCATTCGCTGGAAAGACGGAGTTGTTGAATGGCGAAGGGCGGGTGATGGTGTTGACGCCGCATCCGGGGGAGATGGCACGACTGGCGGGGATGACGGTGCGTGAGGTGGAGGCAGACCGGGTGGGCCTGGCCCGTAAATTTGCGACCGAACATAAGCTGACCCTGGTGCTGAAGGGATGGCGGACGCTGATTGCGCATCCGGATGGTTCGATTGCGGTAAATACCAGCGGGAACCCGGCGATGGCGAAGGGCGGAAGTGGGGATATTTTGACCGGGATTGTGGCGGCGATGTTGGCACAGTTTCCGAAGGACGTAGCGCGGGCTGTGGAGACGGCGGTGTATCTGCATGGGCTGGCTGCGGACTTCGCGGCACGAGCGATGGATGAGCATACGGTACTTGCAACCGATACGGTTACACATCTGTCGGATGCGTTTCGCTATCGCGTGACGGATGAGGATGGCCTTGTCTGGATTTGCGGATTACGAAGTTAAGGTTTCTTAAGGCAAAAGCGGTGGCTTTCGGGGGCAATTCGGGAACTGATGCCGTTTGAGATGCGTTAGAGCAAAGAGAGCCAGCAGTCGGCGCTATTTGGGGGACGTGTGATTCAAACTCATCGGCGAATCATTCAGCGCGGGGCTGTGGTCACGGCCTTATTGTTGATTCTTTTTCTCCAACTGCTCGGTGTGAATATCAGAACGTCGATGAGTTGGGATGAAGGTCATCACTTGTTCGATGGATACACGATCCTGAGGCATCGGGATTTTGGGTTGAATCCGGAGGTTCCTCCTCTCGCGAAGGCTGCTGCTGCTCTTCCTTTGCTTTCGTTGCGTCTTTACGAGCCGGAACAACAAGGACGCAGTTCGCAGTTGGAGGCGTTCCTCGATGGCAAGGACTTTCTGTTTAAAAATGATGCGAATGGACTTTTACTTCGTGGGCGACTTGTGATCTCTTTGTTCACGCTGGGGCTGGCGTTGCTGGTTTTTCTGGCTGGGCAAGAGATCTTTGGCGCGACAGCGGGATTGCTCGCGTTGGCGTTTCTGGTTTTTGATCCAACTCTGCTTGCTCACGGGGCTCTGGTGACGACGGATGCGGCGATCACACTTTTTGTTTTCGCGGCGGTTTATGCGTGGTATCGGTACCTGGCACGCCCGACGGTTTGGAAGTTGTTTGTTACCGGCGTGGTTGTGGGCCTTGCATGGGCGGTGAAGTTCACCGGCTTGTTTCTTATTCCGACGCTGGGATTGATGGTTCTGGTGGAGTGGTTTGAGAAGCGGAGTTTGCGGTCGGTCTGGAAGAGGTGTGTTGGGCTCGGGATTGCATTTTGCGTTGCGTTCGCAGTGCTGTGGGGTTGTTACGGATTTCGCTATGCCGCGCGGCCTAATGGTATGGCGCAAAATCCAGACCTTGCGAGTTACTTGCAGGACTATGCTCACGTTGCGAATCCAAGGCCTTTACAGGTTCTGGCTCGGACGCATGTTCTTCCTGAGGCGTATATCTGGGGACTTGCGAATACGAAGCTTACGGAAGAGCGGGACATCAGTTATCTGTTCGGGAGATTGCGCCGGCATGGAACTTGGCTCTATTTCCCGGCGGCGATTTTGATCAAGTCGACTCTGCCATTCCTTGTCTTGTTGGTGGCTGCCGTCTTGGTTTGTTTTATAGAGCCTGGGGTCCAGTGGCGTTGGCTGCTGCTGATGATTCCGGTTGTCGTGTTTCTGGGACTGGCGATGCACTCGGATATGAATATTGGGGTTCGACATATTTTGCCGATCTACCCTCTTCTTTATCTTGTCGGTGGATCGGCGTTGAGTTTGTTGATCAGCCGCGATCGCAGGTGGATTGCAGTCGCTGGGGTGCTGCTTGTCTTTCAGATGGTGACTTCACTGAAAAGTTTTCCCGGTTATATCGCTTATGCGAATGAGGCGTGGGGTGGGCAAAGGAATGTGCATCGTTGGCTGAGCGACTCGAACTCGGATTGGGGACAACAGTTGAAGACAGCGTCGGATTATTTGCGAGATAGGCATGTGACTGAATGCTGGATGGCGTACACAGCGAGTGGGGTGGCCGATGAGCGCTACTATGGTGTGCCTTGCAAGCCGCTTCCGACGGTGGTGAATTTGTGGTGGATTCCTGTACCGATGGATGTGCCTACACAGATCGATGGTCCGGTTCTGATCAGCGATGACGAACTGGAGGGAGTCGATCAGCAGTTTGGGCACCCTAATCCTTATGCACAGTTCAAAGCGCTAAAGCCAACGGCGATTTTAGATGGCGGTATGTTGGTTTATGACGGACATTTTGATGTACATGCCGCTTCAAGTCTGGTGGATATGGCGAGGCCGAAGCCTACGGAGGCGAAGAAACAGGATTCGGTACAGTGAGAAGATGGAGCTAGTGACGAGTTGAGGAGAGCGGCGTGAGTTTGGAGTTGCGGGAAAAGAAGCGGTTCAAGACGCGGAGTGAGGCGGGCACGTTGGCGATGGGGGAGAGGGTGGCGGAGATGCTGCTGCCTGCGCCGAAGATGTTTGTGCTACGAGGGAATTTAGGCGCCGGGAAGACGACGCTGGTGAAGGGGATTGCTGCGGCTCTGGGAGCGGCGGAGATGGAGGATGTGACGAGTCCTACGTTCACACTGGTGCACGAGTACAAGGGGAAGAAGGTGCGGCTGTTTCATCTGGATCTCTATCGGCTGGAGACGGAACGCGAGTTGATGACGCTGGGGCTGGATGAGATGGCCGAGGAACCGGATGCACTGGTGCTGGTGGAGTGGGGTGAGAAGTTTGCGAGTGTGGTGGAGCGGGCGGATGGGGAGATTCTGATTGAACATTCGGGTGGGGATGAGCGGATGTTTTATGTGCGGGTGAAGGGGTAGAGCTTGTCTGCGTAGGGCTTCGTGACCTTGATGATTTTGATGGCTTCGTTAGGTGAGACCGCATAGGATTGGCGTGTGTGGATGATCGCGAGAGGACTTACGTGAGATTCATTTCGAAGGTGGCGGTGGTTGTCTGTGTTGTGATGACGGTGCGGGGTGCGGTGGGCCTGCCTGCGCAGGAGCACGCTCCGATGATGCAACAGACTGCGGAGCAGATCGCAGTTCGCGAGGCTGAGAGCTGGCTGGCGATGATGGACGCCGGGCAATATGTCGATAGCTGGAAGGCCGCGGCCGCGGTGGTGCGGAGTGCAGTGACGATGGAGAAGTGGGATACGACGATGAAGAGCGTTCGGGACCCGCTGGGAAAGCTTGAGAGCAGGAAGCTGCAGAGTGCGACGTATACGACGTTGTTGCCGAACGTACCAGAGGGCGATTACGTGGTGATCTTGTATGAGACGAGCTTTGAACATAAGGCTACGGCTCAGGAGACGGTGATCATGAGCAGAGAGAAAGATAAGGTTTGGCGGGTGGCGGGGTATTACATCAAGTAGATGTGTTGTGGCGAGAACAAGGGGGCGCGATCAATGATCGCGCCCCTTTTATTTTGGTTACTGCTTTCGATAGCGGATCGTGTTTTCTTCTTTGCCGGGGCCTTCGAGAGTGAAGCCGCATTGCTCGAGGATGCGAATGGATCCGGCGAGGTGCGGGTAGGTGTGGGCGAAGATTGTTTTTACGGCGTTGGTGGCTTCGATCCAGGCGATCATTGCTTTTGCTGCTTCGATGGCGTAGCCGTGTAGACGGAACTCGGGGAGGATGGCGTAGCCGACCTCTGCGGCATCGTGGTCGTCGGGCCAGCGGAAGCCACCGACGGAGCCTATGAGGGTGGCGGGTTGATTGTTGATTGGGCGGAGGAGGATGTAGCGGTGCCAGCCGATGTCGGTGGGGTCTTCGGCGAAGCGCTGCTGTAGGAGTTCGAGGACGTGTGGCTCCCAGTCGGCGTGGGGCCACTCGGAGGTGACGCGGCAGTTTAGGATTTGGCGGAGTCGGCCGTCGGAGGCTTGTTCGGAGGTCAGGGATTCGGGTGTGATGGCTACGAGTTCGAGACGTGCGGTGGTGATGCTGGATGCAATTTGAGTTGCGGGGGGCATTTGGGTCTCCTGAACAATCGTGCTGGCGCGTAGGGGTGGGTTGCTTCGGCGGAGGTGGCCGAGCGGTTGTGTTGCAGCGCTGATTGGTTCAGGCAATCATAGGCAGCAACAGCGTATCACCTGGAGTGCTTGGATGGCTTTATGATTCAGGGTCTGTTGGCGCGGCCGGTTAGGCGGTAGATGGCGCACTCTTCGTCGCCAGTGGAGCCGTAATCTTTTTGCTGCGCGATGGCGGCCAGGTCGGCGACGTGGTCTTCGGGGGACATGGCTACGGGGCCTAGGAAGAGACGCGTGAAGGCGGGGTGGCGGTCGAGTACGGCGCGGCACTCGGAGTTGACGTAGAGGAGATCGAAGGCTGGGGTTGGGGCGCCGCGGTGTGGGGCGAATTGGGCTTCGATGCGGCGAAGTAGGAGCTTGAGGACGGGGGCTTCGAAGGGATGGAAGAGGAAGGCGAGTGTGGGGGTGCGGGGGAAGTCGAAGGTTAGGGCGTCTTGTTCGAGGAGGCGGATGGGGGCGAGGGCGGGCGCGGTGGTGTCGGCGGCGTGGGTGGCGCGCCAGCGCTCGAGGTTGGTTTGTGCGGTGTCGGCTAAGGTGGGGTTGAGTTCGATGCCGATGACCTGATGGAAGGGAAGCTCGCTGGCGACGAGCATGGCGCGGCCTTTGCCGGCGCCGATGTCGACGAAGGTGTAGTGATTGATGGGGTGGGGTGGGTTCGTGTCACGCCAGAGATCGATGAGGGTACGGAGGATGCTGGGGGCCACGCCGTAGTATGCGGTGACGTGGGCGTCGTTGGGGTGGCCGGTGGTGAGGTTGCCGGCGGCGATGAGGCCGCTGGTTTCGACGCCGTGGATCTGGTCGAAGGGATGCTGTGGTAGTGGCGGTGAAGGCATCACCAGGACGGATTTAGATTTGCGTGGCGGCATGGTTTAGCGAATCTGGACCAGGTTGGGGTTGCCGTCGAGGCCGAGAGTTTTGCGGCCGGCCGGGGTGATGTTGAGTGGTGTCCAGATGGGGGTTTCGAGGATGGCGATGTTGGTGCGGCTTACGGTTTCGAGGCCGGCCAGGCGGTGTGTGATTTGGGCGATGAGTTGGGCTTGAGAGGACTCGTCAGTTTGTGTGGGGGTGAGGGCGATTTCGATGATGTGCTTTTGCGGGACGCCGGGGATGTTGGTGCCGGGGGCTTCGAGGTCGCGTGTGATGGTTACGGAGTGGATGAGGCCGAGGTCGACGATGTTGCAGGGGAGGATGGGATCGTAGCAGTCGCGGAGGGCCTTGAGGATGTCGGACTCGGTGAGCATCTGTGTTGATGATAGAGGACAGCTCTGCGGCACGCGTCAGAGGCGCACGAATGCCCGCACCTCTGGTTCGAGGTGTGGGCACTCGTCGGCAGAGTTGTCAGCAGCCGCTGAAGGAGATGAAGTCTCCGAGCGGGTTGGGCAGGGTTGGGGTGAAGGGTTCGAAGGGGAAGGATTGTGAGGTGTCAAAGCCTGCGGCTTTAGCAGCGTTGAAGTTTACGAAGGGAGTAAGCGCGGTTAACGCCTGGTCGATCGAGGTCCAGCATAGCGTTCTTTCGTAGCCGTTGTTGTTTGGGGGAGCGATACTCTCTGCGACTCCCTGGATGCCGGTGATCGATTTGATGGGTCCACCAAACTGCGGGGTGACATCGCCTCCTACGACTCGTACGAGGGTGCGGTGGTCGCTTTCGATGCCCATGATGCGGGCTGCGGTGAGGCGCAGGTTGCGCGTGGAGAAGTTGCGAACGCCGACGAGGTACGCAGCGATGAATGCGTCCTCGAGAGTGACCAGAATGTTGAGTGTGGTCTGCGCGTCCGAGAACATTTTTTTGGGATAGAAGAACTGGGTGAAGGGCGTGAACTGGTCGGTGACTGATTGCTCGAGGAGATAGTGGGACATCTCTTCCTGACGGGCACCGATGAGGTAGCCCTGATCGTCGTCGGGGATTGTTTTGAAGAAGGGAGAGGTGTTGATGATGTTGGTGTAGGTGGTGACGGCGAGTGCTTCGGCTATCTGTGCGGCGATGAGGATGTCGCGATCGCTTTTCTTGAGATGTTCGCGCTCGTACTGCATGCTCTCTGTCTCTTCTTGTTGCTCGGCGGAGGCTGTGGTGGAGAGCGCGCTGAAGGCCGCTAATGTTGCGGCTCCCGTAAGTGCGGCACCTTTGAGAAACGATCGACGGGTGGATCCTGTCTGGCTGTCTTCAGACGCAGGAAGGGCATTGACTACTTTTTGCGTGTTCATTGCGGTAAATCTCCTGATTCAATTCCTGAAAAGCTTCATCCGCATTTCACTTCAGTTTTTTTGGGGCCTAAGGGGTCTTGGAGAACTTTCCGGGTACATGGTGTACGAAGACTATGTCCCGCGTGGATGTCACGGATTTGTGAAATTCAGTGAGGTCGATGGGACAAGATTGATCTTGCGAAGTGGTGTGGGCGTAGAATCCAGAATCATCTGTGGTTCGTTAGGAGGCTACATGGCGCTAAGCTTTGCGAAGGATATCCGCCCGCTTTTCAGGGATGGGGACATCGAATGCATGAAGCCTGGTGGAATCGATCTAGATGATTTTGCGTGGATGAGTGTGCCTGCCAATGCGAGTCTTGTCTACGGTACGGTGGCCGATGGGTCGATGCCTCCCGATGAACCGTGGTCAAAAGATCATGTTGCGCTATTCAGGGAGTGGATGGACGCGGGCTATCCTGCGTAGTCCATCCAAGCGGCGTTGCGAGAGATCTGTTGTTAGTGGGTGCCCGTGGCTGCCACTGATGGTGCGTTAGACCAGGCGAGACCGTCTGCATCGTTTCCAGCGTCGATGAGGGATTGGACCTTCCAGGTTTTTAGATCGATAGCTGCGACTTTGTGATCCTTGTTGCAGGAGACGTAGGCTACGAGGCCGTCGGGCCGAACGAGAACTTCCTGCGGCTGGGCGGGGACGTCGATGGTTCGGACGATGGAGTAGTTCGAGAGATCGATGACGGCGACCTTTGCTGATTTGGAGAGACAGAGGATGAGGTAACGGCCGTCCTGTGTGGAGGCGCTGCCGTAGCCGGTGCCTGGGAGTGGGACCCAGGTTTTGAGTTTGCGGGTTGCGGTGTCGATGACGGCGAGGCGGGGCGCGTCCCAGTCGGAGGTGAAAAGGAGCTTGTCGTCGTTGCTGAGGGAGATGCGTTGCACGCGTGTTGTTCCAGGCTCTCCGACAGGGATGATTGCGAGTGTTTTGTGGGTGTCGAGGTCGAGGACCGAGACGCTGGCGGGGCCTACGTTGGTGGTGTAGGCGAAGCGGCCATCGTGTGAGAGCGCGAACATGTGAGATTGGGCGGCGCCGGTAGGAATCTTGTAGAGGATTTTGAGGGTCTTCGGGTCGATGGCGGTGATGGCTTCATCGAGTTCAGTGGAGACGTAGAGGACGTTGCGTTTGGTGTCGTAGACAGGGAGGTGAGGGCGGACGCCATGGCCGAAGTCTACCGTGGCGGTGATCTTGTGGGTGGGGACGTCGATGACGAGCATCTCGTGTCCGTCTGTGCCGGGGCGGCCTACGCCTGCGTTGCCGTAGATGGGTAGGTAGGCGGTGCGGCCGTCGGGCGAGGTGGTGACTTCGTGGCCGGTGATGCGGTCTTCCTGGAGGGCAAAGGTTTGTTGGGCGGTGACTGGGTCGATGAAGGAGAGGGTGCGGTCGGTTTGATTAGCTACGAGGAGTGTGCCTGAGGACTGGGCGAAGGTGGAGATAGTTGCTACGGCGAGGGACGAGGCGAGTACGCGGGCGGTGAAGAGAAGAATCTTCATAGGGTGCAAGTCTACCGTCTGCGGATGAGTGGGTGTCAGTTTTTGCGTTCGACTAGATATTGGGCGAGCGATTTGAGTGGGGCTGCGGCTTCGCCAAAGGGGGCCAAGGCGGCGAAGGCGTCGGCGATGAGCTCTTCGGCATCGTGGAGAGACTGGTCGATGCCGAAGACGGCGGGCCAGGTGGCTTTGGTGGTGGCGGTGTCTTTGCCGGCGGTCTTGCCGAGTTCTTCGGAGCTTTGCGTCATGTCGAGTACGTCGTCGACGATTTGGAAGGCGAGACCGGCTTTTTCGCCGAAGGTGCGGAGGCGGGTGATGGTATCGGCGTAGGGGGAGTATGCGGCGCGGCTTGGTTTGGATTCGGGTTCGTCGTTGCTGTGAACGCTGCTGGCGGAGCGGTGACGCAGGCTGAGGCCGTAGAGTCCGCCGGAGACGATGCTGGTGGTGATGAGAGCGCCGGTCTTGGAGCGGTGGATGGCTTCGACGAGCGCGGCCGTGGGGGTGGTGCCTTCGGCTTCGATGTCCATGACCTGGCCGCCGATCATGCCGGGAGGGAGCTTGGTGTCGAGGTCGCCTACGCGGCCTACGCCGGTGCCGATGGCGAGGGAGATGTCGCGGAGGATGGCGACGGTTGTGGGAGAGGAGGTGGGCAGGCCTGCGATGGTTTGGAAGGCGAGGGTTTGGAGAGCGTCGCCGGCGAGGATGGCGGTGGCTTCGCCGAAGACGACGTGGGCGGTGGGCTGGCCGCGGCGGAGGTCGTCGTTGTCGAGGGCGGGGAGGTCGTCGTGGATGAGGGAGTAGGTGTGGAGCATCTCGAGCGCGGCGCCCAGGTCGGCGATGCCTTCGGGATAGGTTCCGGTGCCTGCGACCATGCGGGCGGCTTCCATGCAGAGGATGGGACGGAGACGCTTGCCGCCGGCAAAGGTGCTGTGGCGCATGGCGCGGTGGATGGAGTGAGGGAGAGTGTCGGTTGCGGGCAGGAGGCGTTCGAGGGCAGCATCGGTGAGCTGAGCGCCGGAGAGAAGCAGGTCTTTTACCGTGGGTTGCATCGGCTTCGATGATAAATCAGCTTGATTGATGTGGGTTTATGTTGGTGGTTTATGTGCGTGAGTTGATGAAGCTTATGGGAGGGTGGTCAGTGAGTGCGATCTACGACGGAGGAGGAAGAGAAGAGTTGCGAGGGCGAGGAGTGAGATGGTGTCGCCGATGGTCTGGTCGAGGGTGTGGGAGTAGGTGATTGCGATGGTGGATGGGCCGGCGGGGACGGGAAGGGCAATGAGGCCATCGTCGCGTTCGTCGCGGGTTGAGTCAGGGGAACCGTTGAGGGTGATGTGCCAGCTTGGGTAGTCGCGGAGATTGAGGATGA
>CAZZZG010000071.1:0-21127 GCA_964658525.1 uncultured Edaphobacter sp.
CCTTCTCCCCCCGCGACCGCATCGGCCAACTCACCATGCGCAACCTCGACATCACAGACACCCGCGCCAAACTAATCACCTACGCCCAAAGCGGCCTAATCACCCTAAGCAAAGGCTCCGAAATGCCCCAACTAAACAGCGGAAACGATAAGCCTACACAAGAGGTGGTACAAACCGGATTATCAACGAACAAAACATAAGGATCTAACTTAGTGTCACCATTATGGGTTCAAGGAATAGCGAAGATTCAACCACTAGATACTTGCGGTCAACAATGCAATCATGCCAACCAATGGAGCAATGACCGCTAGAAGCCACCACCTGGAAAAGCGAGTAGTCGCTACGCCTACAAGCACGGCACTCGCAAGCACAGCGATTGGGCCAAACAAGAAGCGAGACCAAGCGAAGTGAGGCCACCCAGATAAGGTGCCATAGAGAATAGGCATATAGCCAAAAAATAGGATGGCCAAAAGAAGAGCAGCCTGTTTCCACTTCGTAATCAACGGCGAAATCTCCTGTCAGAAATCAACGCATTCTGCTTCTTCTGTGGTCCACACCGTAATCAATCCGACGCTTCAACATCTAGAAGATCTATTTATGACCGAATCGAACAACCCAAATAACCAAAAAAACAAAATGTGGTCCGGCCGCTTCCGCGAACCACTCGACCCAACCTTCGAATCCTGGCAGCGCTCCTTCTCCTTCGACTGGCGCCTCGTCCCCTTCGAAGTCGAAGCCAGCATAGCCCACGCCCGCGCAATCGAAGCCGCAGGCGTCCTCACCAGCGACGAACTCCTGCAAATGGAAGAAGGCCTCCGCGCCGTAGCCAAACAGCAAGCCGAACAAGGCGAAGCCATCGTCATCGCCAACCCCCAGGCCGAAGACGTCCACCACTACGTCGAGCTCGAACTCACCAAACAAATCGGCGACCTGGCCCTCAAGCTCCACACCGGTCGCAGCCGTAACGAGCAGATCGCCACCGACATGCGCCTCTTCGTCCGCGAGTCCATCGACAACACCCTCGCAGGCCTCACCACATGGCGCAACGCCTTGGTCGAGCTAGCCGAGCAGGCAGGCGAAGCCACGATGCCCTCCTACACCCACCTCCAGCGCGCCGAGCCGGTCCTCGTAGCCCATTGGCTCTTAGCCTACGTCAACATGATCGAGCGCGACGCCAGCCGCCTCACCGACGCCCGCAAGCGCATGAACCTCTGCCCCCTCGGCTCCGGAGCAGTAGCAGGCGCAACCCTCGCCCTCGACCGCACCATCGCCGCCCGCGCCCTCAACTTCGACGCCCCCACGCCCAACAGCATGGACGCAACAAGTGACCGCGACTTCGCCCTCGAGTTCACCCAGGCCATCGCCACCCTCGGCATCCACATCTCCCGTTTCGCCGAAGAGCTCACACTCTACTCGACAGCAGAGTTCGGCTTCCTCGACCTCCCCGAGCGTTTCTCCACCGGCTCCTCTGCAATGCCGCAAAAGAAAAACCCCGACCTCACCGAACTCATCCGCGGCAAATCCGGCCGCCTCCTCGGAGCAGCCACAACACTAGCCACCCTCATCAAAGGCCTACCTCTCGCCTACAACAAAGACCTGCAGGAAGGCCAGGAGCCAGTCTTCGATGCAGCCGACACCATCGCCGGAATCCTCAGCGTCCTCCCAGCCTTCACCGCGTCCCTAAAATTTCGCTTCGAAACCATGAAGGCCGCCGCCCACTCCGGCTACCTCAACGCTATGGCCGCCGCAACCTACCTCACCGACAAGGGCATCCCCTTCCGCAAAGCCCACGAGCACATCGGCAACGCCGTCCGCCTCGGCCTTGAAACCCAACGCGAACTCCAGCAACTCACCCTCGCAGAACTCCGCACCATCTCCCCCGCCTTCGGTGAAGACTTCTTCCCCGCCATCACCCTCGAAGCCACCCTCGACTGCCACGACGTCATCGGGGGCACCGCCCGCTCCCGCGTCAAAACCGCACTTGCCGAAGCGAAGGCCCGCTTAGCAGCCGCAAAAACATAAACCAGGATCAATCTACCGAATCTTTCCAGTCACGAAGGCATAGAGGCAAACCACCAGAGCAACGGCAACAGCTACCAACACGAATGCAGTGATGACATCGGATAGGGGCGTTACAAGCTTGTTCTCCTCCGAACTCCGTCGTCGCAAGAAGAGCAGAAAAGGATGTTCGGATTTACCTTCTTTGACAACCCTTGTCGTGGCAGAAAGGATTTCCATGACGAAATGCTACCGAGTCGGTCATAAAGAAGGCATAAGTCTCGAACCAAAACATCGCAAAGATCGCATTCCAATCCACAGCTCCCGAACCGCACTCCTCAACACCCGCACCAAACCGGATCATCGAATCATCCAATACTCTGCGAAAATAAAAAGAAGGAGTCTTAACACAGTTGCCCACCACCCCCCTGATGACCGTGAGTGAATCCACCTCCTCATCCCGCCCGCGCGTAGGCGGAGCAACCGTGCGCAAAGCCAAACTCCCCGATGCCGTCAATATCTTCGATCTCGTCAATTCGCTCTCCGGCGACGGCACCCTCCTCCGCCGCAACTACGCCGAGATCTGCGAGAACATCCGCGACTTCGCCGTAGCCGAATCTCCCATCGAAGGCGACTCCGGCGGCGTCTTCCTGGGCTGCGGCGCCCTTCACCTCTACGGCCCCCACCTCGCCGAGGTCCGCTCCATCGTCGTCAAGCCCGAAGCCAAAGGTCAAGGCGCAGGCGGTCGGCTTCTCCGCGCCCTCCTCGAAGAAGCTGAAGAGCAAAAAGTCACCGCCGTCTGCCTCTTCACCCGCATCCCCGACTTCTTCTTCCACTTCGGCTTCCGCGTCGTCGACCGCACCACCCTGCCCGACAAGATCTACAAGGACTGCCAGACCTGCCCCCGCCTCTATGCCTGTGACGAGGTAGCCATGGTCCGCGGCCCCCTGCCAAAAATCGCAGTCTTAGGCCCCAGCCGAATAGCCCAGCCGGAACTAGTTAAACTCCAGACCGGTGTAATCCCCCACACCGACTAAGCCTAAAAGGTACACAAGTCACGAAGTGACCGCCCCACGCGAAGTGGGCCCGTCCGGCAGGACCCATCACCAAGCGTGATGAAAGCCATCCCTCTCCGAAAGCTGAACCTCCGTCATAAACAACTTACTCAGCCGCTCTGCAGTGAGCAGCTGCTCCTTCGATCCATCAGCAATAATCCGCCCATCCCGCATCATGAGAATCCGGTCGATCTCCGGCGGAATATCCGCAATATGGTGCGTGATCAGCATGATCCCGGTCCCCTGCTGCGCGAGCTTCCGCATCAATCCCCTCAACTCCGCCTGCGCAGCCAAATCCAAAGCATTTGAAGGCTCATCCAACAGCAACATCCCCGCCGATCCCACCAACGCCCGCCCAATCATGATCCGCCGTTGCTGCCCAGCCGACATCTCCCCAACCATCTTCTCCGCGAACCCCACCGCATCAATCTGCTCCAAAACCTCCTCCGCATGCACCCGCATGGCATCGGTCACCACCAGATTCGGCCACAACGTACTACTCGAAAAAAATCCCGTAATCACAGCGTCGCGCCCTGTAGTCTGCAACGTCTGCTTTCCCGGCAACTCCGCCGACACGACGCCCAGCCTCTTCTTCAGCTCCGTCAGATCCCACCGCTCCCGCCCGAAGATCCTCACCTTCGTCTCCGGCTGCACCATCGGATAACACTCACACGTAATTGTCTTGATCAACGTCGATTTTCCGCAACCATTCGGGCCCAGAATCGCGATATGCTCCCCCGCATTCACCGAGAGATTGATATCGTGAAGAACGACGTTATCGCCACGAGCGACATTCACATGTGCGAGGGTAAGAAATGGTTCCGTTGCTGTCCCATGCATAACTTCAGAATACAGAGGCCAGCCTCTGGCTTATGCAAATCGCCACCGCTCCTTATGCATCAATACGGGAAGCACGCATCACACTAGACACAAATCCAACACCGGAGAACAAATGGCAGAAGAATCAAAGCTTCGTAATGAACAAATAGGCTATGCCTTGCTGCGTGCAGTCGTCGGTGTAAATCTCATGATGCACGGCGTAAGCCGCATGATCACAGGCCCCGGAGAGTTCGCAGCAAAGCTAGTCATGAAGTTCGAACACGTTCCACTTCCCGCATGGAGCGTCTGGGTCTTCGGTTTGATCCTGCCGGCGACGGAAGGCCTCCTAGGGCTGTTGATTCTTGTCGGCCTTAGAACCCGCGCAGCACTCATCGCAGCAAGCCTTCTCATCATGCTACTCACCTTCGGCTCTGCCCTCTCACAAGACTGGGATTCCACCGGAACTCAACTTACCTACGCCCTCGTCTATTCTGTATTGATCTTCCTCCACCAGTACGATGGATGGTCCATCGACGCGTGGATCAAGCGCCACTAACGCGACGTTCCACGACGAGCGGAACCCCAAACTTAGGCCGAAGACTGATCGCAGGATTTAATGCAATCTCAGCCTCCGCACCATGAGGGGTTGTCAGCCGCCAGTCCCTCACAATCGTAGCCAAAGACAGTACTCCCTCCATCCATGCCAGCCCTTCCCCAATGCACTGCCGACTGCCAGCGGCAAACGGAAAAAACGCGAATCTAGGCCGCGACTTCGCACCGTCCTTCGCAAATCGTTCAGGATCGAAACGCAGTGGATCGGGATAAAAACGCGAATCTCGATGAACAACAAACTGTGACGCCAGCAGAATTGCACCCTTCGCAATCGCATAGCCGGCAATCTCATAAGGTTGAACGCAGGTTCGAGCAATCACCCAGACAGGCGGATAAAGCCGCAAGGTCTCCGAGAACAAATGCGTCGCATACGGCAAACGAGCGTAATCATCAGCCGTAGCCGCGCGATCACCCAGCACATCACGTGCCTCATCATGCACACGTGCCTGCACCTCTGGATACTTTGCCATCAACCAAAGGGCAAAGCTCAACGCATTCGCAGTGGTCTCATGCCCAGCCAGCATAATCGTCAAACACTCATCATGCACCTGTTGGTCCGACATGCGCCCCGTCGAGCCTTCAGTATCCACCGCCTCCAGCAGCATCGAAAGTAGATCCCCCCGATCTCCAGGCGACCGCCTCCGCTCTGCAATCATCCCGTAGATCATCGCATCAAGATCCGCCTGGCCTTTGCGAATCCGCTTCATCGCCGGCAGTGGCAGTCGCTGAATCTGTTCAGAAAACGGCAGGATCGCAAGAGGAAGAAATCCCATAAACGCATCAACCGCCGCAGAAACCTTCTTCACCTCCTGTTGCGATTGCACATCAAGATCAAACAGGCACTTCCCGACGATGCGCAGCGCCAGCTCAAGCATGTCTTCATGAACATCATGGACCGACCCCGATCGCCAACCCTGCGAAATCTCAGCCGCGTTCTTTCCGATCACCTCACCGTAGGCCGCAATGCGTTGACGCAAAAACGCCGGCTGCGCAAGCCGTCGCTGGCGCATATGCAGTGGCTCTTCGCTGGTCAACAAGCCTTCACCAAGAACGATCTTCGCCCGCTGCATCACAATCCCACGATGATGTTTGCCCGCATCTCTGACAAGAAGATCTTCGATCAGCTCAGGATGATTCAACTGATAAATGTGCCGTCCGAAGATGGTGTAGTGCACCAGATCGCCATAAAGCCGCGCCGATTCGCTCATTGACTCAACCGCGTTCTGGCGAAACATCCGACCAGAGGCAAAACGCGACCAGGACGAAGGCCCCGCGGGATATCTCCGTGACCGTCCAGCGCGAATATCAAGAGCAACTGCGGTCATTCAAGCCTCTGCTTGAGTCTATCCCTCAGATGTCTCTGAATCTCGCAGACTTTGCCAATGTACACATCGTTGAAGTACGGCTACATTCCCTTGAGGATCGATCCGACAATACCACCAACGACACCACCCTCAGCCGCCTGCTGCGCGCGTTCCTTCGGGAGATACTCTTGAATCTGATGAGCAAGACGCGAAATAGGCAGAGTCTGCAGCCACACGCGACCGGGGCCAGTCAATGCTGCAAGAAAAACTCCGTCGCCACCAAAGATCATATTTTTGATTCCAGGCACGCGCTGAATCTGAAACGAAACACTCCCCTGGAAAGCACCCACATGGCCCGGGTGAACACGCAGAGTTTCCCCGGGGGCAAGATCCTTAATAACAACCTCTCCGGACAACTCAAGCCACGCAATCCCCTGCCCGCTGATCTTCTGTAGCAGAAATCCATCGCCGCCAAAGATGCCAGCACCCAACGACTGCTGAAATCCAACTCCCAGCGCAATAGCGGCAGTCGCGCAAAGAAAGCCATGACGATGAACCAAATACTCGTGACCCGGTCCAACCTCCACCGGTACGATATGGCCCGGAACACGGGTAGCGAACGCAACCTCGCCAGGTCCTCCAATTGCGCGATATTCCGTCATAAAGAGCGATCCGCCACCCGCCACTCGCGCGATAGCACCGAAGAAGCCCCCACCGCCAGCGTGCTGCGTGTGCGTAGTCATCTGGACAGTCGCTGTCATCCACGAAAGTTCCCCCGCCTCCGAGATGACCGCGTCATCTGCACCAAGTGCAAACTCAAGAACTGGCATGGTCGTGCCTACAATACGGCTTTGCATAATCTCTCTCCTTGATAGATTTGACGCGACAAGTATACGATGCTCAATCTGGCCCGCGAGAAAGACCAGTGCGAAACAACACCTCAAGAATTCGCACTGCAGCTTTCACACTGCCCATCACATCACCAGAAACCTTGGAAATCCCAGCCACCCGCCTGCGATAATCAACCGGAATCTCTAGAATACGCAGCCTTTTCTGCGCTGCACGAATCTGCATCTCCAGATTCCACCCGTAGGTCAGCTCCGACATATGTAACGATTCCAGTGACGTTCTTCGTATCGCCCGAAAAGGTCCCATGTCGGTATAGTGAACTCCTTGAAACAGGCGCAAAAGAGCACCGACAAAATACGCGGCGAAGATCTGAGACCCGAGCATGGATCCCGCCTCGCGGTTGCCACGAATACGCGAACCAATGACAAAATCCGCAGCCCCGGCCTCTATCGGAGCCACCAGCCGTGGCAGCTCAACGATCACGTCGGAACCATCTCCATCCATATAGACCAGAATCGCGCTCGTGGGGAGCGCAGCCTCGCTCCCCGCTTTACACGCCGCCCCATAGCCGCGAGCCGAGTGAATCACGCGCGCCCCAGCAGCCGCCGCAACAGCACCGGTTCCATCACTGCTCCCGTTGTCTACGACAATGCATTCGGCGATCAGATGCCACGGCATCTCAGAGACAACGAATCCGATAGATTCAGCTTCATTCAACGCGGGAATGATGACAGAAATTGGCAGCGGCATAATGAACAGAAATCTCGTTAGCGAAGGCCGACGTACACTTCGATCTGTGCCTTCTCCGGATCGGCTGCGCGCTGGTCGTAGATCTCGTAATCAGCCCGAAAAGATCGAATCCCTCCCAACTCCACCACAGGCATGGAGCAGATTCGCATCCAGGTCTCCGCAACGACCTGCTTGATCGGCCCACGTTCCGACGTGACAACGGAGTAACGTCCACCAGGAATATATTTGGCAACAAACTTCGTGGGAACGTTCAGAATGGATGACACCGGCAACCCAAGCAGATAGGTGTAGTGGCCGTCAGGTTCGTAATCGGTATAAAGTGCCAACAAATTGATACCAGTTTTGTTCGGAATCTTCGATGCAAGATTGTCCCGCAGCAGCTTATGCCAGACCTCACCGATCTTACCGCTACCGTTGCGTTCCGCCGAATTCTGGGTCCGGACTGCCAGGCCTACCACGTAGAAGCCTGCGTGGCGCTCAATGTTCATTGCATCCTCTCGATGTTTCGCAGGTGCGATTATAGGGGGTCGCCACAAAGCTGCAAATGCGTTATCAGATATTAGAGACTCCAGCGCAGCCCGCAATTAGCACACGCGGGGGGAGGCGCGCTGGTCAGAAGACCCTCACGAAACCGCTGGTACTCGGCACCGTTCCAAATCTCCCGAAGGCTTGCCTGCGTGGCGTCCCCCAAAGTAAAGCTGTCATAGCCCTTCATGCTGAAAGGTGCAATGCAACATGGCAACACGCGACCGTTAGCCGTGATGTACATCAGCGACCACGGCCGGCGACAGAGTGACCACGGGCTATCGGACCGCTGCATCTTGATCGACTCACCCGGATCAACTGCACCCGACGCCGAAAACATTACACCCAATTCGCGCGCAACCGATTCAGCTTCGCGAATAAGCGCCTCTTCCCTGTCGGTAGTATGTTCGAACAGCGCCGACTCTGCCCGCGCGAGAGAGTGTTCATCCATCGGAACATCAAAAAACACCAGCCGCTGTAAATAAACTTCCATGACGCCGATCGAGTACGCCAGGCGAACAAAGTTCGGAAGCTGATCGACCGTCTCCCGCAGTCCCGTAAGCCACAACGACACCCGCGGCTTCGGCGCGTCCAACTCCCGCTGCAGCCGGGTAAAATTCCTGACATTCGCGACGATCTTGTCGAAGAAGTCTTTGCCGCGAACCATCTGAAACACCCCTGATTCCGCGGCGTCAAGCGACACTCTAAGCTCGTCGAGACCAGCCTCGATCAAAGCCCGGCCGTTTGCCTCCGTCAATAAAGTTCCATTCGTATTGAACAACACATAAACATTTCGATCTTTCAGATACTTCACGCGCTGAGCAATATCTTTCACCAACATAGGCTCGCCAATGCCATGCAGCACAACACGCGCAATATTCGGATATTGGTCGATGAGCGATGTGAAAAGCTCCCACGACATATCCGCCTCGGGCTCCAGATCTTCGTAGGTGCGCGGACAAGTCGTGCACAAAAGGTTGCAACGATTTGTCGTCTCAAGATACAGACAGACGGGCTCCTGAGCAGCGACCGGAGCAAGATGTGCATCGGATTCCGGCTTCTCGAAGTATCGGCGCATTCGATTCTTCTCCTCCTCAGCCCGTTGCGCCGCGGGGCTAAGACCGTCCTTCTCACGGAGAAGGCCATCGGGAGGAATGATCGGAAGAAGTGTACTCATAGGGCCTCACTCCTTACTTCCCGTTGCACAAACATGGACCGATGAATCGGCCAACGCTTGAGAGCTAGTTGAATTATGAGCGCCGCGACGACCGAAGCGTAGAGAATTTTGTTTGCGAGAAACATCTTAGGGCCTGGCTCTGCCAGTGCAGTCGTGTACAGATAAAAGAAACCAAGCACATAAGTCAGAATTGGCAGATTCGGCATCAGCGTAAAAAATGGAATCAACCACAGGATGTACCACGCGTAGTGCGGCGAAAAAAGAAACATCAAGGCCGCCGCAAGCGCAAAGGCAGGCGGAAGAAACGAAGCGACGCCATCAAGATCAAATGGCCTCTGATAATTGTCCCCATCAAAACCAGAGACGCGCCAGCACCACCAGATGATTCCCAGGAATACCACCGCACAAAAGCCAAAATAAGTCGCGGTCGAAACACCGTGAAGCCCCGGAATCTGCTGCGCGACCTCAAGCAGAAAGTAGCGCGAACCCGTTGCCAGGCCCTCCTCTTTTACGTAACCTCCAAGAAACCCGAAGACCAAAAGGCCAACGCTGGAATAAGCCGCATAGCCCAACCCAACCACACCCGCGACCATACCAGGCATCTTAGAATCCCCGCGACGATAAAGGGCAGGAAGCACGACAATCGGATAGAGCTTCAACAAAACAGCGACCCCGAGAAAAAGTCCCGTCAATACTGGCTGCCTTCGATAACGAGCCAGCAAAGCCAATGCAATAAAAGCCATTGCCGCAGAATCAAGATGCCCCGACCCCGCAATCTCCCACACAACCACCGGGCACCATGCATAGAGCAGGGTCTGCTCGCGCCGAATGCCAAGAGAGCCCAGCAGGCTGACCAGTGCATACATTGTGATCCCTTCAAACAGCACCATCACTGTCTTCATGAAAGTGATCGTCGGAGAGATCCACGTAATCACATAAAACAGCGCCTGCGCCGCCGGTGGATAGATAGTATGCGCATAGTCGCGTCGGTTAATCTTCTCGAAGATGCTTTCATGCGCACCGCGCAGAAAAGCAAGCGCTGCATCTCCAGGAACATAACGATAAGGGCTGATGTGCGCCTGCTGCACCACGCCATCCCACACATACCGATAAATGTCACTGGAAAGATAAGGAGCAGCAGGCAATAAGACCATGCGGCACGCAACCGCGACCATGAGAATGATCGGAAACGTAAATCTATCGACTGGCTGCGTCAAAACGATCAACGCTGCTCCAAGATAAAGAACGCAGGACCAACCCGAAACTCCCGAAAAACCAATCGTGAATCGACTGTATTCGCTGATGAGTTGTCGCGTAAGGAAGAACAACGCAGTCCCTATCAGGATCAGGGCAGCATTCGTCTGCCACGCGCGAGCAACCGACCAGTGTCTGCCAGCAGAAGCGCCAATTCCGAGATCGGCTGGTGCGCTTCCAGCCACATTGGTAGTTGAAGTCATCAACGGTCACTCCCCTGCTCGCCAAGTTGAATGAGGTATGCCCGGGTATGTTCGGCGCGATATCCAGAAAGCGTAGCAAATCGTGGCTGCACTTCCCTAATCAATTCAGTAGTCAGCAGTGCGAGTGTCTCGCCATCGTCCACGTCATACCAGAGCGGAAGAACAACGACCTCAATGCCCACGGCCTCGGCAGCTGCAATTGTCTCCGTAAAAACTGACGACGTACTCCATGCAATGTTGGCAAAAAGTTCGGAATGGGCATGCTTCAAACCGATCAAGTAGTAGCCACCATCGTGCGACGGCCCAATGACAACGCGATTGCCTGCCTTCTGCAACTCGGCGATGGCCCGCTCGAAGGCAACAGCCGGAACCGTGGGCGAATCGGAGTCAATAAGACAAACGCTTCCGAAACCGCACGCCAGAAGGTCTTGCACAGTCGCAAGAAGGCGCTCGCCGAAACCATCCCCGCGCTGCGGGATCAAAGCAAAATTACTCGGCAGAAGATTATCGAAGAAGCCTTCATCGCCAACCGGCGTATAAGAGATCACCCCGGCTGCACAACCCGACGAAGCAACCGCGCCAATATTCGCAGCAGTGTCGCGGAGAAAACAGGCGTTAAGTTTCGCCGCCTGGTCGAGGGTCAGAGGCGGAGCGAGCCTCGTCTTCACCCTGCCTGGGCGCGGCGCCTTCGCCATCACCGCAAGAGCGCATTCGCTAGCTCGCTCTACAAGCGGACTCACTGGATCAAGAATCGTGTAGCACGTCGTAGAAGGAGTCATCACAAAGCCTCACATTCGACAGTTTGCGTCCGCCGTTCCGCCACACTGTCGCGATCTTTTTCACAAACAGCATACTGATACCACCCGTCGTATTGCAGTTCGATACCTCCCCACGGTTGCGAGTGAATCAACGCCGAAAAATCCGTCGCACTCATCACATCAGCCTGTCTCGGCTCACGATATTTTCCTGCCGGGCTGCCGCTCAACTTCGAAAGCAGCCACATGCAGCCAAGCGGCATTCGGGTGCGAAAACCTGACGTTGGTTCGGCAATAAAACATCGGCCGCCGGGGCGCAGAATCCGAAAGATCTCGCTCAGCACCTCCTCCCGCTTCGCCACAATCAGAAAAAGTCTCGAAACGACAACAGCATCGATCGAATTCGAAGCATCAGGCAGAGAGTGCGCATCACCGTGTGCAAAGGTGCAGTTCTGAAGACTTCGACGAGCAGCCCGAGATTCGGCTCTTGCAAGCAATCGTCGCGAAAGATCTACGCCCGTTGTGTGAATCTGCGGATACTCCTCCGAGAGACGGCATGCATAAAACCCCGGACCGCAGCCAAGCTCAAGAATACGCATACCCGGCGCTGGCCCCTCCGGAGGAAACAGCGCTCGGCTTATCTCCGGGGTGTGATCACGAAACAAGTACTCGCGGCACAGAGAATAAAACCATGAGCAACTCTCAAAAAGAGACTCCGGCGGATGCGCAGGAGGATGCGGAAGGGTTTGCCCGGACATTTCGCAGTCGCTTGTCTCCACTCTTAGCCCTATCAAGGTTCGAACGTGCGCTTCGGTCGAAAAAGACTGAGTTGAACGATTCAGATACTAAACGCTTACTCGTCCGGAATGTTCAACTTTCTCTTTCCGCACAGTTTGATGCAAATCTCCAATTAAGGTTACGAAGCAGCACAATCACTAACTTGTATCGAAAAATTATGCAGAATTTGTTGATCGCTAAGACAAGAATCATGGGTCGTCATCCCAACGCTTCTTCGGCGAATTATCGCCAGCCAAAACAAACCACCACGGCCTGCCCGCTAAAACCCGGGCAACGCCGTGGTGATGTCACATCCTGTTCCTGACACAACTCAATCCAGCTCGAACGACCTAAGCAACATCGCTCCAATCAAGAATCACCTTCCCCGAGTTCCCCGAGCGCATCGCTGCAAATCCATCTTCATAATCCCGCCAGTTCATCCGGTGCGTAATTACCCCCGAAATATCCAACCCACTCTGAAGCATCACGGTCATCTTGTACCAGGTCTCATACATCTCCCGCCCATAAATCCCGCGAATCGTCAGCTGATTGAAGACCACCTGATTCCAATTAATCGAAATATCTTCCGACGGAATCCCCAGCATAGCAATCTTCGCCCCATGACTCATATTCGCAAGCATGTCGCGAAACGCATTTGGATTGCCCGACATCTCCAGCCCAACATCGAAGCCCTCCTGCATCCGCAACTTCTGCTGAATCTCCTTCAGCGGAGTCGCGCGAGGATCCACCGCCAGGGTCACTCCAACCTTCTCCGCCAAAGCCCTTCGATACTCATTCGGATCGGAGATCACCACATGGCGAGCCCCGGCATGCCGAGCCACCGCAGCAGCCATAATCCCAATCGGCCCCGCTCCCGTAACCAGCACATCTTCGCCAAGCACAGGAAACGCCAGCGCCGTATGAACCGCATTGCCCAGCGGGTCGAAGATCGCCGCAATCTCATGCGGCACCCCTGCACTATGAATCCAGATATTCGACATCGGCAGCACAATAAACTCCGCAAACGCCCCATTCCGATTCACGCCGACTCCCAACGTATAAGCGCAAAGATGACGCCGCCCCGCGAGACAGTTCCTGCAGCGCCCACAAACCACATGGCCCTCCCCGCTTACAAGCTGACCAATCGGAATGTCGTTTACGTTCGAACCCACGGCCACCACTTCGCCCACGAACTCATGTCCAATCGTCAAACCCTTTTTGATCGTCGAACGAGCCCACGCGTCCCACTCGTAGATATGTAAATCGGTGCCGCAGATACCCGTAGCCAGAACACGAATCTTGACGTCGTTGATGCCCATCTCGGGCTCCGGAACATCTTCGAGCCAAAGACCGCGCTCTTCGCGGCTTTTTACCAATGCCTTCACTTGGAGAACCTTTCCTGTTGCGTCATGCACTCAATCGCGGCCCATTCGAAATCGTGCCGCAGTCACCATTCTATTAGCACCGAGCCCGTCACTACCCAACCACCACCCCCGAGGCTATAAGATGAAGTGATATTCAAAGTTTCACCAACCTCACAGCGGAACGCCCGCTTCATCTGATCAAGCCAAGCGAGACCCATGCTCTTTCCCACCGATGACCTTCGCATCACCTGGACCAAAGTCGTCCTTCCGCCCGTCGCCGTCGAAGAAGAACTCCCCATCACCGAAGCCGCCTCCGCGACCGTCTATAAAGCCCGCACCGAGATCATCAAAATCCTCGACGGCGAAGACCATCGCCTCCTCGTCGTCGTCGGCCCGTGCTCTATCCACGACACTGACGCCGCGCGCGAGTACGCCGAACTCCTCAAGACCGCAATCGCCGAACACTCCCGCGATCTCTGCATCATCATGCGCGTCTACTTCGAAAAGCCCCGCACCACCCTCGGCTGGAAGGGCCTCATCAACGACCCCTACCTCGATGAATCCTTCCAGATCAATGACGGCCTCCGCCAGGCCCGCCATCTCCTTCTCGACCTCGCCGAAATCGGCGTCCCCGCCGGCACCGAATTCCTCGACATGATCTCCCCGCAGTACGTCTCCTCGCTCGTCAGTTGGGGAGCCATCGGCGCCCGCACCACCGAAAGCCAGGTCCACCGCGAACTCGTCTCCGGCCTCTCCTGCCCCGTCGGCTTCAAAAACGGCACCTCCGGCAACGTGCAGATCGCCATCGAAGCCATCCTCTCCGCCGGCCAGGCGCACAACTTCCTCGGCCACACCAAACATGGTCAGACCGCCATCTTCGTCACCAAGGGCAACCGCGACTGCCACATCATCCTTCGCGGCGGCCGCAACACCACCAACTACGACGCCGCCGCCGTCGAAGAGACCTGCAAGCAAATGGAGAAGGCCGGCATACGCCCTCAGGTCATGATCGACTGCAGCCACGCCAACAGCCACAAAGACCACACCCAGCAATCAGGCGTAGCCCGCAACGTAGCCGCGCAAATCGCCGCAGGCGACAAGCGCATCATCGGCGTGATGCTCGAAAGCAACCTCGTAGCAGGCGCACAAAAACTAGTCCCCGGCCAACCCCTCGTCTACGGCCAATCCATCACCGACGCCTGCATCGACTGGCCCGAAACCAAAGCCACCCTCGCCGAACTAGCTGCCGCCGTCCGCTCCGCCCGCAACACCTGATCATCTCCGCTCATTCAAGCCGGATTCACTGAGTCGGTCTACCCTGGGGAAGCACACGAATAACAGCCATCATTCCGCTATCTTCATGCCCCAGGATGTGACAGTGGTACACAAAGTCTCCGATGTCTGGACCACGAAAGTCCATCCTTAGTTTCACGCTGGGGTAGGGTCCACTACCCTTCCAGTAGGGCACGTTGATCGTGTCCCGATACTCCCCTTCAACCGGCTTGCCGTCGCGTTCGAGAACAAGAAAATGAATTTGGTGAATATGAAACTCGTGATTTTCAAGAGCACGGTTTTCGATGGTCCAGTCTTCTACTGATCCCTGGGTCGTAGTAATCGCAGGCGGGTTATCAGGATCGAAAAGCGTCGGTGTTGCTCCATCCACAGTAATGAAAAAATTAGTGGGGCTGTTAGGATCTGTTGGATCAGAGAGCACCTCGGAAAAATAAAGCTTCCTCTGCTTCACAGCCTTCGCTTCCGACAGCCCCTGAAATCGCATATGCAGCGGCGGCGGTGCCGAGATGGCGCCAACAGCCAGCGAAGGATTTGTCGCATCGTCACCAACCTTGATAGCCGCGATTGGCCGTTGCGGGTCGTTATCTCCGTCCGGCCCCGTATCGACATTCAAGGTAAGCAGAGTGGCATTTTTCACACTCTTCGCCGGCGCTTTCAGGATGAACTCAACGCGAGCAGCCGGTGCAAGAAGAAAATGCTTCCTCGATAACGTTCTTCCCCACCATCTGCCATCTTGCGACCCCGTGGGAACACCATCGATCCCGACAATCTCCAGGTCTTGCGGCACACCGTCGTACTGCACTTGCAGATCGAGGATCGTGTCGGCCGCCGCGTTCACCACTCGCCAGAACTGCTTCTGCAATGGCTTGGCTGGAATCACGACCGGTTTGTACTCCGGGTAAGCCACCGGGATATAGTTGAGCGAAAGGTCCCACGCCGGCACGTCAGCAGCATCAGGAGCCCCGGGGACCAGGTTGTCCCGAACAATCAGAGTGCGCTCCGGCAACCCTGCTACCTCACGACTAATATTTTCAATTCCCTCGACGATGATGGCGCCTGACGCACCTCCCTGTACCGCCGCTTCGGAGACTCCGTGAACGTGCGGATGGTACCAGTAAAGCCCTGGAGGCTCATCAAGAGGAAAATGCACATCATATTGAAACGTCTCCCCGGCATTGATAAGCGTTTTAATCACTTCATCCTGATGGCAGGTCGGCGGAGTATTCGTTCCGTGATAGTGAAGATTTGTCGAAGTGTCCGTCATCACCATCCCACCGCAGTTTGGAGAGGCCTCATGAGACTGCCCAGAGATGCTGAATTCAGGGAGGGCGTTTTTCATACCCGCCATTGCATGCTTCTGATAAGAAGGCGTCGTAGATGGCGGCAGCGCATTTTTAAGCTTCACCAATAATTCGTCGCCCGGGCGAACGTGCAGAGTAGGTGACTGGGTTCCGTCTTCAGTCATGAAGCAGTACAAAACGTTACCGTACTCGTCGACACGTGTTTCATAGGTAAAGCTCACCTGCAAAATTCCATGACTGCTAAACAGATCTTTAGGCTCAACCACACTACTGCCTGCAGGATAACGAGGACACACTGCGTGATCGGAATGCTCAGACACTGCACCATAAGCTGCACTGGACACTAGAGAGAGGAACACTAACGCAAGGAACAAAATATTTCGCTTCACAATCGGTATCCTCGAAATGAATTGGCACAGCAGGGCCCGACGATCTGCGATCGTTGTCTTCCACCATCGAACAAATCATTTTTAGATAGAAATCTAGGCGGGAAAAACCGCGAGAACCAGCAGGCCCTCACTCAGTGCAGAGCCTGCTGGCGCTCGAAGACAACAGAGGTAGAACTACATTGCGAACGACGCTTTAATGCCCCACATAGACCTGCAAGTCCGGTTCCGAGCAGAATCAGTGAGCTCGGCTCAGGCACAGTCGAGGGTGGCGGCGTCACCACTACTTGCGAAGGTACAAGCGCTTCTTCGAGAGAGAAGAAGGTATTCCCTCCACCGGCAGCTAGAGCCGTAACGAAATCGACCGTTCCAGCCGTATCGGAGATATTAATCCCCGAAAAGAAAGTGTCCGGACCACCGTAACCACTTGTATCTTTCGAATTGCCGGCAACACCAAAGGTGTCGATGCCATCGCCATCGAAGCCGAAGATGTCAGTGGTTGAACTGAGGCTGATCGAGCTTAGAGAATGGCTCGAGTTATTGATGATTCCGATGAGCGTGTCATCAGAGCCATCGTAGGTTCCACCGGCAAGCGTAAAGCTCGGACCAGTCGCAACCGTGGTTCCGCTGTCCGTCACGGTGATGACGAGATCGCAACCGGCAGTTGCAAGACCGACTGCAGGGCAGAGGGACGCTGCGTGAAGTGCGCAAGGGACAAAAAGGCTCAGCGCAGTCGCAGCGGCGATGTGCAAAATTTTCATATTTGATTCTCCTAGGTTGCGATTTTCTTAAGGCGGGGCCGACGTGCAGGGAAAAACGAAGGGGCCGAAAAAAAACTGACGTGCGAAGGGAATGAGGTCGTGCGCTAACCCTTGGAGCACCCACACTTGTGCACGTCATCTACCAAACCCGATTGTTGCAAACAAAAGAGATAGAGCGCATGGGCTCGCCGAGAAGTTGCAAGATCTTGCAGACCCTGAAGATATTGTCATTCAAAACCGATGCTCCTCAAACGACCCGAACGGCAACTTAGAAACTCCTGCCGCTGTTGTTCCCGCGGCGAATCCCCACCGAATCATGACCGTAGTCGAGCCACACAAGGTATACCCTCGTTAAAGTCATGCGCCATTCCCATTTGAATCTTTCAGCCCTCGTAATCCTGACTGCCCTCGCCACCTCCCTGACCGCGCAGCAGGCAGCCGCGCCAAAACATCAGGACACCGAAGTTTACGAGCCCGTCCCGCCGATCATCACACCCGGCGCGACCGACTCCCAGCCACCCTCCGACGCAATCGTCCTCTTCGACGGCAAAAATCTCGACCAATGGGTCTCCACCAAAGACAAGTCCCCAGCGCAATGGACCGTCGCCGACGGCATTCTCACCGTAAGCAAAGCGCCGGGCTCCGGCAATATCGAAACCAAGCGCAACTTTAAGAACTACCAGCTTCACATCGAGTGGCGTATCCCCGAGAACATTACCGGCACCGATCAGGCACGCGGCAACAGCGGCGTCTTCCTCGCCTCCACCGGCACAGGTGACGCGGGCTACGAGCTTCAGGTCCTCGACAACTACAACAACAAAACCTACGTCAACGGCCAGGCCGGCAGCATCTACAAGCAGGGCATCCCACTCGCAAACCCCGCCCGCAAACCCGGAGAATGGCAAACCTACAACGTAATCTGGACCGCGCCAACCTTCAACGACGACGGCACTCTCAAAACACCCGCCTACGCCACCGTCTTCTTCAACGGCGTACTGGTCCAGAATCACTTCGAGCTAAAAGGCGAAACCCTCTACGTCGGCCAGCCCTTCTATAAAAAATACGACTCCGCCCCCATCAAACTTCAGGCCCACGGCGACAAGAGCGAACCCGTCAGCTTCCGCAACATCTGGGTCCGCGAACTCAAGTAACTAACACTCAACTCTCCAACGAAGGGTGGCGCCAGAACAGCGCCATCCTCCGTCACCAACCTACCGACCGACCATCTTCTGCAACGCCTCCGGATAACGTTCCCCCTGCACCTCGATGCCGGAAAGAGCGCCCTCAATATCCGTCAGATCCTGCGCGCACAACTCAACATTCGCCGCCCCAAGATTCTCTTCCAGCCGATGCAGTTTAGTCGTCCCCGGAATCGGCACAATCCAGGGCTTCTGCGCCAGCAGCCACGCCAACGCAATCTGCGCCCGCGTCGCATGCTTGTCATCAGCAATCCTGCCCAGCGTATCGACCACCCGTTGATTAGCCTTACGCGCCTCTGAATTGAACCGCGGAATGCTGTTACGAATATCATTTCCCGGGAACGTCGTCGTCTCATCGATCGCGCCGGTAAGAAAACCCTTCCCCAGCGGACTGAACGGAACAAACCCAATCCCCAGCTCCTCCAGAGTAGGCAGAATCTCCTTTTCCGGCTCCCTCCACCACAACGAGTACTCGCTCTGCAGCGCAGCAACGGGCTGAACCGCATGCGCACGCCGAATCGTATTGGCACCCGCCTCGGACATACCGAAGTGCTTTACCTTTCCTTCTTGGATAAGCTCCTTCACCGCACCGGCAACATCCTCGATCGGCACCTCCAGATCAACCCGGTGCTGATAGAACAGATCAAGCGCATCCACCTTCAGTCGCTTTAGCGAAGCCTCAGCCACTTCCTTGATATGCTCTGGCCGACTATCGAGCGCATTCCACTTATCTCCGTCCGCCGGATTCGCCCTGAACCCAAACTTCGTCGCAATCTTCACCTCACCACGAAACGGCGCCAAAGCCTCACCAACCAGCTCCTCATTCACCAGCGGCCCGTACACCTCCGCTGTATCGAAAAACGTGACGCCGCCTTCAACCGCAGCCCGAATCACCTTGATCGCTTCCTGTTTCTCCGTCGCCGGCCCAAGCCCAAAGCTCAAGCCCATGCACCCAAATCCCAGCGCCGATACCTCAAGTCCACTCTTCCCCAGAATCCTCTTTTGCATTGTGTCGTCTCCTAAAACTCAAACCAGCGCTGCGTGCGTCCGTCCTCGCGCGACTGAGTTCAAGTCTATGCTCGACTCGCTTATGAAACTAGATAGCTTTCATCGAATGCATACATGAGTAAAATTCATAAATCATGAAGAGCGATCTCAACGACCTGTCCACCTTCGCCATCGTCGCCGAAGAACGCAGCTTCACCCGCGCCGCCGCTCGCCTCGGCATGTCTCAATCAGCCATCAGCCATTCGATGCGAGCCCTCGAAAAGAGACTAGGTCTCCAACTCCTGGCCCGAACCACCCGAAGCGTCTCCCCCACCGTCGCCGGCACCGCGCTCCTCCGAAACCTAAACCCCGCCCTCGAACGAATCGAGCTCTCCCTGGCCGATGTGCGAAAGCAAAAAGAAAGTCCCGCAGGCCGCATCCGACTCGTCATTCCTCGAACCGCAACCTACATGGTGCTTCTCCCAAAACTCGCGCACTTCGCCCGCACCTACCCCGAAATCATCCTCGAAGTCACCTCCTCCAACGACCCCGTCGATCTCGTAGCCCAGCGATACGATGCAGGCGTCCAGATCGGCGAATACATCCAGCGCGACATGATCGCCGTCCGCGTCACCAAAGACCTGCGCCTCGCCGTCGTCGGCTCACCCGACTACTTCAAATCCCACAAAATTCCCCGCACCCCACGCGACCTCAAAGACCACGCCTGCATTGCCTTCCGCTTCAGCACTGGCATCTATCGCTGGGAGTTCGAAAAAGGCCGCAAGGCCCTCACCGTCAACCCACAAGGCCCCGTAACCTTCGACGACCCAGACCTCGTCATCCAAGCCGTATTAAACGGAGTAGGCATCGGCACCGCAATGGAACAACCCCTCGCCAAAATGATCGCTGACGGCCGCCTCATTCAAGTCCTCAAAGACTGGTGCCCCACCTTCCCCGGCTACTTCCTTTACTACCCCAGCCGTCGCAACCAACCCGCCGCACTAGCCGCGCTCATCAAAACACTCCGCGCTCATCAATAACCACCACACCCACACAAGCCCCCGAGCAAAAACCCAACACCCTTCTGCTAGCATTAACTCTTGGCCTTTATGACGAATAGCACGAGCACCACCGAAGCCCCCATCCGCGTCCGCATCGCTCCCTCACCCACCGGCGACCCCCACGTAGGCACCGCCTACATCGGCCTCATCAACTACCTCTACGCCCGCCAGCGCAACGGCAAATTCGTCCTCCGCATCGAGGACACCGACCGCGCCCGCTTCGTCGCCACCTCCGAGCAGGAGATCTTCAACTCCCTCCGCTGGCTCGGCCTCACCTGGGACGAAGGCCCCGACCTCGGCGGTCCCTACGGCCCCTATCGCCAGTCCGAGCGCACCGAAATCTACCGCGAGCACGTCCAGCTCCTCCTCGCCAACGGCACCGCCTACCGCTCCTTCGAAACTCCCGAAGAACTCGAAGACCTCCGCCAACGCCAGATCGCCGCCAAGCTCCCCCCACGCTACGACGGAGCCCACCGCGAACTCTCGCAGTCACAAATCGACGCCTACCTCGCCGAAGGCCGCCCCTACACCGTCCGCCTCAAAGTCCCCGCCGGCGACCCCGCCTTCACCGAGTTCCGCGACGAGCTCCGCGGCGTCATCCGCTTCGAGCACTCCAACGTAGACGACCAGGTCCTCATGAAGTCCGACGGCTTCCCCACCTACCACCTCGCCAACGTCGTCGACGACCACCTCATGC
>CAZZZG010000072.1:0-20563 GCA_964658525.1 uncultured Edaphobacter sp.
TAAGGATGTAGCCACTAAAGTACAGGGCAACCACACCATCAAATTCGGTGGCGAACTCACTCGCCTCTCCTACCTCAACAACCCTACCTACTCCGCACGACCGAACTACAACTTCTACAACATCTGGGACTTCCTCAACGACGCGCCCCATACTGAAAACGGCTCCTTCGACGCCCTTACCGGTATCCCTTCCACCAACCGTCAGGACAATCGCGAAAACCTCTGGGGCTTCTTCGTCCAGGACGACTGGAAAGTGCGCCCCAATCTCACCCTCAACATGGGCCTGCGCTATACCTACTTCGACTCCATCTATACCAAGCAGAACAATCTCAGCACCGTCGTCTTCGGCGGGGGAGCCAGTATCTACACTGGCCTCTTCTTGAAACAGGGTGGTCATCTATGGAGCCCTCAGAAGGGCAACCTCGGCCCCCAGTTCGGATTTGCCTGGAGTCCCGAGCGTTTCAAAAACAAGTTTGTGGTTCGCGGCGGCTATGGCATCAACTACAACCAGGAAGAGATTGCCATTACCGGGAACGCTTACAACAACCCGCCCGGCATCTTCAACGCATCTTTCACCAGCGGCAGCCCCACCAGCATCAACCCGGCTATCATTTACGGCACCGGGACCGACCCTCATTCGCTCTTCGGCTATCCTGCAAACCCGAATACCATCACGCAATTCAACAGCGCAAACCTTCCATTAAAGGGAGGCGTTGGCCTTACCGCCTTTCCTAAAAACCTTCCCACGGCATACACCGAGCACTTCTCACTTGATACCCAATACGATCTTGGACATCAGCTCGTCGCCTCCGTCGGCTATTCTGCCAGTCTGGCTCACCACTCCATCGTCCAGTCCAATGGCTATGTCAGCGCAGTGGCTAACGGTGTTCCTCTCAATCCTCTCGCCAACAATGTGGACTACTTCGGCAACTACGGTGCTGCCAGCTACAACGCACTTCTGCTCAGCCTCAAGCACACCATGGCACACCACTTTCAGGTGGACGCGCAATTCCAATACGCCAAAAGCCTGGACAACTCCTCCCAGCCCTACTATGAGGATCCCTATCCTTTCAATTCGGCGCTCGCCTACGGGGCCTCCGACTACAACGTAGGCAAGGCCTTCAAGATCTTTGGCGTCTGGCAGCCGGTCATCTTCACCGGAGGCCACGCCTGGCTCGAGAAGGTGGTCGGTGGTTGGTCCATCAGCGGCATCTTCAACATCCACACCGGTTTCCCCTGGACGCCACAGCTCAGTACCGGTTCAAGTCTCTACTATCCCAACAGCGGCTATACCACTCTTCGTCCTGCTGCCTATCTCGGTGGCGCAGGCCATGACACCGGCAACGATGCCTTCAAATCGGGACCCGGTGTAGGCAACGGCATCAACCAGAACTTCCCGCTCGCCAGCGTGGAGACAGGAACGGCTTACTACTCCGTACCTGCATTCAACTTTGGTAGCGTGCCACAACTTCCCGGCGTAGGCAGAAACGCCCTTCAAGGCCCCGGTTATAAATCGCTCGATGGAACCTTGACCAAAGCCTTCGGCCTACCAAAAATGCCCGTGCTCGGCGAAAACGCGAGAATCGAAATTCGCGCCGACGCCTTCAACTTCCTTAACAACCTCAACTTTGTCCCCAGCAGCGTCGTAAACAACATTCAGGCAAACAACTTCGGCCAGGCCACTTCGGCTCTCGGTGGCCGCGTCGTCAACCTGCAGGCTCGCTTCAGCTTCTAGTCAACAACAACCAAATCCTCTGCACCTGGTACCCGTTTCCAGGTGCAGAGGAAATGTGGAGAGGGACAAATGCGGCCTATGACATCCTGAATTCGTCGTCTCCCTGCAACTGTCTACCGTATGGTCGTCATCTTGAGCGAAGGCGCGCCAATGGTCGTCATCCTTACCCTGAGCGAAGCCGAAGAGGAAGGATCCCTGTATTTCGTCGTTGCCTTTGTTTCTGTTGTGCTGTTGCTGTTGCTGTTGCTTTGCCCTTCGCCTTTGTCACATCACCCACGCGAAGTCGAAGCCTGTGTCCAAAAAGTGGCTGCCTCATTTATGGTGCAACTATGGTGTAACGTCATCCAGACATTTTTTTCTGCGTACAAACAACAAAACCCGCGTCATTCCAGCTCGCGCACCACGTCAACATGGTGCTAATTCACCACGTTTCACCACCGAAAAACCACGTTGTCACCACGAATTCACCACAAGCTGCATCGCCTGGAGAAACTCTGATGATCCAAGTCCGCACGCTCGTCCTGGCCGCCCTAAGCCTCTGCCTTTCAAGCACCCTCTCCCTCACCGCCCAGCAAGCGGAACAAGTCCGAATCGACGCCCACGCCGAAACAACTCCCTTCCCTCACTTCTGGGAACAGACCTTCGGCTCCGGCCGCGCCATTCTCTCCCTGCGTCAGAGCTACCGCGACGATCTCCACACAGTGAAGAACGTAACCGACTTCAAATCAGTCCGCTTCCACGGCATCTTTCTCGACGAAGTCGGCCTCTACGACCCCGACGCAACAACGCAGAACCCCGGCCTCCCTCCCGAAAAAGTCCAGGGCGCCGGCATCTACAACTTCTCCTACATCGACCAGATCTACGACGGCCTCCTAGCGAACGGTATCCGTCCCTTCGTCGAACTAAGTTTCATGCCTCGCAAAATGGCCGCCGATCCTAATCAAACACAATCGTTCTTCTACAAACCAGTCGTATCGCCGCCCAAGGACTACGCTCTTTGGGACGCGATGATCGCAGCCTTCGCCCAGCACCTCATCGATCGCTACGGCCTCGACGAAGTCGCAACATGGAACTTTGAAGTATGGAATGAGCCGAACCTCGACTTCTGGGGTGGCCGTCCAAACATGCCCACGTACTACGAACTCTACGATCACACCGCACTCGCCCTCAAAAAAGTAAACCAGCGAATCCGCGTCGGTGGCCCATCAACTGCTCAAGCCGGATATGTTGGAGAATTCCTCCAGCACTGCAAAGAACACAGCATCCCGGTCGACTTCGCCTCAACTCACGTCTACGCAAACGACACAGCCAAAGATGTCTTTCACACCGATGAACAAATCCCACGCGACGTCATGGTCTATCGCGCAGTAAAAAAAGTACACGATGAGATCGCCGCATCGCCTTATCCCAAGATGCCTCTCATCTTCAGCGAGTACAACGCCAGCTATTCGAACGAGCCCGACGTAACGGACACGACCTTCATAGGCCCATGGCTGGCCAACAACATCCGCCAATGCGACGGCCTCACCGAGTCGATGAGCTACTGGACATTCTCCGACGTCTTTGAAGAACAGGGAGTCGTGCGCACGCCATTCTACGGCGGCTTTGGCCTGCTCGCAGCAGACAGCATTCCAAAGCCGTCACTCAACGCATTCGCAATGCTGCATCGTCTCGGAGACCGCCGTATCAAGCTCGATAACGACAACGCCCTCGCCACTAAATCCAGCGACGGGGCGGTCGAAGTTGCCCTCTGGAACTACGCGCCACCATTCGGCATCGGCGCCGCCTACACTCCACCCCCCGCAAACAAAGGACCAGACAAAACCTTCCAACTGACCTTCACAGGCGTTCTGTCAAAAGCAACCGTCGAAGTCTTGCGAGTAGACGACGACCACGGAAACTCCGTAAAAGCATTCGACGCAATGGGACGACCACGTGGAAGCCTCACGCAGGATCAGATAAAAACATTAAGAGCCGCTGGTGCTATGGCGCCTGCAGAAAGACTTCGTCTTTCAGACGGCCATCTACAAATCACCGTGCCATCGCATGGTCTTGTTCTACTAGTAGTCAAATAGACACCGCCTCGAAACGACGGCCGGCATGGTGCTGAACATTTTCAGTGCCCCATGCCGACCATCCTTTCGGGACCGAAGTCTTTCGACACAAAATTCACTCCGGCCCTCCCGCTGCTCAGAACGAGGTCATAATGACTAGCCGACGAAGCCGATTCCTTTCGCTATCTCTGATTCTCTTCTCTATTACCTACCAATCCTTCTCTCAATCGCAGCCGGCCACCAACGAAGTCGTCACCATCGACGCTAACGCGACCTCAACTCCGTTCCCCCACTTTTGGGAGCAGATGTTCGGCTCAGGACGTGCCATCCTCACGCTTCGCGAAGCCTATCGTGAAGACCTGCGCGCAGTAAAAAAAGTAGCCGACTTCCGCTACGTTCGCTTCCACGCAATCCTGCACGACGAAGTCGGAGTCTACAACGAAGACGAGCACGGCAACCCTGTCTACAACTTCGCCTACGTCGACTCCATCTACGATGGCCTGCTCAAAAACGGCGTCCGCCCCTTCGTCGAAATCAGCTTCATGCCCAAGAAGCTAGCCTTCAATCCTGACGCGCTCCACCCCTTCTGGTACAAACAGAACGTCTCGCCACCAAAGAGCATGGATCGATGGGACGACCTCATCCAGCACTTCGCCCAACACCTCGTCGACCGTTACGGAATCGAAGAAGTTTCCCAGTGGTACTTCGAGGTTTGGAACGAACCCAACATCGACTTCTGGAATGGCATCCCCCGACAGGAGTCGTACTTCGATCTCTACGATCACACCGCCCGCACACTCAAGTCCGTCAGCCCTCGCCTCCGAGTAGGCGGTCCCGCAACTGCCGCAGCCCAGTGGGTCCCTGAGTTTCTACAACACACCGCCGAGAACCACATCCCCGTCGACTTCGTCTCAACCCACGGCTACGCCGACGACACTGTCCACAACATGTTCGGCACCAACGAAGATATCGCAATGGACGACCGCGTAGGCCGGGCTGTCGCGAAGATCCGTGGCGAAATCGACCACTCCCCCACGCCTCATCTCCCCCTCTTCTGGACCGAATGGAATGTTCCCGGCATGATGGAGGCGCGTGACACCATCTACGTCGGCCCAGCGCTTGCCAACACCGTGCGCGAGTGCGACGGCAATGTAAACATGCTCTCCTTCTGGACCTTCTCCGACGTCTTCGAGGAAGGCGGTCCCACCAGCACTCCCTTCCGGGGAGACTTCGGCCTGCGCGCCTTCGACGGCATCAACAAACCCAGCTACTACGCCTACGGACTGTTGCACCAGCTCGGCGATCAACGCCTTACCAGCTCCTCCAACAATGTCCTAGTCACCAAGATGGCCAACGGAAACCTTGCGATTGCAGCCTGGAATCTGGTAGATCCCGATAAGCACGGAGCGCCTCGTGAAATAGACCTTCACCTGACCGATATCTCACAAGACGCGAAGGTATTGCTTCAACGAGTCGACGACAATCACGGAAATGTACTGCCGCAGTGGGCCGCGATGGGCAAGCCCAAGAATCCGACTCCCGCACAGGCAGAGCAGCTAAATCGGGAGACTGCCCTTCCCGCCCCGGAGCAGACTGCGCTTCGCAACGGAACGCTCCGCATTACTCTCACTCAGAACGCCCTGGTGCTGGTCCAAGTCGAAAACTCAAAGCACTGAAATGCTGAGAGGTTTGGAATTTGTCTGCAAAAAGTAAAAAGGTTCTGATTAGAGAAAAATCGGACCAAATCTGTGCATCATACAGATGCAGAAACAGCAAAATGTTATCCAGCTATGGCAGAATCACTTTCCGCTGCTAACCCTATTCCAACGGATCAAGGTAGAATCGCAGCAGACCGAGAGGGTTTTTGAAACTAACACCCATCACGAACGGGCCCGTTGAAAGAACATACTCTCCTGCGTCTCAAACCTGCGTTCTGCTAGGTCAGATCCTGGTACTTCTCACAGCGCTTCTCGTTACCGTTATGCCTATAACGGAGTACCTCTGGACCTTTGACAAGTTTCTCCGTGGAGGACAGGACTGCGAGTTCGGCCTTCTGGCTCTCGCCGCGATCTTCTGTCTCATCCTCCTGCTCTCTCATCAGCGTAGAGAAGTCCTTAGTCTTCTGCTGTCGCTTCGACACGCACTGGCTTCCCTCTTCAAACCAGTCGATCCTACCTCGACATTGGCGTCCCACCTGATCGCGGCGATGCGATCCCGTCAGCTTCCTGACACCTCTCTTCTCATCGTCAACCTCCCCCTCCAAGTCTGATAGGTCTCCGCACGTTCGGCTCTCCCTTTTTGAGTCACTTACGGGCTCTTATCAAAACTGACACATTCCCCGTTCAGTCGATCATGGAGAAGTAATGAAGAAATCAGAAGTCATTCGTGCATGGGCCAAGATACTCGCAGGTCGGGCTCCGTCGTTGTCCATAGAAATTACCAAAGAATGCCCTTTGCGCTGCCCAGGTTGTTACGCCTTCGATGCGGCGCATCTTAAGGGAGGCACCCAGCTACGCGACCTCTCTGACTTCAAGGGAGATCAACTTGTCCAGGGTGTGCTCGATCTCCTTGACAAAGAAAAGCCACTGCATGTCTCCCTCGTCGGCGGCGACCCTTTGGTCCGCTATCGAGAGCTCGAACTCCTCCTACCGCAGATCGAAGCCCGCGGCATTCACACTCAGATCGTCACCAGCGCCTTCCGCGTCATCCCTTCCCACTGGAAACGATTCCGAAAGCTCAACATCGTCGTATCCATCGATGGTCTTCAACCAGAGCATGACGAACGCCGCAAGCCCGCCACCTACGAGCGCATCCTAAAAAATATTCAGGACACCAGAATCACCATTCACTGCACCATCACAGCACAGATCGCCGACCGCCCCGGATACCTCGACCAGTTCCTCCAGTTCTGGAGCACGCAGCCTGCCGTAGCGAAGGTCTGGTTCAGCCTCTTCACTCCGCAATACGGCGCCACCGATCCAGAAATCCTAACCCCCGCCCAACGAATCACCATCATGGCCGAGCTGCTCGAGCTCCGCAAGAGATATCCAATCCTCGATATGCCGGAAATTGTAATAAATGAAATCTCCTCTCCACCAAAGAACCCCGAAGAGTGTATCTTCGCTCGAACAACTATGACCGTCTCAGCGGACCTCTCAACCAAAATCACACCTTGCCAGTTTGGCGGCAATCCCGACTGCGAACAGTGTGGCTGCATCGCCTCCATGGGACTTGCAGCGGTCGGCCACCACCGCGTTCTTGGCTCGCTCACCGCCGGCCACATCTTCATGGCCTCCGCCAAAATCGGCAGAGCCTGGAAAAATCTGCAGACTCCCTCGCCTTCCGTTTCGATCATCCAAATAAAACCATCTCCATTCGAAATCCTGTGAGGAAAACATGCACTTTGAAAACCGTAATGGGATTACACTTCATGGCAACGAAAGAGGAACGATGATCGAAGAATGTATCGGCCGACCAGAAGTTGAATTGAGGCGCGAACTCGTCCAGTTCGGCAGATGGCTCTCTCGGCTCGGCTTTATGCCGGGAACTTCGGGGAACCTCTCCGTCCGGCTCGATCAGGAGCGCCTGCTGGTCACACCCACCGGCATGAGCAAGTACCTCATGCGCCCGGCAGACATGGTCATCGTTGACCTCGAAGGGCGGCAGCTCGCTGGCTCAAGAAAAGTTACCAGCGAACTTAGCATGCACCTCGCCGTCTACCAGATGAGAGCCGATATTGAAGCCGTCGTCCACTCCCATCCTCCCATTGCAACCGCCTTCGCCTGCGCCGGCCGTGCCCTCGACGAGATGCTCTGCCAGGAGGCTGTCATGACCCTCGGCTCCGTCCCGCTCGCCCAATACGCTACCACCGGAACCGACGAGGTTGCGGCAAGCCTAAGGCCCTTCATCCCCCATCACACCGCCATCCTCATGGCCAATCACGGCGCAGTAGCTTATGGTCCCACCCTTCTCGACGCCTTCCTCAAGATGGAGACCGTCGAGCACCTCGCCCACATTCGTCTCGTGGCTCACCAATTGGGCTCCTCGCAGACCCTCAATGACACCCAACTCGAAGATCTCTTTCGCGCAAAACAAAAGTACATTCGCAACGCAACCTAGCAAACAAGTCCCAGCGAAGCCGTGCGAGCAAACAGCGTTCCAACCTCACCCATGCGCAAAGTCGATAAATGCATGTTGCGGGTCGGTATGCAGCAGCGTCACCTCAACCGTATCCCCCACATCCAGCCCCTGCTCTCCCCTCACCACCTTGCCCTCCACCGGCGGATCGAACACCCGCACATAAGTTCCCTTGTCATTCGCCCCGGTGATTACTCCATGGAAGCTCTTCCCCACGCTCCCAGCCATCGCCACCGCCGCCACTCGCTTCAACATCGCCCGCTCGACCTTACGGGCGGCAGACTCTCGTTCGTTGCAATGCTTCGCAATCGCATCAAGCTCCTCGTCACTGTAGGGAGCGGCCTCCCCGCTCAGCATCGCCTTCACCACCCGTTGCGTCACTAAATCAACAAAACGACGATTCGGCGCCGTCGAGTGCGAATAGTCCCGCGCCGCCAGCCCGAAGTGCCCTTGCTGCTCCTCCTCGTCGCCCCGAGCGAGCACATACTCGCCCGGCCCCATTAGCTTAATGATGGCCAGCGACAGGTCTGGATAATGCACAGCATCTGCCTCCCGCTGCGCCTGCAAAAACGCATTCAGAGCACCCGAGTCAGGCTGAGCCGGCAGCACAGTTCCATACCGCCCGACTAACTCCACAATCCGTGCCCATCGCTCGGGGGACTTCACCACCCTGCGAATCGACGATCGCTTCGCGGCCCGCAGTGTCCGCGCCATCGTCTCGTTCGCAGCGATCATCAACTCTTCAATCAAATCACTCGCTCGGTTATGAAACGCCGTACCGATCGACTGCACCTTCCCATCCACCACCACCGGATCAGCCTCCACCCGGTTGAACTCCAGCGCCCCCATCTTCACCCGTTGCGCCCGCAACTTCACCGCCGCCTCATTCTGCAGCCGAAGCTGCCCCTGCAACTCCGTGGAAGCAGCTACCTTCGCATCCGGGCCCGCTTTCCCTTCCAGCCACGGCCCCACATGGCTGTAAGCAAGCTGCGCCCTATTCCGCACCTCAGCCTTATAGATGTTCGTCTCCTGCACCTCCCCCTCAACGTCCACCACAAACTCAACCACCATCGCCGCCCGGTCTTCCTCTTCATTCAACGAAGTCAAATCCGTCGAAAGCTCCGTCGGCAGCATCGAGAAGTTCCGCACCGCTGTATACACCGTCTGCGTCTGATCAGCCGCATGCCGATCAAGCGGCGTATCCTTCCCCACCGACCCCGCCACATCCGCAACTCCCACCCTCACACGTACGCCATCGCCAACGCGCTCAGCCACCTCAATCTGGTCCAAATCCCGCGATGTATCGTTATCGATCGAAGACCACAGCAACTCGCGCAGATCACGTACCTCCGCATCAGGCTTCGCTCCCTCCACCGCGCGAATCGCCGCTACCTGCGCGTCGCTGCCATCAGGAAACTCCGTATGAAAGCCTTCGCGAACCATCTCAGCAACGGCGGCAGCAACCAGGTCAAAGGTATGGGTAGACATGCAAGGGAAGCCTACCACGCGAGCAAAAACTTCTTATTTCTCCGTGTCTTCAAACGCATAGCGCCCCAGCGCAAAAGGCTTCGAAACCGACGGTTTACTATCCAGCGGATACGACGGATAAGGATCCACAGCCCCAGTAGGAAAACCCCAGATCTTCCCACTCCGCAGATCGACGACGACTTTCCCGTAGACCTGCCCTGTGCCATCCGGATACCGCAGATTCTGCACCCCCGGCTCAATGTAGAACGCATGCGCCGGGGCCGAGTCAGCCGCAACGGGCACAGGCGACACATACGGTCTCGCGGCAATTACAACCAACGCCATCGCAATCACACCCAGAAGAGCATTAGTCAGCACATTTCTTTTCACATTACCTCCTCCACAGCCACAAATACGAGTCATTATTTCCAATTACGGACGAAAATCCACGCAAAAAGCCTCAACCTCGGAAAACAATTCGCAGACGCCTAATAATCGGAACCTGGGCGCCGATAGAGCCCTCATGTTCTCAAAACCGATGTTCGCCGACGGAAGATCCTGCCCCCACTGCAACACGGAATCCCTCCACCGCTCACACCGTCGTGGCATTAAGGATCGGTTCTTCAATCTCCTCGCCCTGCGCCCGGTTCGCTGCACCTGCTGCTGCCAGCGCTTCTACGCCCCTCGAGCCGCCCACGGCCCACACATCCGCCCCATTGCAGGTCCAAGTCGTCTAAACTAGAAGGGACATGATTCCCACCCTCGAATGGCTTCCTACCGGCGTTAATTTCCTCGATCAAACCAAGCTCCCCCTTGAGGAGACCTACGTCCTCGCCACCGACTATAAGCAGGTCGCTACCGTCATTCGCGACATGATCGTCCGTGGAGCACCAGCCATCGGCGTCTCTGCTGCCATGGGCATGGCTATCGGCATCGACCGCAGCACCGCGACCACCCTCCCTGCCCTCACCGAAGAGGTCGCCATCATCGCAAAGACCCTCGCCGAAACCCGCCCCACCGCCGTCAACCTCTTCTGGGGCATCGAAGAGATCCGCAGTCTCTACATCGAGCTCGTCGCAAAAGATACCGCCATCCCCGACATCAAAGCCGCCGTCGTCGCCAAGGCACGCCGCATGTACGACGAAGACATAGCTGCCTGCAAGCAGATGGGCGCCCACGGCGCGTCGCTCCTCCCCAAAGAAGGCACCGTCCTTACCCATTGCAACGCCGGGGCCCTCGCCACCTGCGGCTACGGCTCAGCCCTCGGCGTCATTCGTGCCGCCATCGAGCGCGGCCACAAGATCGACGTCTTCGCCGACGAGACCCGTCCCTTCCTCCAGGGAGCCCGCCTCACCGCCTGGGAGCTCATGAAGGACAACATCCCCACCACCGTCCTCTGCGACAACATGGCCGCCTCCCTCATGCGCCAGGGCCGCATCCAGGCCGTCATCGTCGGAGCCGACCGCATCGCGGCCAACGGAGACGTCGCCAACAAAATCGGTACCTACGGCGTAGCCATCCTCGCCAAAGAGCACAACATCCCGTTCTATGTCGCCGCCCCCTGGTCCACTCTCGACCTCGCCACAGCACACGGCGATCTCATCCCCATCGAGCAGCGCGCAGCCACTGAGGTCACCCACTCCAACGGCAAACAGATGACTCCGCACGGCGTAGCTATCGAAAACCCCGCCTTCGACGTCACCCCAGCCAAGTACGTCACCGGCATCATCACCGAGCGCGGGGTCCTAACCGCCCCCTACAACCAATCCATCAAGACCATGGCCACACAGACCGAACCCGAACTCACAGCGGTCTAGCCGCATCTCGTCAACTTGGCCGACAGATCTGTCTGTCAAGTCTCCTCCGGTTGTGTTCAACTAGGTTGACACAACCGGAGAGCCCCATGCTGAGCCGTACTTCCCCGTTGTTTCTCCTCCTCCTAGCAACTCTCCTTCCGCAATCCTCCGCACAAGCCCCCCATCCAGCACAAACTCTTCAATCCGCACAGTCCGAAGTAATGACCCTCCGCGCAGGCACTCAACTCGTCGTAGTAGATGTCGTCGTCACCGACAAAGGCCAGAACCCGATCCGCAACTTGAAAGCCAGCGACTTCACCCTTTCAGAGGGCGGCCGCCCTCAGCAGATCAAATCCTTCGAAGAGCACACAGACCAGTCCACAAAGGCCGGCCTCGCGCCCATGCCCGTCAATCCCCCCGGCATCTTCTCCAACTACTCCCCCGCCTCCACCGGCGGTGCCATCAACGTTCTGCTTGTAGACACCCTCAACACGCCCGTCACGGATCAGATCTATTTGCACGATCAATTTCACAAGTACATAAAGACTGCAAAGCCCGGCGCTCCCATGGCCATCTTCGCCCTCACCACCAAGCTCCTCCTCCTGCAAAGCTTCACCTCAGATCCCGAACTGCTGAGAGCCGCCATCGACAACAAAAACTTCACGCACTCGCCTCTCATCGATCGCGTCGACGGCGGCAATACCACTAAACTCTCCGATCAGATGACCGACTTCGCAATCACTATCCGCGGAGCTGATAACCCCACCACAAGTAATGCTCCCCTTAGCTCTCCTGCTGGCTTCCAACTGCAGATCATCAGAGACATCCAACAATTTGAAGCTCAACAAACCTCCTTTCAGCTACAACTGCGCGTCAAATACACTCTCGATGCGATCAATCAACTCGTCCGCTACCTCGCCGGCATCCCGGGCCGCAAAAATCTCATCTGGTTCTCCGGCTCTTTCCCGCTCAACGTTCTCCCCGACGGCTCAATCAGCGATCCCTTTATGGTGGTAGCCAGCGCCGAGGAAGAGTACCGCGAGACCACAAACCTACTCACCCGCGCCCAGGTCGCGGTCTATCCCATCGATGCCCGCGGAATCATGACCTCACCCAACATGGATGTCTCTCAATCGACGGAAATCTACGTAAATGACCCCACCCGTTTCAATACCGATGAGGTGAAATACCACCTGAATACGGGAGCAGAAAACATGACCATGCTCCGCATGGCGGAGGACAGTGGAGGCCACGCCTTCTTCAACACCAACGACCTCGTCGACTCAGTCAACAAAGCCATCGCCGCAGGTTCCCACTACTACACCCTCACCTACTCACCCACCGATACAAACTGGAATGGAAACTTCCGCAAGATCCAGGTCAAACTCCAGCAATCAGGCGTCACGCTTGCCTATCGCCGCGGCTACTACGCCAACGACCCAGACGCGCCCAACACGCCCTCGCATCCCGCTAACAAGAACAGAAAAGACCCCGCCACGGCTGCTCCCCCCAACGACCCCATGCACGTCGCCATGATGTACGCTGCTCCCGATCCCACCGAGATCATCCTCAAAGCCCGAGTTCTCCCCGTCAGCACGGAACCAGAGACTGAGTTAGCCAAAGACAACATCCTCAGTCCATCATCCGATCTAAAAGGTCCCTACCGCCGCTACGCCATCGATATCGCCGCCGACCCTTCTTCCATCAACATCCAGCGCGCCCCCGACGGCAACTACCACGCCCTTCTCCAGTTCCTCACCTACGTCTACGACCAGAACGGCAACCTCATCAACATCATAAGCAACCCGGTCCGCGCCACCTACTCACCTACCGTCTATCGTCAAATCCTTCGTACAGGCATCCCCTATCACGAGGAGATCAGCGTCCCCCTAAAAGGCGACTACTCCCTTCGCATTGGCGTTCATGACCTCGTCACCAACCACATCGGAGCCCTCGAAGTACCCGTAGACTCGGTTAAAAATCTGCCCCCCATCACTGCCTCTGCACTCACGGAATCGGCCACACCACACACCATTCAGAAATAGCTCTCACCCTTCGCAAATCCGCATTGCCACAGTCAACATCCTCCCGCAGCCCTCTGCGTCCTCCGCAAATCGATCCCCTCCCAATTGGTATGAAGCCAGTCGCGCACTTATCCTTGTACTAGATACATCGCGTGAAACATCCCCTCCTCAATCCGCATACCCATTCCCTACTCCGCGGCAGCCTCCTGGTTCTCTTCAGTCTCGCCGTCGCTCTTCTCCTCTCCGACTTCCCCCACAACCACGCCACCCCCCTCCTCGTCATCCCCGCCCTGTTCGCCGCCGCCGGCACAGTCGACACAGTCCGCTGCATGCAACGCCGCTGGAGCTTCTATCACGCCGGTGTCATCCTTTGCATCTACATGGACCTCATGGCCCTCTGCATGATTCTCTTCTTCCTCCTCTACCCCTACGCCCGCTGGATCGCATCCTCCCAATAAGGCGCGTCTTCCCAATAACTAACCTCCAAAGAATCACACCAACTCTGTTCACCCCATCAACCAACCGCCCCATCTCCTAACACCCTCTGCGATATACTCGCCGCACCGGACTAGCCGTGACTACCGGCACGATTGACCCAGGAGACTGACCACATGTTCAAAGGATTCCGCGATTTCATTCTGCGTGGCAACGTCATTGATCTTGCTGTCGCCGTCATCATCGGAACCGCATTTACGGCCATCGTCACCTCGCTGACTGAAAGAATCATCAACCCGCTCCTCGGAGCCATCATCGGCAAGCCCAACTTCGACTACCTCGTCGGCCACCTCAACGGCGGTGCCATCGAGTACGGAAAATTCATCACCGCCGTTATCAACTTCCTCCTCATCGCGGGGGTCGTCTACTTCTTTCTCGTAATCCCGACCCAGTACCTGCTAAAAAAATTCCACCCCGCAGTTGTCACTCCTCCTGCCACCAAACCTTGCCCTCAGTGCCTTGGCGACATCCCCGTAGCCGCAACCCGCTGCAAGTTCTGCACCCAACCCGTATAGCTCTCAAAATGATCGAGAGGACGTCGAATGCTACATAAACGTGGCTCCGGAAGCGTCACCCTACCCATAAAAAATCCAGAAGGCTTATAAACCCCAAAGAATCAACGGGAACAAGTATCAAACCATCTTTTTTGAACCAAAACCAGTGCATCCCGTGGTTGACATCTGAGGTAGCTATTAGGCGAATATAAAGCGAAGACATGCAAACCGCTGCCGCCTTACGACTCCAAATTGAAACCGCATTGGCTCACCGAATTCCTTCTTCGTTATCGCCGGCGCCTCGGGCCTTTTTCCCACTTACGCCTACCGGTATCTACACTATCGACGAGCTTTTGCAAGGTGGCCTCCCCGTTGGTGCCATCACAGAGATCGTCGGCCCCGAGTGTTCAGGCTGTACATCTTTCGCGGTTTCCTTTACAGCTCAAATCACCCGGACGGGCAAAGTATGTGCCTGGATCGATGTCACGAATACGCTGTGTCCAGAATCCGCATCCGCCATAGGAATCGATTTGAGCAGACTCCTATGGGTGCGTTGCGGAGTTACAAATCCAATTCCCGCCCCGGCATCCTCACAAGCAAACTTTTTCCTCCCCCCAAAATATCTGATCGCCCCACCAGTAAAGAAAGGACTTCACGGTGGAGGTTTTGGCCCTCATCCACGGGCCGAAGTCAAAGGACTCCCCACCGCCGTCAGTGACCTCTTGCGGTCAGACACAATTGCGCCAAGGTGTGCCGAGCCGCAACGCAGAACAAAGGTCGAAAAGGAGACCTTTGGGCCGAATCCACCACAGTCGATCAGGAGCACAAAAAAAACACTCACCTCGCGAAAGCCACGGTTCAAACCATGGTCAAGAATCGATCAGGCACTCCGCGTAACCGACCTGCTCCTTCAAGCAGGTGGATTCAGCGCGATCATCCTGGATCTCGGTAGCATTGCCCCGGAGTTCGCTTCCCGCATTCCCCTGGCAACATGGTTCCGTTACCGCGCTGCAGCGGAGCGAAATCAGGCAAGCATTCTTCTCCTCACCCAGTGTGCATGCGCGAAGAGCAGCGCTGGTCTCGTCCTCCGTCTTCAACCTGCTATTCCACTACACGACAAGCTCACCGTCTTTACAGGCATCGAGCATCATGTCGAAGTAGAGCGAGAACGCTTCTCCCCAACCAACGTCGTTCCCATGCGGAAGCTGCCGCAAAGCGACAGAAGCGCCTCTTGGCACAGTAGAACCACATGGGCAGGTCAACGATGATCGGGCCAGCAGAGCTATACGCGTGTCTCTACGCCAAAGAGTTTCCCGCTCAGGCCATTTTGCGTCTGCGTCCCCAGCTTCGCGACAGACCATTCGTGGTGATGCAAGGAAAACCGCCTCTACAGCTAGTCTGTTCTCTCAACGCGAAGGCACGCACACTCGGCGCAGCTCACGGAATGACAAAGGTGGAGATCGATACATTCCCATCAATCACTATGCTGCCCCGCTCGCCGGCCGAAGAACAAGCAGCAAAGTCAGCTTTGCTCGAGTGTGCAGGCACATTTTCTCCTCGCCTCGAAGATCGCAGCGACAACACCACTCTCCTCCTTGTAATAGACATCGCTGGAACCGAGAGACTGCTGGGTTCTCCCTTGAAGATAGGAAAGACTCTTCTGCACCAGGTGAAATCTTTAAGCATCACCGCGTGCCTCGCCATAGCAAACAATTTTCATGCTGCTATCTGCCTCGCACGTGGCATGTCACCATCAAACCAAGTCGCAATTACTGCATCTGGACAAGAGAGCATGGCCCTCGCCTGCCTGCCCCTCACGGTCCTTGATCTTCCTGAAAAATACGCCGAAACATTTTCCCTCTGGGGGATTCACACCCTCGGGATGCTCGCGGTCTTGCCAGAGAAAGCACTCGTTTCACGAATGGGACAGGAAGGCCGACGACTTCGTCTCCTGGCACGTGGCGAGCTCAAACACCTATTCGTTCCACTCGAAGCTGACTTCACCCTCGAAGAGCACATGGAACTCGATACGCCCGTAGAATTGCTCGATTCTCTTCTCTTTGTCGTAGGCGTTTTACTCGAGCAACTGATCCTGCGAGCAGCCACACGCGTACTAGCCCTCGCCTCTGTCACCATCACCCTCTCACTCGAAGGCGCCACCTCGCATACGCGCACCGTCAGGCCCGCTCTACCCACAAACAACCGCGAGCTCTGGATCAAACTCCTTCACCTCGAACTCGAATCACATCCTCCACAAGCCGCAATCCTCGCGCTCTCACTTGCTGCCGAATCGGGCAGCACCAGCAAAGTCCAGCTCGGCCTCTTCTCACCACAACTCCCTGAACCAACGCGACTCGATGTAACTCTGGCTCGCATTCGGGCCATCGTCGGAGAAGATTGCGTAGGCCGTGCCGTGCTCAAAGACACACATCAGCGAGACGAATTCACCATCGAGCCCTTCACGATCCCTGCAGAACCAAGCACAGAAGTCTGCTCCACCCAGCTGCGCGTCGCTATCCGCCAGCTGCGCCCCCCAGAGAACATCTCCCTCACTCTGATCGGCCATCAACCCAAAGCATTCTTCTTTCGCGAAAAACAGTACACTGTCGAACGAGCCTATGGACCATGGCTTACCAGCAGCGACTGGTGGGCGCCCACGCTTTGGGGACACGAACAGTGGGATCTCATCGCACGTTCTCGCGATGGCGAACTGCTAAGCTGTTGCCTCCTGCGCGACCTTACCCAAAACTCATGGCAGATGGCGGCGCTCTATGACTGACGTCTACATTGAGCTGCACGCAGCGAGTGCCTTCAGTTTCCTCGAAGGCGCCTCCGATCCCGAACAACTCATCAAGCGAGCAATCGAACTCGAGATGCCCGCAATGGCGCTCCTCGATCGTAATGGGGTCTACGGCTCCGCCCGCTTCCACACCAGCGCAAAACGAAACGGAGTTCAGGCCCACATAGGCGCAGAGATCGCCGTCTCAGGCTTCCCCTCCCGCCTCACACCTCCCGTATGGCTCCCGCACCGGCATCCCGGAGAACCCTCCCGTTTGCCTCTGCTCTGCGAATCTCGCACCGGCTACCAGAACCTCTGTCAGCTCATCACGCACTTCAAAATGCGGGAGAGCACCAAGTGCGAAGGCGCAGCCACAGATCAGGATCTCCAACAATATGCCTCCGGCCTTGTCTGCCTCACCGGTGGAGATGAAGGCCCACTCGCTGCAGCCCTCACCACTGGAGGAGAAGAAGCCGGTCGCAAGACCGTAGAGAAACTCGTAACAATTTTCGGGGGAAAAAACGTCTACGTCGAACTACAACGCCACCACGAACGCGAAGCCGAGTGGCGCAATCAAGCCGCAGTACGCATCGCAAACTCTCTCAACTTACCAGTGCTGGCAACCAACGGCGTCCGCTACGCCACAGCATATGACCGCGAGATTCTGGACATCTTCACCGCCGTCCGTCATCACACTGACCTAGACCACGCAGGCCGTCTTCTTTCGCTCAACAGCCAACGACATCTCCGTACTTCTCGTGAGATGACTGCTCTCTTCCGCGACATTCCCCACGCAACCGATAACACAGCAGAGCTCTCCTCTCGCCTCAACTTCGAGCTGGACGATCTAGGTTACAAATTCCCCGAATATTCCGTCCCCGAAGGGGACACCATGGACAGCTTCTTGAAGAAGCGCGTCGCCGAAGGAGTCCTCCGCCGCTACAGCCCCAAAAATAATCTCGAACTGCTCGAGCGAGCAAAAAAACAAGTCGATCATGAACTGGCTCTCATCGCAAAGTTAGGCTTCGCCGGCTACTTCCTCATCGTCTGGGACATAGTAAATTTCTGCAAACGCAACGGCATCCTTATCCAGGGACGAGGCAGCGCCGCAAACTCAGCCGTCTGCTACGCCCTCGAAATCACAGCCATCGACCCCGTTGGAATGGAGCTCCTCTTCGAGCGCTTCCTCAGCGAAAACCGCGGCGAATGGCCCGACATCGACCTCGACCTCCCCTCCGAAGACAAGCGCGAGCAAGCAATTCAATACGTCTATCAACGCTACGGCGAGCTAGGCGCCGCCATGACTGCCAACGTCATCACCTACCGCGGCAAATCCGCAGCCCGCGAAGTCGGCAAAGCCATGGGCTTCGATCAGGACTCACTCAAACGTCTCACCAGCCTCGTGAGTCAGTGGGAGTGGCGCGGGAAGACAGATACTATGGCACACTCCTTTCATCACGCCGGCTTCGATCTCAAACACCCGCGCATCGCCAAATACCTCGAGCTCTCCATGCGCATTCAAAACCTGCCTCGCCACCTGGGCCAGCACTCAGGAGGCATGGTCATCTGCCAGGGCCAGCTCAACCGCGTCGTCCCACTCGAACGCGCCTCCATGCCCGGCCGCACCGTCGTTCAGTGGGACAAAGAAGACTGCGCCGACCTCCACATCATCAAAGTCGATCTTCTGGGACTCGGCATGATGGCCGTCCTCAAAGACTGCCTCGAACTGATCCCACAGCACTACGGCGATAAAGTAGATCTCGCCCAGCTACCCGAAGACGAAGAGGTCTACAAAACACTCCAGCAAGCAGACACCGTCGGCATGTTTCAAGTCGAAAGCCGCGCCCAGATGGCCTCCCTCCCTAGAAACAAACCCGAAAATTTTTATGACGTCGTCGTTCAGGTAGCTATCATCCGCCCTGGCCCCATCGTCGGCAAAATGATGCATCCCTATATGCGCCGCCGCCAGAAAAAGGAACAAGTCACCTATCCACATCCATCGCTGGAAGATGTTCTCAAACGCACCTTAGGCGTTCCCCTCTTTCAGGAGCAGCTCCTCCGCATGGCCATGACCGTTGCCAACTTCACCGGCGCTGAAGCAGAAGAACTCCGCCGCGCCGTAGGCATGCGTCGCTCTTGGGAGCGCATGAACAAGCTCGAAGCCAACCTCCGCGCCGGAATGACCACCAACAACATTGATGAAAAAACACAAACCACCATCATCGAAAACATTAGTTCTTTCGCGCTCTATGGCTTTCCCGAGTCACACGCTGCCAGTTTCGCCCTTATTGCCTACGCCTCAGCCTACTTCAAAGTGAAATATCTCGCCGCCTTCACCTGCGCCATCCTCAACAATCAACCGATGGGCTTCTACATGCCAGCCGTCTTGGTAAAGGACGCACAACGCCACGGCCTGCGCGTAAAGCCGATCAACGTACAAATATCAAACTGGCCCTGCACCATCGAACACGAACCCGATGGCACCCTCTCTCTACGAATGGGCCTCGGCTACGCAAGAGGCCTCCGAAAGCAAGTGGGCGAAGCCATCGTGTCCGCCCGAGCCCTGAACGGCCCATTCTTCTCAGCCGAAGATCTTGCCCAGCGCGTTCCAGCGCTTAACCGAAAAGAGCTAACCATCCTTGCGCGCATTGGAGCACTCAACAAACTCAACGGGATCAATCATCGCCGCGACGCTCTCTGGCAAGTAGAGCGTGCCGGCAAGCTGGAGGGTCCCCTCCTCCAACAAGACCGCGCATCGCTGCAGGAAGACTCTGAGACTTTCCCGTTGCAACAAATGAACACAGAAGAGCGCCTGATAGCTGATTACGCAGGCACAGGTCTCACCGTAGGCAGACATCCAATGCACTACCGCCGCGCTGAGCTACGCCATCAACATATCCTTTCCGCCGCTGAACTAAAGTCCCGCAACGACGGCGAACACGTCCGCACTGCCGGTTGCATCATAGCCCGCCAACGTCCCGGCACCGCCAAAGGATTCATCTTCCTCTCGATGGAAGACGAAACCGGAATAGCCAACGTCATCATCACTCCAGACCTTTACGAGCGCGAGCGCATTTTAGTCACGCGCAGCAAATTCCTCATGGCCGAAGGGCCGCTACAAAATCAAGATGGAGTCATTCACGTAAAAGCCCTGCGTCTCATGGCTCTTTCTGACAAAGCTCTCGAACTTCGCTCCCACGACTTCCACTAAATTTCCATTCCCTCCGGAATTTTCAGATAGTGTTCATACCGCCTAACACTTTCCTTACATCAAGGCTAACTACGGAAGTGACGCGACATGGCCAGCGATCGACACTAGGAGAGACGATTTTTCTGAGATGGATAACGGCGGAATCTCCAAAGAGCATTGGAAGATTATGTTCATCTCAGGCATGGCGTTCTTTACCGACGCCTATGACTTGTTCATCATCGGCGTCTGCATGGCTCTCATCAAACTCATCTGGCACGTCGACAAATTTGCCGCGCCAAGTTACGCTGTCTCAACTCTCACCATGGACAAGCTCGGACGAAGAGCATCCAAGTCATCGGATTCGGCATGATGGCTATCGCCTTTGGCCTTAT
>CAZZZG010000073.1:0-20526 GCA_964658525.1 uncultured Edaphobacter sp.
CGAGCTTCGACAACCCGAAGAACTTGACCGGCATGGAGGCAATGTTTATCGCTTCCATGAAGCCAGTCTTCCAGCAGCCCATGTGGGCAACACGCGACGCTGCCCTTGCGTCCGGGAAATTCCCCGTCATCATCTACGCTCCAAGCTTCTCTTCCGTCTCGTGGGAGAATGTCGATCTTTGCGAATACCTTGCCAGCTACGGGTACGTCGTCATTGCGGCTCCGGGAATGGGCGTAACCCGTGAGTCGACTCACGATGTCGCAGGAACCAACGCACAGGCGCAAGACATCTCTTTCCTGATCGGCTTTGCCCGCACCCTGCCCGATACCGACCTCTCCGAAGTTGGAGTGGTGGGATTCAGTTGGGGCGGACTCGCCAGCCTTTTCGCATCCGCACGAGACAATCGCATCGACGCTCTCGTAGCTCTCGATGGCAGCATGCGCTACTTCCCGGGAGTGGTCAAAGACGCAGGGGACGTTCATCCGGATCAGATGACCATCCCTCTGCTCTACTTCAAGGGCCAGGAGTCGTTAGAAGACGAAGCTCATCTCCACGACAGATTCAAGAGTGACGGTCCCAATGTGCTCAATGAGTGGACCCACGGCGATCTCATCAGCGTACAGATGCTTGGGTTATTCCATCCCGAATTCAGCTCAAAAGCTCAACGAAACGAACTCCTCTGGAAGTATGAGGCCTCTGGTCTACAGGAGGCCGACTATGACCGCCAGGACGGCGTCATCGGATACGCATGGATGGCCCGATACACCCGGGAATTTCTCGATGCTTACCTCAAGCATGATGGGGCGGCCCTGAAGTTCCTGAAAAACAAGCCTTCCGACAACGCCGTACCCAAACATGTTCTCGCAGTGAACTTCCAACCCGCGAAGAGCCTGCCGGCATCGTTCTCCTCGTTGCGCGCGGAAGCGGGACGCCAGGGTTTTGATCACGTGGCCGACATCTATTCCGCGACTCAGAAGGACCAGCCCAACTTCAAAGTCGATGCCGACGACGTCGTATCGTGGGCGTACGAACTTCTCGCTGACGGGCACCTTCCTGAAGCCATCGACGTCATGAAGTTAGCCATACAACTAGACCCATCTAGCCGCGCGTACAGCAGCCTGGGCGAGATGTATGCGAAGGCCGGTCAAAAGCAGGCGGCTATCGACAGCTACAAGACAGCACTCGAGAAAGATCCGAACAACATCATTGCGACCGAAGGCCTGAAGGAGATAGGAAGCGGTCCGTCAGAAAAATGAAGCGAGGAAGCTGATGCCACGCGAATCAGGCTTCAAAATCCCAAAAACCTGTCAAGCCCTCAAGCCTCAAAAACCCGCGCCAATCCAGCACATTCGCGTGGCGTATTAGTTTCTTACCAGCAGCTATAATGAATCAAGCACAGAGAAAGCCCCGGAAACTGCCGGGGTTTTCGACATTAACCCGTAACCCTTGTGATTGGACGAATTTAGCTGTAACCCATTTAGAATGACGATTTTGCAGAAACGCAGTAACTGTAAATAGCTGAATATAAAAGCTTTAAGCCAGGGCAATAGGGGGGGGGGGTACCCCCCCATGCATCAGAGACTAAGAAAGGACGGACTGACAGTGGCAACAGCAACACAAACACCCCGCGGCGTCACTCTCAGTCAGACCACCTTCCCCAGACATCCCCTCACCCTGTGGCATCTTCTCTCCCTCGACGCCCCGACAATAGCCGCCCTCTGGACATGGTTCATCGCCTCGGCGAACCACCTCCATCTCCCCGCGGTCAGCATCGTAGCAATGTTCCTCGCCGTCTGGATGCTCTACGCCGCCGACCGTCTCCTCGACGCCCGCAACACCGACGCATCAAGCACCGGCGGTCTCGAAGCACGTCACTACTTCCACAACCAACATCGCAGCGCCTTCCTCACCGGCATCATCGCCGCCTCCATTACCCTCGCAATTCTTCTCCCCCACCTTGACCCCCAAGCCATCCACCTCTACCTCATCCTCGGCGGTCTGCTCTTCGGTTATTTCATCCTCATCCACGCCACCAGCAGCGCTCATCGTCTCCCAAAGGAGATCGCCGTCGGCCTCTTCTTCGCCGCCGCCACCTTCATCCCCACCGTAGCCCGCCGTCCCGACCTCCGCATCGCTTTATTCCCACTCGCAGTCCTTTTCGCTACGGCATGCAGCCTCAACTGCCTCTTCATCTACGCCTGGGAACATAGCTTCCCTGCGCCATCCGGTCCCCCAGCGCACCCTGCCACCCAACTGGCCCTTCACAAACTTCCGCTGCTCACCGCCATCCTCATCCTCCTCAGCGCTGCATTCTCCATACTCGACCGTCAGACCTTGTGGTCAATCCCATGCGCGATCACCGCCTCCACCCTCTTGCTGCTCCTCTTGCATCACCGCCGCCATCACACCGCACGCCTCACCCTCCGAAGCCTCGCCGACCTCGCCCTCATCACACCGCTCCTTCTGCTCCCTCTCCTTCCCCGATGATGCGCGGCCAACCCAACTTCGACCACATCGCACGCCCTTATCGCTGGCTCGAATACATCACCCTCGGCCGCGCCCTCGAGCAATGCCGCCTCCACTACCTGCCAAGCCTCCTCAAACGCAAGCGAGCCCTCGTCCTCGGCGACGGCGACGGTCGCTTCCTCGCCCAACTCCTCGCCCAAAATCCTCAGCTCCGCGCCGATGCGATCGACACCAGCGCAACCATGCTCCAACTCCTCCGCCAACGCTGCGGAGCCCTGTCCCCCAACGCATCCGCGCGCCTCAACACCCATCAATCCGACGCCCTCACCTGTCCGCTCGACTCGCCTTACGACCTCATCGTCACGCACTTCTTCCTCGACTGCCTCACCCAGTCCGATCTCGAAACCCTAATCAACCGCATCACGCCGACACTCTCCCCGCAAGCCCTCTGGCTCGTCTCCGACTTCCAAATTCCCACCGGCCCCATGCGCTTCCCAGCGAAGATCCTCGTCCGCGCTCTCTATCTCGCCTTCCGCATCCTTACGGGCCTCCGCACGACTCAACTCCCCGACCACGCCACCCCCCTTCACCAGGCCGGTCTCATCAAAATCGCCCATCGCTACCGCCTCTCCGGACTCCTGATCACCGAGCTCTGGCAACTCAACCCGGCCGCTCAATGAACGCTAATCGCTCCGGCGACAAAAACTTTTTCCTCCCCAAAGCCGCAACCGCACCTACAATCCCCGTATGCCGCGAACCCGCCCGCTCCTCGTCGCCGCACTCCTTCTTCCACTCGCCGCCCAGGCTCAAACCACCCCACAGCCCAGCATCGCCACCAACTCCCCCGACGGCAAGCCACTCTCCAACCGGGTCGTCGGCTACAACATCGACGCCAAACTCGACACCGACAAAAAGACCCTCGACGCCACCGAGACCCTCACCTACAAAAACCTCACCGGCCACCCCCTCACCTCCATCCCCTTCCACCTCTACCTCAACGCCTTCCGTCCTCAATCCACCTTCTCCAGAGAAACTCACTTCACCGGCGGAGTCCGCGATCCCGGAGACGACAGTAACTACCCATCCGAAAAACTCGGCAGCATCACCATCTCCCACATAGAAGCTGACGGCTACGGCGACCTCACCTCAGCCATGCACTTCATCGCCCCTGACGACAACAACGCCGAAGACCACACCGTAACCGAGGTCAATCTTCCTCACCCACTCGCTCCCAACGACTCCATCACCTTCCGCCTCGCCTTCCACGACATCTTCCCGCTCTCCGTCGCCCGCAACGGCTACAAACGCGACTTCATCATGGGCGGTCAGTGGTATCCCAAGCCCGGAGTCTTCTGGCACGGCGCCTGGAACTGCCACCAATATCACTCATCGACGGAGTTCTTCTCCGACTTCGCAACCTTCCGCGTCTCACTCACCCTCCCGCGTCGCTACGTCGTCGGAGCCAGCGGCGTTCCCACCGGCGAAGTCACCAACTCCGACAACACCAAGACCCTAAGCTTCTACGGCGAGGACATAGGAGACTTCGCCTGGGCCGCAAGCCCCAACTTCACCATCACCGACGGAACCTACCTCTCCTCTCTAGGCCCAGTAAAGATCCACGTCCTCGCACTCGCCGCCCATCCCAAAGCTGGCGGCCGATACCTGGACGTCATGCAGAAGACCCTCGCACAGTACGACCATCGCTACGGTCCCTACCCCTACAAGATCATCACCGTCATCGACCCAGAACCAGGCTCCGAAGTCGGCGGCATGGAGTACCCCACCCTCTTCACCGGCGACACCTCCTGGTACGACCCCACCTACCTCACCGAACAAGCCACAGAGCACGAATTCGGACACCAATATTGGTACGGAATGGTGGCCACCAACGAGTTCGAAGACGCCTGGCTCGACGAAGGCATCAACTCCTACACCGAGGTGAAAGTCATGGCTGCCATCTTCGGCCAAAACACCTCAGTCTTCGGACGACCCTACGCAAACCTTGGCGACACGGATCTGCGGCGCTATGACTACTTCATCGAGCCCGACTTTGATCCGGTAACTCGCTGGGCCTTCAAATTCCGCAACTTCCTCTCCTACGGCGTTATCACCTACGGCAAATCCGCCACGCTCCTGACCACGCTCGAAGGCATCATCGGTCAAGACACTATGGACGAAGCCATGCGCACCTACTTCATGCGCTACCGATTCACCCATCCCACAACCGAAGACTTCCTCCGCACCATTGAAGAGGTCGCAATAGCCCGCGGCAAAGCTATCTCCACCGTTCCTCTCCCGCCAACACACATACAACCAACCCCCTCTTTCAATGAGTCCGATTCTTCTCCCGCGCTCGCCTTTCCCTCATCCCCTCCGCTCACCTCAACCGGCTATCCCGACTACGCCACGACTCCAGCCACGAACTCCAGCCTTCGCTCCTTTTTCAACCAAGCCGTCTACGGAACTCAAATCCTCGACTACGCCGTCGATCAAGTCTCTTCCGATCCTGCGCAGTGGTGGCTCCCCGAACCCAAAGACAAGAAGCAAGTCCAGTACCTCTCCTCTGTTTACCTCCGTCGCAAGGGCGACTTCATACTGCCCGTCACCGCAGAGATCATCTTCGACGACGGCACTCATCTTCGCGAACGTTGGGATGGCGTCGACCGCTGGACCAAATTCGCTTACACACGCAACGCAAAGATTCTCTCTGTCGAAATCGATCCCGATCACACGATCCTCCTCGACAGGGATCTCTTCAACAACAGCTACGTCACCACACCCAACAACATTCCCGCTCGCAAACTCTCCAACATCTGGCTTAGTTTCCAGCAGCTTCTGGCCCAACTCTCCTCCTGGATCGTGTAAACCCATCATGCCCGAACGTCGCAACATCTTCCTTCATGGCCTCTTCCTCACATTGCGCCGCTTCCCTGCGCTTCTTTGGACTTACGTCTTCAACCTGGGACTGGCTCTGATCTTTTCCATCCGCCTCCACGCCCAGTTCAGCTCCATCATGGATCACTCCCTCGCCGCACAACGATTAACGAGCGGCTTCGACCTCAGCACACTAGCCAACACTTTTCTCCGCCTGCAGGATGGATCTTCTGGCGGGAACGCCGGCGCCTTTACATCGGTCCCTCTGTACGTGCTGATCTATTTCCTCCTCGTCCCCGGAACTCTCTTCTGCTATCAAACAAAAAGCCCCGCAAAGCTGAGCACCCTCTTCCACCAGGGCCTTATCCACTTCTGGCGTTTTCTCCGGATCACCCTCCTCACCGTCCTGGTCTCCGCACTAATACTCGGGCCTCTCGTCTTCATCCAGGGCAAATGGGCCGACCACGTTGACAGGCACGCTGTCGAACTTCACGCATTCTTCGCAACCCTCGTCGGCTACGTCATTATCTTCCTCGTCGCGTCTATCCTTCGTCTCTACTTCGATCTCGTAGAGGTCTACACGGTCCAGCTCGGTCTCCATCTCCGCCATAACGGCAAGCCGGACCGCCGTGTCCGCCGGACGCTCGCCCCCGCCTGGAGAACCCTCCGCGCTCACTTTTCGCAAGCGTGGCCCGTCTTCCTTTTTCTCACCATCCTCGGAGTATCCGCCGTCATCCTCACCGCCCGCGTTTCCATGCATATGCTCGCGCAACCACGAGTCTGGCCAACCTTCCTCCTCGCCCAGTTTGGACTCTTCGTTTTATTGTTCACTCGCTTTTGGCAACGCGGAGCCGAGACCTCCCTCGCCCTCCAGAACCCCATCTTCATTCCGTCGCAGCTGCCCATCCTTCCTGTCGTTGGCAAGGTAAATCCCGTCGACCCCTTGCACCCGAATCACCCAAATCCAGCCCATCAAATCCCCTCCCTTGGCCAGCCTCTCGACCCAATCCCGAATCCTGAACCTGCCTCCCCCTCGCTTGACGAGCCAGACCCCGGAGTCTTCCATCACAAACGAACCGAACCACCGCAATAACCCAGAATCCTGTCAGTTACTTACGACCCGCACTACGATCCACAAACGGCCCTGCGGTAATATGTGAATAGATTATGAATTTGTATATTCTTCGCCACGCCAGCGCTGGCCTTCGCCGCACAAATCCTCTCCTCGACGTAAAGCGACCCCTCGACAAAGAAGGGAAAAAGCACAGTCTCCAACTTGCTTATGTGCTTAATGCATTGAACATACAGTTTGATCTCATTATCTCGAGCCCACTCAAGCGTTCTCTCCAGACCGCCGCCATGATCGGCACCGAAACCGGTTATGAGGCTCCGATCCAGCAGTCCGAAGCACTCGCCCCATCTGCCACAGTCAAAGACTTCCAAAAGCTCCTTCGCGAAATCTCCAACCGTGAGAACGTGCTGGTGGTCGGCCATAACCCGAACCTCACCACCTTCTTAGGCTCGCTTTTGGTGCCAGCCTCAAGCCCCGAGGCCAAGATTCGTCTCCGCAAGGGTTCGATCGCGCGCGTGGTCCTCACCCGCGGTCCCGCCACGCTACAAGCCTTGTTGGACCCCCGCACAGTTAGAGCCCTCTACGCCACCTCGACGAAGAGCTCGCGCCGAAAGATCTCGCGAAAATAAGCCGCCTCTTTCTTTAGCGACCAGGCCTCCAGCTCCGCTCCGCCACGCCCCGGCACCAGCTCCAGCAGCACACGTTTCGGATACACATGCGTCTTCATCTGGAGCACTGCACTGGCGCGGTCTTGATTCAGCGCCACCGCCAGCCGAAGCAACACGACCGCCCGCGTTACGTTCGAATGCTCTTCGACAGGAATCCATCGCATCGGCCGATCCATCGGATCAGGCCGGCTCTTCCCCATGTACCGCGCGACTGCGCTTACAATCATCCGCTGCTCCGGCGAAAAACCGAAAATCTCGGAGTTCGCAATGATGTATTGCGTGTGACGGTAATGTCCCTGGTGATTCATGAACTTGCCAACATCCTGCATCATCGCCGCTGCTTCCAACCACAGCCTGTACTCTTCCGGCAGCTCATGCACCCGCGCCAATGCATTGAACAACTCCACCACATGCTGTCTCACCGGCTCCACTCGCCGCTGTTCGATTCCATACCTCTCGCAGACCTCCAGCACGCCCGCCCATCGCTCGCTCTCGATCTTCTGATGCACTGACGTTCGTAAATCTACCTCTGCCAGCATCTGCGCCAGCATCCCATCGCGAAGCCCCAGCGGGGAATAGCGGAATCCCTTCAACCCCATCCGCTCCAGCAAACTCGCATACACCAGAGAGCCGCCGACAATAATCTCCGACCGCCGCGGGCCAATCCCCGGCACGGCCTCCCGCTCCGCATTGCTCATCTTCGCCAGTCGATCCGCCAGCCGCCGCACATCGGGTGTATCAGCGGTCAACGCTCCCACGCGCTCCAGCCGCTTCTTCGCCAACGTCTTATTCGCCGCTCTGCCCTTGCGGACGTGTCCACTCGCCTCCGCCAGTGCCGACGCCGTGCCCGAGGTCGCAATCACCAAACCTACCCTCGGCGTCCCAAGCTTCTTCTCTGCCCGCTTCAATTCGCGATCGATGAACTGCTTCAACCGCGCGACATCTTCCTTCGCCGGCGGGTCGCTACGCAAAAACTCCTCCTTCAGCCGCACCGCTCCAAGCGGCATGCTTACCATCGACTTATTCCGCCCACCATCGGAGAGCGTCACCTCGCAACTCCCGCCGCCCAGATCGATCAGCAGACACCGTCCTCGAGCTCCCACCTCATGCGTCACCACCCCCAGATGAATCAGCCGTCCTTCCTCAAGCCCCGAGATCACCTCAACGTTCCAACCTGTCGTCGCCTTCACCCACTCGGTAAACGCCGCTGCATTCCGCGCATCGCGCATCGCGCTTGTCGCCACCACGCGAACTTTATCGGCTACATGTAGCTGTACCGCCTTATGAAAACGCTTGAGAGCGCGAATCGTCGAGGCCATCGCCTCAGGCGAGATCACTCCCGTCTGAAAAACACTCTCTCCCAGCCGCGTGACCTCACGGTCTTCGTGCAATGTCTTCAATCGATGCATCTGTACGCTGGCAATCTTCAAGCGACACGAGTTCGATCCGATATCGATCGCAGCAAACGTAGGCATAGTTCTGGAATCACCTCAGGAGCAAAAATCCCACCACAAGAAGATTACATCCCGCAGGCAGTTCTCTGGGCGCCGCGCTGTTACGAGCAATCTTCCCGGCAGGCCATTTATGCTAGAAGAGCACAGCGAAAATATGATGAAAGACACACTACTGGAAACAATCGCCGAACCTGAGGCAACTCTCGACACCTGTAACCCGCGACGCTCCACCGCGCTGCTCGTTCTCGTCGGCCTCTGGTTCATCATCTTCTTCGCTGCTCTCTTCTCTCCGCCGCTGCTCGACGACGCCGACGCCACACACGCCAACGCCGCCCGTCACATGGCCCTCTCCGGCGATCTCGTCACGCTTCGTGTCAATGGCATCCGCTATCTTGAAAAAGCGCCGCTCCCCTACTGGCTCGGCGCCCTCAGCTTCCGTCTCTTCGGCTTCAACACCTTTGCCGCGCATCTCCCGCAGGCAATCGGCGTTCTTCTCCTCGCACTCCTCGGATATCACTGGGCCTTTCGCGCCTTCAACGTCCGCGCCGCTTTCTACACCGGCCTCGCAACCCTGACCACCGTCGGAGTCTTTCTCTTCACCCGCTACTACATCCCCGAAGTTCTCCTGTCTCTATTCCTCTGCATCGCCCTCTACTGCCTCTTGCAATGTCTACTACATTCTTCAGGGGAAAATGCCATCTCGACTGGAGCGCAGCGAAGTGGAGAGAAACCCACATTTCTTTCCCCCACCGCCTACGCCTACAGCATGTGGACAGTTCTCGCTCTCGCTGTCCTCACCAAAGGCCTCGTAGCCCTCATCTTTTTCTCCGGCGCAGCAATCCTCTACCTGGCTCTAAGTGGCGAATACAAAAGCTGGCGCAGCCTGAAGCCCTTCTCAGGCATTCTTCTCTTCCTCCTTATCGCGGCCCCTTGGCACATTCTCGCCGGCCTGCGCAACACCGGCGGCATGAACGGCCACGGCTTCTTCTGGTTCTACTTCATCAACGAACACTTCCTCCGGTTCCTCGGCCGACGCTACCCGATGGACTACAACAAGCTCCCTAGCTCCCTTTTCTGGAGCCTCCATCTCGTCTGGCTCTTCCCATGGTCGCTCTTCTGTGGAGCACTCATCCACCAGGCCTACACCGCCTTCCAGCGCTATCGCATCTCCAACCCCGCACCCGCCGATGAAGCAAGAACCTTCTACTGGCAGCCCTACGCGATAGTCTTTGTCGGCCTGATCCTCCAAAACGCCCTGAAGATTCCATATCTCTTCACCGTCTTCGCAGCACTCGTCCTCTTCCTGCTCCACGGCCTCCGCCGCCGCCAGTCAAACTCGCCATCGGGCACCCCACTTCTCCGCATCAACACGCTCGCCCAACGCAGCACTCTGCTTCTCACCCTCTTTGCCTCCCTGGTCCTGACGTTCTTCTCCCTTTCTACCAATCAGGAGTACTACACATTCCCCGCGTACCTCGCGATCATCCTCCTTCTTGCCGTTTCCCTCACGCACGCCGAGCAAACCTTCCCCTTCGACCCCGCCTCACGCCGCTGGATCACCGTCGCTCATGTCACGTTCACCGTCCTCGGCGTGGCTATCGCCATCACCCTCATCTACGGCCTCTGGAACTCCCGTCACCTCCCCTTCGTTCCCGACATCGGCGATGTCCTCGCCCACCGCGGCGTAGGCAACTACACGCTCTCCATGTCCGGCATCTTCGACCTCACCGGTCCCAGCTTCGCGGCACTGCGTCTCCCCGCCGCGCTCGCCGCCGTAGCCTTCCTCACTGGGCCGGTCATCGCCTGGTTTCTCCGCTCGCAGCGCCGGCACCTCGCTTCGACTGTAACTGTCGCACTCACCGCGACCGCATTCTTCGTCGCAGCTCACATCGCCTTCGCACGCTTTGCCCCCATGCTCTCTTCGCGCAGCATCGCCGACACTATCCAACAACTCGAAGCCAACCACTCCATCGCCCCCAACACCGAAGTTCTCCTATACGGCGATCAATCCTACGGCTCTTCGATCGCCTTCTACCTCGGCCGACAGGTCTATCTCGTCAACGGCAGATCCTCCTCCATGCTCTTCGGCGGAACCTTCCCCGACGCGCCTCCCATCTTCCTCACCTCGCAGGATCTCCTCACCGTCTGGGGCCACGGGGAACGCAAACTCCTCTTCGTCCCCATGGAAAAACGAGAGATAGTCGACCAACTCCTCGGCAACCAAAAGATTCTTCTCTTCGAAAGTTCCGGCAAAGCACTCTTCACCGACCGTCCCCTGAACAACTCGGGCAAATCAGAAGATCACAACACCGCCGCTCTCTCCCTCAACCAAAGTCTGACCAGACCGAACACACGCTGATCGGAACGATAAGGATGCCCTCACATCGCAGTCCATTGCAGTACCGGTTGATCTGCCAAAGCGCTCCCAGCTAACGCCAGAGACCCATGCAACCTGACCATCTCTACGAAGAAGCTGTAATGCACGAGATCTCTCCACAAAGCGCCGCCCCGCGACGCCTCTGGAGCCCTGTCTCTCTTGTCATCATTTTCTTTCTCTGGCTCATTCTTCAGATCGGCGGCCTCTTCACTCCCGGCCTCCTCGATGACGTCGACTCCATCTACATCGAGATCGCTCGCGAGATGCTGCAACGCCATGACTTCGTCACCCCAACCATCGACGGCATTCGTTTCTTCGACAAGCCTCCCCTCATGTACTGGATGGCAGCCGGTTCAATGCATCTCTTTGGCATCCACGACTGGGCCGCTCGCCTCCCACTCGCCCTGGCCGTCCTCGCGCTGCTCCTGTCCGTCTACGCCCTCGGTATCCGCCTCTTCGCAACAGTCTCCCCCACCGACAAACCCGACCGCGGAGGCTTCTACGCAGCCCTCGCCGTCGCCACCAGCATCGGGCCCTACCTCTACACTCGCTTTTACATTCCCGACATCCTCATCGCCCTCTGGATGACTCTTGCGGTCCATCTCTTTCTCATTGCACTCGATCGCATTCAGCCGAACGACACCTCTGACTCACCCCAACAACACAGATCAGCACTTCTTCCTTGCCTCGCCTTCTCCGCCATCATGGCCGCGAATGTCCTGACGAAAGGTCTCATAGGCCTGGTCTTTCCCATAGGCTTCGTCCTTCTTTATCTCGCCTTCACGAAACAGCTCCATCTCTTGCTGAAATTCTGTTTCCTGCCAAGTACCTTGGTCTTCCTCGTTCTTGCCGCACCCTGGCACATCCTCGCCGCCCTACGCACTCCCGCAATCCCACTCCCCGCTGGATTCGGTCTCCCCGCGACCGGAGGCTGGGCCTGGTTCTATCTCTACAACGAGCACATCGCCCGCTTCCTCTCAAAACGTATCCCCCATGACTACGGCCAGACCCCCGTGCTTCTCTTCTGGCTCTATCTCGCCATCTGGGTCCTTCCCTGGACCGTCTTCCTTCCCGCAGCGATCGCCACTCACGTTCGAACCCTGCGTAACCACGCGTCCAACATCACCGCCTACACACACTCTCTCACCCGGGACCACCAAGCCGCTCTCTCTCTCCTCCTATGGAGCATCCTCGTCATGGGCTTCTTCTCCCTTTCAAGCCGTCAGGAGTATTACTCCATTCCCGCAATACCGGCGTTGTGCCTCATGGCCGGCGGTCTCCTCGCCCGCGCCGACCAACCCTCACGCTCAACACTCGACGAGACCGGCGACACGGCCACCGAAAGCGCCCTCCACTGGCACGTCTATCTTCTCCTTCCCCTCACCACTATCATTGCCATCGTCTGCGGATACTTCGCCATCACCGCACCGCACCCCGCTCCCGGCGCCGATCTAGCCTCACTTCTCAACTCCAACCCCGACTTCTACAACCTCTCCCTCGGCCATCTCTTCGACCTCACCGACGACGCCATGGGAATCTTCCGTGGTCCGCTCGTCGCCGTCGCTCTCAGCATGCTCGGCGTCGGCTTCGGCAGCTACCTCCTGCGACGCCGCTCGTTCACCTACGCTGCGAATCTCGTCCTCGCCTTGGCGATGACCCTCACCCTTCTCGCCGCACACGAAGGTCTCGTCCGCTTCTATCCCATCCTTGGGTCAAAGGCCCTCGCCGCCACCGTAAATCAGGATATCCGGCCCGGCGATCGCGTCATCATCGATGGCTGGCTCTCCTCCGGCTCATCCATCCTCTTCTATACCGGCCAACAGGCAGCCCTCGTCAACGGGCGAATCTACGGCCCCTGGTATGGTTCCTTCTGGCCTGATGCCCCACCCATCTTCGGGACCGACGACGGACTCCGTCAAGCCTGGTCCGGCTCTCAGCGCATCTTCCTGCTTACCTTCAACAAACAGCGTGCCGCCGACCTTGCACGCTTCGCCCCGGTCCACCTCCTCGCAGCCGAAGGCGGTAAATTCATCCTCTCCAACCGCTGATCGCTCTTCGATCACCCTCCGCAGCAACCATCCCGCAGTGGCACAACCCAACACGAGCCGATATCCTTACAGAAGCTATGTTCCCCATCCTGCTCCTGATCGGCCGCGTTGCATTTGCCCTTGGCTGTTTCGGCATCGTGACCTCCGGAGTATCTTTTCTTCTGGCTCTCATCGGTGGCCTTCGATTCCGCTCCCGGCGCAACGATCAAGGCAGCTACGCACCTCCGGTTAGCATCCTCAAACCTCTCCACGGCAAGGATTTCGGGCTTGAGCAGAACCTCGAAAGCTTCTTCAGCCTCAACCATCCGGAGTTTGAGCTTATCTTCTGCGCAAGATCGCTCTCCGATCCCGGAATCCTCTGCGCTCAGGAAGTCGCAGCACGATTTCCATCCGTCCCCGTACGCTTCCTGGCCTCAGGCGAACCGCTCTGGCAAAACCCCAAGATCTTCTCCATGTCGCTCCTCGTTGAAGCAGCACAGCACGAGATAGTTCTCTTTTCCGACAGCGACGTTCACGTCAGCCCTACCTACCTCCACGACATACTGCAGCCTCTAGCCGACCCCGCCGTCGGCCTGGTCACCTGCGTCTTTCGAGGAAAACCAGCAGCCGACACCTCGCTGCCCACTGCCCTCACGCAAACCGTAGAGTTCTCCAGTGGCGTCTTAACCGCAAATCTGATCGAAGACATCAAATTCGGGCTCGGTCCCACACTCCTCACCCGAAAAGCCCTCATCGATCAGATCGGCGGCTTCAGAGACATGGGAGATCTACTGGCCGACGACTTCTGGCTCGGCAATCGCATCGCGGAAAAAGGCTATAAGGTAATTCTCTCAACAGCCATCGTCGATCACTGCATCAACTATGGGAGCTACATGGCCGGTCTGCGTCACCAGATCAGCTGGGCTAAGAACACTCGCTGCTCCCGTCCCGCCGGACACCTCGGCACCGGTCTGACCTACGCCATGCCCTTCGGTCTCCTCGGCTTTTTCTCCGGACTCGCCATCGGGCGACCCACCATTGGCTTGTGGCTTCTCGTTGCCGCAATCGCCAGTCGCTGTCTTCAGGCCCTGCTCATTGGCTTTGCCATCATGCGCGACAGGCTATCGCTCATTTTCTTCTGGCTCTATCCCCTCTGCGATCTCCTCGGCTTTTACACCTGGGCCGCCAGCTACTTTGGGCGAGAGATCATCTACCGCGGCGAACGCTACCGCCTCAACCCCGGTGGCGTTCTGGTTCGTCTGGGACCCAGATAACTCAACTCCTCAGCCGGTCTTCTTATCCTTCCGGCCCGGAATCACAACCTGGCGCCGAAACGGAACTAACCCGGCCCCAGGGGCCTGTTGTTGCTGCATCCGCGTCAACATCTCCGACCGCACATAGTCGACGAACCCCTGCATCTGCCGATTCATCTCCTCCATCCGTTCCCGCATCTGCAGCACAATCGCAATTCCTGCGATATTCACGCCCAGATCCCGCGCCAGGTTCAAAATAAACTCCAGCCGCTCAAGATCCTCATCGGTATAAAGACGCGTATTGCCCTCACTCCGCGACGGCCGCAGCAGCCCCTCCCGCTCATACAAACGCAACGTCTGCGGATGAATTTCGTACATCTCCGCTACAGACGAAATCATGTACGCGCCCTTGCTCTTCCGCTTTGTCGCCATAGTCTCAACCCCTGAAATCTCAGTCCCGACCAGATACCTTACCGAAGTCTAGCTCTTCACAACATATGCAAGTCAACTAAACACCGCCGCCCCGGGAATCAGCATCTCATCTACCACTATGAAGACCGCCCGAGCCGCACTTCACGCCACGCAGATCATCGCCGGAGTTGCCGGAATCACCGGCATCGCCGCTGTCGGTGCCATTGCCGCTGCCCGCGCACTCAGGCCCGCGCCCCCAAAGCGCCACCGCGGCCGTGTCGTCCTTATCACCGGCGGCTCCCGGGGCCTGGGTCTCGCTCTTGCGCACCGCTATGGCCGCTCCGGAGCAAAACTCGTACTAGTCTCCCGCAACTCCGACGAACTTACCCACGCCCGCAACACCCTTGTCGCGCACAAGGCCGTCCAGCATCCCGACGACATCCTCCCGCTCCCCGCCGATCTCACCGACCCCGAACAGGCAGCTAAACTGGTCGACTATACCGTCGGCTTCTTTGGCCACATCGACATCCTCATCAACAACGCCGGAGTCATTGAAGTCGGCCCCGTCGAAGATCAACCCCTCGAAGCCTACCAGCGCGCCATGGCCACCAACTTCTTCGCCGCGCTTTACACCACCCAGGCAGTCCTTCCACATCTGCTCCAACGCAATCCCATGTTCGGTCAAGCATCCATCGTCAACATCGCCAGCATAGGCGGCAAATTCGCCATGCCCCACATGCTCCCCTACGTCGCCAGCAAGTTCGCTCTCGTAGGCTACTCGCAAGGGCTTCATGCAGAACTGCGCCACAAAGGTATCCGCGTAACCACCGTATGCCCGGGTCTCATGCGCACCAAGGGAGAGGCTCATGCCCACTTCACCGGACAGACAAAGAAAGAGGAGCTATGGTTCAAACTCTCCGCCAAAACTCCTTTGCTTGCAGCCTCAGTCAACCGTGCCGCGAACCATATCTACAACGCCGTCCTCGCAGGTCGCGCTGAGATCACCATCACTCCACAGGCCTGGCTCGGCGCTCGCATAGCCGGTATCGCCCCCGAGACCACGCAATACCTTGCCAGTCTCGTCAATGAATTCGTCCTGCCCCGCTCTTCCAGCCACAATATATCCATCTCGGACCGCAGCAACACTTCACCCACGAAGATGGCAGTCTGGCAAGCATAGACGCTAGTACTTATCGACTGGCGTCCTTTCGATCTACCGAGTCAGACTGGCAGCAACTGGTCTTCCCGCCCTCTCAACCGACGCGTCTGCGTGTTCACGCTGATCTGCAGCTACGACCGGTCGAACTAGAAGTACGTCATACTTGCCGTAGTCGATCGTCACCTTCGCCTCACCGCCGATCCGGACATGTGTCGTCGAGATATTCTTCGCCGGAACCCATACATTTCCCCGCCGCATGTACCAGGAGTCGAACGCCGCGCTATCCAGCATCCATGAAGGACTCTTCGCTGGCTCACCCATCACCCGTACCATTGCAAAGTCGTCCATGCTCACCCAGACTTTTCCGCGATAGGCCACGCTGCTATAAACCTTAGGTTCTACCTTCAAAACCCAGGTGTTCGTTCCCGCCAGCTGGTCCTGGCCGATGAGCTGTACCGTGTAGGTGTCACCGGAAAACATCGCACGCTGCCAGTCCGTCTTCTCCGACGTCTCCTCTTCTTTATTCACAAGCCGCCGCAAAACCTCGCGGCAAAGTATCTTCGACCCGGACTCCGACAGCACCGTAAAGTTCTTTCGGCCGGGCGCCTGATACTCAGCCCGCACGATCATCTCCGCATGATGTTTGCCGCCCGTGCCGTCATAGTCCAGCTGGTAGGTTCGGTCTGTTCTGTAGTGTTCGAGCGCGGTCTGGCGTTCGTCGTTCTTCACTAACATCCGACGAACGATCTCATCCGCAGTCGGAGTAGACCGACCCTGCCCCACCAGCGACCCCACGCAAGCCAGCACGGAAACCAGAAGACCTGAAAGCATCAGCGCCTTAGCCGGATGCCGCATGGAGTCACCTCCGATCTTGAGCAGATTTCAACACGGATGCACGACTTTTAGTGCAAACAAGCCATTTACATCAAAACATTTCTTGATGAACTTGGATGCAGCAAAACGTGAGGTCGGGTGCACAGAATATCCGAGACTTAAACATTTTGAAACAGATCCTCGCGAGGATCCTCCGGATTCAGTTTCGCCAACTCCCGCAAAATCTCCTTGCTCCGTTCATCATGCACCTTCGGCACGACAATCTTCACCTCCACGATCTCGTCGCCGCGCACACCCTCCCGCGAAGCCGAGGGCACCCCCTTCTCCCGTAACCGCAGCTTTTGTCCCGTCTGTGTCCCTGGTGGAATCTTCAACTGCGTCCTCGCGCCGCCATCATGCGAATCGATCGTCGGCACATCAATCTTCGCTCCCAGGGCCGCTTCCGTCATCGTAACCGGAACAGTTACATATATGTCATCCGCCGTTCGCGTAAACACAGGATGCGATCCCGCCTTGATAATTAAGAAAAGATCGCCAGCCGGCCCGCCATTGATACCAGCGTTGCCTTTGCCCGCCAACCGAATCCTCTGTCCATCCCGGGTCCCCGGCTTAATGCGAAACTCCAGCGGCTCCCGCTTGGCCACCACGCCCTCGCCATCGCAGGTTGGGCATGAGTTCTGCACCTTTCCCGACCCACCGCACCTCGGACACTGGATATTGAACTTCATCCGGCCGCCCATCTGCGTCACCTGACCCGATCCATGGCACTCCGGACACTCCACACTTCCGCCCGTCGTCGACTTGCCCTTGCATGTCGGACAAACCTCCTGCCGTTGAATCTCCAACCGCGTCACCCCGCCCCGCACTGCTGTCCAGAAATCGACGTTCACCTGGTACTCCAGATCGGTCCCCGGCTGCGGCCCACGCGCGGCCTGTCTTCCACCATTGAACATCCCACTGAAGATGTCCTTGAAGCTTCCGCTAAATCCACCGCCCGACTCCTGCTGCTGCGCGCGACCACTCTGAAAGTCCGAAAAATCAAAGCCCCCAAAATCAAACGGAACCTCCTGCCCTGCGCCGCGGCCCGCACCAGGACGCCCACCACCATAACCACCAGAAGACGCACCCCCGCCATAGCCGCCTCGCGCAGCAGCCTCGGCCGCAGCCGGGTCGATATTGTCAGAGTAGAAGCCAAGCTGGTCGTAGATCTTCCGCTTCTTGTCATCACTCAAAACATCGTTTGCCTCGGAGATCTCTTTGAACTTCTCCTCAGCCTTCTTGTCATTCGGATTCACATCCGGGTGATACTTCCGCGCAGCCTTGCGAAATGCCTTGCGAATCTCCTCCGCCGTCGCTGTCTTCTTCACGCCCAGCGTGCCGTAGTAGTCCTTGTTCTGTGTCGTCGCCATAATCTTCTTTCCATTCTCTTACCAATGCGCCTCACGCGCATCTCTAAACCTTACTCGGCCTTCGATTGCTGCTCTACCTGGCAGACCGGACACCAAAAAAGATTCCGCCCCGCCATCACCTTCGTCAAAATCTTCGTCCCGCTGATAAAGCAAGGCCGCCCCTGCCGCCGATACACATAGTGCGCCTCTTCTTTCAGTACGGGTCCGCTCTTATGCGGTCGATCTTTCGGCTTCGTCGTCACGATTCTCCGGTCAACCATCCCGGCCTTCATCAACACGACCGCCTCCTTCCATATCGACCGCAGCGTGCTCTCCGCTACTTCCTTCCCCGGAGTAAACGGACTCAGCCGCGCCCGAAACAGCAACTCCGCGCGAAAGATATTTCCCACTCCCGCCGCCACCGACTGATCCATGAGCAACTCTCCAACCGCCTTCTTGCTTTTGCTATCCTAGCGATCATCTTCTCCGGCCCGTCTCCATTCAACGGATCAGGCCCCAACCGCTCCAGCAGCGCATCCCACTTCTCCTGCGAATAGATCGAGCAGTCCATCGGTCCACGCAACTCCACCCAGGCCACCTTCGACGATTCGATATGCCCAGTCCCATCATCGTCCGAATACCACGCATGCCGCCTGCTCACCCCCGGCACCGCTGGCTTCTTCACCGCCGCGTCATTCCACATCCGCAGCCGTAAGGCACCACGCACCGCCGGCAGCGGTCCCGAACCCTCCGTGAAATCTCCCTGCAACCCAAGATGCACATGCAAAATTAGGTCCTTCCCAAAGTCATATCCAAGATGCTTGCCCACAGCCAGCACGCGCTTCAGCTTTCGTCCATCAATCATCGCCGCATCGGTAAACCGCCCCTGCGGTCCGTCCACCCGAACAGTTTTCCCTGCAAACGCAGCCGAATGCCTCTCGGCCCATCGGTGAATCTCATTTCCCTCAGGCATCTTCCCTCAACCTCGTTGCAGTCACCTGCGTTTGATGTCGCCGCCGAACACGTCGCGGCCGTCCGCTGGTCTTCAACTCATACCGGTAGTGTTCGATAATGCGCTCCGGAGTCCACAGCGCCCAATGGTCTCCCTTTTGCGTCTGCATCTTGTCCATCTGAATCTCATCCATCTGCCGCATCATCTTCTGCAAATCCCGGTAGTGCTCCGTATAAGCACTCTCTTCGCTCTCGATCAACTGCTGCATATCCACATATACCGGTTGCGCCCATTCATAAAACGTGTGCCACACGTCATACACATCCAAATGGCCCTTCTTCACCAGCAACGACAGATGCTCATAAAAATCCAGCACCTCGAAAGCACTCACAGGCGGCTCCTCAAGCGTCCAGTCCTTCAACTCGTCGCCCTCCAGCCGAGATTCCGCCAGCCTCTGCCTCACCGAGACAAAGTTCTCCGACAAAAAGAAGCTAAGCTGCTTCTCAAGGTTCTCAACCGCCCGATAATCCCGCTCATGTCTCAGCTGTAACCCGGCGTAAGAGATAGCGCCAGCACTCGTAACCACCAAAGCAGCCGTTGCCACCGCCTGAACCGCCTCCCAATTCACCACCCGATGTCCTCCAGCCTCTTTTGATGCGTCCCGCAAGCTGCCGAAAGATCTCTCGTCCAATAGCGACCTACAAAACAGCAAGGACGACGGCCAACGCACTTGAAGTCGCGCCTTCCTTCGTCCTCACTTCCCTGATTGTCTCTATCTCCTTCGAGTACCAGAAAGCGCGCAACTCCCACCGTCGCGCTTCATCAAAGCATTAGTTCCAGACCTGCCGCGCCTCAATCGCCTCGATTGAAAACATCTGATCGGGCTCCATCTGCTGCATCCGCTGGGCGAACTTTACTGCTTCTTCCTTGGTGTCGAACATCATCCGGTTGTACAGCCGGCCTGCTCGAACCTGGTCGCACTTCCACATCGTCTCGGTCATGGTTCTTCCTCCAAGCAATCGATTGAGTTCCAGGTTCTCCATCCAAAACGTTCCTGCATACTTATCTTCCATGTTTCTTCTGCTCACCGCTACACACCTTTCTGGTGATAGACGCACTCTACACGTCTATCGCCGTATGGCACCCTATAAAAAGGAGGGGCACCCCATCAGGAACGCCCCTCACCTTTATTACGTCAAAACTAACCGTTACGGATTACACTTACTTTTTATCATCGACATCGACATACTCGGCATCGATCACGCCTTCATCCTTCTTCGGCTCTTCGTGCGTTTCCGTCGCTCCTGTCGCACCATCGGTCGGTGCTGATGCCGCGGACGCCTTATACATCGCCTCTGCAAGTTTGTGGCTCACAGTCGTTAGACGATCCTTCGCAGCATTCAGCTCTGCCGCGCTAGGCGTTCCAGCCAGAGTTGTCTTCGCCTCTGCCAGAGCCGTCTCAACCTCGGTCTTATCCGACGCCTGAACCTTATCGCCCGCATCCTTCAACATCTTCTCGATGTTGTAGACCAACGAATCCAGTCCGTTGCGAGCCTCAACCGCCTCCCGCTGCTCTTTATCCTCAGCGGCA
>CAZZZG010000074.1:0-19939 GCA_964658525.1 uncultured Edaphobacter sp.
GGGAAGGGTGCGGCCGGTGGAGTTGCTGTATGGGACGGGATTGCTGGGTGGCGTGAATCTGGCGGGTGAGAGCGAGACGGCGGCGGGGCTGGACGGGATTCGGACGAAGACGGCGGTGGAGGAGTGGGTGTTTACGGCCGATTATGCGGTGCCGCTGGTACGGAATCACTTTAAGGTGCATTCGCTGGATGGGATGGGGTTGGGTGGGCATGAGGCGGCTGCGGTGGCTGCTGGTGCTCTGTTGCATTACATGCGGGCGACCAAGCAGGGTGGGTTGGAGCATGTGGATGGGCTGCGGTTTTATGAGCGGTCTACTTGTTTGGAGTTGGATGCGGTGAGTGTGCGGAATTTGGAGCTGGTGGAGCCGCTGTTTTCGGGTGAGTCGGTGCAAACTACGTTGTTTTACACGATGGATGCTTGTTGTACTCCGATGGGAAAGCGGCTGTTGCGGGCTTCGCTGCTAAGGCCGGCAAGTGCGTTGGGGGAGATTGAGGCGCGGCTGGAGGCGGTGGGTGAGGCTGCGGGTGATCTGCGGCGGCGGGAGGAGCTGCGGCGGTCGATGGATGGGGTGCTGGATTTGGAGAGGTTGCTGGGGAGGGTGGCGCTGGATTCGGCTGGGCCACGAGAGGTGGTGGCGCTTGCAAAGACGCTGGGGTGTTTGCCGGGTGTGATGGCGGCGGTTCGTTTGTTTCAGAGTGCGAGGTGGCGAGAGTTGGGGGAGAGTGTCGATCCGCTGGAGGATCTGCACGAGATGATTGTGCGGACGATTGTGGAGGAGCCGCCGGTTTCGCTTGGGGATGGTGGGGCGATTCGCGAGGGGGTGGATGCGGAGTTGGATGAACTGCGGGAGCTGAGCCGGAGTGGGCGGCAGGCTCTGGCGGCGATTGAAGAGAGAGAGCGCGAACGGACGGGGATTGGGTCGCTGAAGGTGAGATTTAATAATGTGTTTGGTTATTACCTTGAGGTGACGAAGGCGAATGCTAAGGCGGTGCCGGCGGATTATGAGCGGAAGCAGACGTTGGTGAATGCGGAGCGGTTTACTACTCCTGAGTTGAAGGAGTATGAGACGAAGATTTTGACCGCGCAGGAGCGGAGTGGGGAGATTGAGAAAAAGATCTTTGCGGAGTTGCGGCGGCAGTTGCTGGAGGCTGCCGGGAGGATGCGGGAGACTGCGAGGAAGATCGCGGAGATCGATCTGCTGGGGTGTTTTGCGCACCTGGCTGCGCTGCGTGGATGGGTGAGGCCACAGGTGGAGGAGTCGGGTGTGCTGGAGTTTGTGCAGGCTCGGCACCCGGTGGTGGAGAGACGGATGGAGGAGTCGGGTGGGGGACGATTTGTGCCGAACTCGGTTCATCTGGATGCGGATGCGGGGCCTGCGGTGCTGCTGATTACTGGGCCGAATATGGGGGGGAAGAGCACTTACCTGCGGATGGCTGCGCTGCTGGTGGTGATGGCGCAGATGGGGAGCTTCGTTCCTGCGGAGAGGATGCGGCTGGGGTTGGTGGACCGAATCTACACGCGGATTGGGGCTAGCGATAATGTGGCGCGGGGGCGGTCGACGTTCATGGTCGAGATGACGGAGACGGCGGCGATTTTGAATACGGCGACGAACCGCTCGCTGGTGCTGCTGGATGAGATGGGGCGAGGAACGGCTACTTATGATGGATTGAGTCTGGCCTGGGCTACGGTGGAACATCTGCATGATCGAATTGGGGCGAGGACGCTGTTTGCGACGCACTATCATGAGCTGACGCTGCTTGCGGATCGGCTGGCGAGGCTGACGAATCTGCGTGTGACGGTGAAGGAGACGGCGGGGGGGATTGTGTTTTTGCATACGGTGGAGGCTGGGCCTGCTAGTAAGAGCTATGGGATTGAGGTTGCGAGGTTGGCTGGTCTGCCGTCTGGTGTGATTGCGCGTGCTCGCGAAGTGTTGAAGGTGCACGAGCGGGCGGAGACGCAGCAGGTGAGAGAAGCTTCACCTGCGCAGGGGGCGCAGATGCAGATGACTATGTTTACTCCGTTGTCGCAGAGGATTGTGGACCGGCTGGCGGAGGCGGATGTGGATGGTTTGACTCCGAGGGATGCTTTGAATTTGTTGGCGGAGTTGCAGAGGGAGTTGAAAGGATGATGTCCTGCCGGACGGGCCCGCTGCGCGCGGGGCGGTCACTTCGTGACGTGCATACCTTTTCGTGGTGATTTTGAATGCATTGGACCGGGCGTTGCCCGGTGTCATTCGGTTGGGGAGGCTTTGTGAAGAGTTTGGTGGTGGCTGGAGTGATGAGTGGTACCTCGGCGGATGGTGTGGACGTTGCGATCTGCAGGATTTCGCCGCCGCTTCACGCAGATGGGACACCTCGAATCAAGCTGCTGGGGCATTTGGGTGTGGCTTATCCAAAGGCTCTGAGAGCGGCTGTCTTGTGTGCGATGGATGCTGATGCGATTCCCGTGGCAGAGCTTGCGCGGTTGAACTGGCGATTGGGTGAGGTGTATGCAGACGCAGTCGCGAAGGCGCAGGAGAAGTTTGGGGTGAAGGTAAAGTTGGTGGGTTGTCATGGGCAGACGGTGTACCACCAGGGGGCTCTGGAGAACTTTTTAGGGAAGGCGACGCGTGCCACATGGCAGATGGGCGAGGCGGCAGTGATCGCGGAGCGGCTGAGGATTCCAGTTGTGAGCGACTTCAGACCGGCGGATCTGGCTGCCGGGGGACAGGGCGCTCCGCTGGTGCCTATGCTGGACTACTGCATGTTTCGCTCGGCGAAGGTGAGCAGGGTTTTGCTGAATCTAGGCGGGATTGCGAATCTTACCTCTGTTCCGGCAGAGACGGGAGTGGATGGGTTGATGGCGTTCGATACAGGGCCGGGAAATATGGTGATCGATGCCTGTATGAAGAGGCTGTATGAGCGCGACTTTGACCGCGGCGGTGCAGTGGCTCGGACAGGACTCGTGCTGCGGGATGTGGTGGAGATGATTTTGAAAGAACCATACTTCTCTGCCCTGCCGCCAAAGTCTTGCGGGCGAGAGCAGTTTGGAGAGACGTTTGTTTCGAGATTTATTGCGATGTGCCGCAAGGCTGGTGGGAGTGAGGATAGAGACGAAGATGTTATTGCTACCGCAACTGCGTTGACGTCTGCGTCGATCTTGAAGGCTTACCAGAAGTTTGTGTGGGGACACGTGGGACAGGCGGCTCCGCTGTCGCCGGTGGAGTTCGTAGTTGCAGGAGGAGGGGCAAAGAATGCTTCCTTGATCGGCTTGCTGACAGAAGGATTGGAACCGATGGGAGTGAAGGTGCGTTTGATGGAGGAGTTGGGCGTTCCGTCACAGGCCAAGGAGGGGGTGGCGTTTGCGCTGCTTGCCTGGTTGAGCTGGTTTAATCTGCCGGGGAATATTCCTGCGGCTACCGGAGCGCAGAGGGCTGTGGTGCTGGGGAAGATAACTCATGCTTGATAGATCTGGCGGTAATGCTGAAAGTCAGATGAGAGCCTTAGAGTTTCCCGGCGCGCTTTGGACAAGATGACGACATCTTTGGTCAGTACGTGGTCTACAGGAATGTTGGGTAGCATTCGGCGACGATGGGTTTGCATGGTGTTTGCGGCTGTGTCCGTTGGAATCACTGGGTGTCGCGGGCGCGTGGAAGAACCGGGTTCGGTGGTGGTGATTATTGAGAGCAGTCCGAATAATCTGGACTTGCGGGTGGGGGCGGATGCGCAGTCGGAGCGAGTGGGTGGGCTGATCTTCGATGCGTTGGTGAAAAAGGATGAGCACTATGAGTTGCAGCCCTGGTTGGCTAAAAGTTGGGAGCAGCCTGATCCGCTCACGTGGGTGTTCCATCTGCGCGATGGAGTTCGGTTTCATGATGGGAGGCCGCTTGAGGCGGAGGATGTTGCTTACACGATCAGGAGCTTGATCGATGGTTCGGTTGTTACCGCAAAAGGCGGGGGCTTCGCGGCGGTGAATAAGGTTGAGGCGAGAGATCGGCTGACGGTTGTGGTGCATATGAAACGGCCTGATGAGGGGCTGTTGTTCAATGTGAGCGATGGCTTGTTTGGCGTGGTGCCGCGTGGGAGCGGGAGAGATTTTGGATTGCATCCGGTGGGGTCGGGGCCGTTTCGGTTTGTGAGCGCGGTGCAGGATAAAGAGGTGATCGTTGCGCGGAATCATGATTACTGGGCAGGGATGCCGGAGGTACCTGCCGGTGCGCAGCAGATTGAGCAGGTGCGGTTTGAGGTGGTGCCGGATGCGATTACGAGTGCGCTGGAGTTGAAGAAAGGGTCGGCGGATGTGGCCAGCAACGTGGTGACGCTGGATATGGTGCATGCGCTGGAGAGTGCGCCGAACTTGAAGGTGGAGTCGGGGATTGGGTCGCCGGTGGTTTATGTGACATTTAATGTTACAGATCCGTTGTTGAAGGATAAGCGGGTGCGGCAGGCGATTGCGTGTGCGATGGATCGGCAGGCGATTGTGGATGCGATCTGGCGGGGGCAGGCTCGGCTGGCGGATACGTTGCTGCCGGAGGGACACTGGGCGGCGGCGACGGATGCGGAGTTGGGGCAATATCCGCATGATGTGGCGCGCGCGCAGAGGTTGCTGGAGGAGGCAGGTTTCCCTGCTGGCAAAGATGGTGTGCGGCTGCGGCTGACGATGAAGACGAGTACGGATGAGACGACTCGGCTGATGGTGACGGTGCTGCAACAGCAACTGCGAGCGGCGGGGATTCGGTTGGAAATACGGTCGGCGGAGTTTGGGACGTTCTATGCGGATGTGACGAAGGGTGCGTTCCAGATGTATGCGTTGCGATGGATTGGGAGCAATGAAGATCCGGATATCTTTCGGTACGCCTATGCTTCGAGCAGCTTTCCGCCGAAGGGGGGAAATCGGGGGCGGTATTCGAATGGGCGCGTGGATGCTTTGTTGACGGAGGCGTCGGCTAGTTCGGATAGGGCGGCGAGAAGAGCAGATTACGTCGAGGTGCAGAAGATTCTGGCGGAGGATCTGCCGGGAATTCCGATGTGGTATCCGAATAACGAGGTGATTCATACTCGGCGAGTTGAAGGAGTTGTGCCGCGTGGGGCGGGGAGCTTCGATTTTTTACGGGATGCCTGGGTGCGCTAACGTTAACGTAGGCTGAATTTTTCGCCAACTCGCCATTTCTCCTCTTTCTAAGCAGCATCGTCAGCAAATAGACGACTAAAGACCAGTATTGACAATAATTTTTCGGCTAACAAAGAAATTACATTCTTTTTCTTGACAGATGTAAATCGGTACATCTACAGTCGGCGTGTTTCAATCTTGGCCTATCTAGCGTTTACGTTACCGCATTTGAGCTTCGCCAAATTCTACTCTTACCCGAGTGCACAAAGTGCCAGGAGGCAATCCCATGGAAACCAGGCTTCGCGGTTTTGGTTCGTTCCAGACTTGCAAATATATTTGTTCGTTAGCTCTAGCCGCGACCGGATTACTCCTTCCGCATTCACGTGCAGAGGCACAGGTAAATGGCGTAGGACAAAAACCCTATCTTGGCTGGAGCACGTTCAGCGAGCAGACGATCAACAGCAGTTTCCTTACGCAGGCCAATATTCAGGCGCAATCGGATGCGCTGGCAGCCTCGGGGCTTCAGCAGCATGGGTTCCAATACATCAATATCGACTCGGGATGGATGTCCACTTTTGACGCAAACGGGCGACCGATTCCCGCTGCTCCAAACTTCCCTGACATTAAGGCCTTGATTGCTCACATCCACGCGAATGGCCAGAAGGCGGGGATTTACTGGATTCCCGGCATTGAGCAACCGGCGGTTGATGGCAACTTCCCTATCCTTGGGACGCTTTATACAACGCAGCAGATTGTCGCGATTCCGCTGGCGCAGGGCAACACCTTTGCGGCTCCTCCACCCCATCCCTTCCACGATAAGATCGACTTCACCAAGCCGGGCGCGCAGGAATATATCAACTCGATTGTGAGTCTGTTTGCCTCATGGGGCATTGATTTCATCAAGCTGGACTCGGTGGCTCCGGGCTCAGATGTGGACAGCCTGGCTATTGACGATCGTCCCGACGTGGAAGCATGGTCGAAGGCCATTGCACAGAGCGGGCGACCTATCTGGCTGACGGTTTCGTGGGATATCGACCAGGACTTCCTCAGTACGTGGCAGCAGTTCTCGAATGCTCGCCGCATCGACCAGGACATTGAATGCGAAGGCGGCTGCGCAACGCTGACTGACTGGCCACACGTTGTTCTGCGCGAGTATGAGGCTGTGGGTTGGGAGCACAGTGTGGGCCCCGCGATGGGCTGGAACGATCTGGATACGCTGGATGTGGGAGACGGCGCACTCGATGGCCTTACCCAAGATGAGAAGCAGTCGGCCATCACACTTTGGGCCATGGTGAATGCACCGATGTATCTGGGAGGCGACCTGACTAAGCTGGACAGCTTTGCCAAGTCAGCCCTGAGCAATGATGAAGTTATCGCAATTGATCAGTCGGAGCATCCGGGTGCGCAGGTGCGAGGAGGTTTCACGCCAGTCTGGGTCTCTGATACGAATGACGGATATGAATATGTGGCGCTCTTCAGCCTGAATGCGTTTCCTACCAAGGTTACGGTTAAGTGGAGCGACCTGGGTTTTGCCACTGCTGCCAGTGTGCGCGATGTGTGGAATCGGATCAACCTGGGCGGCTTCTCCAGTAATTTCAGTACAGTTCTGGCCGGCCATGGATCGCGCGTGCTCAAGGTTCGTCGCCTGGGCAGCGTTTCGGAGCCGGGGGGCACTGTTTACGAGGGTGAATCGGGAACCTTTACTGGAACCGCTACCGTTAGCAACTGCTCTGCGTGCTCAGGGGGAGCCGAAGCCGGATTTCTGGGTGGCGCTCCTGGCACGGATACCGTCACGTTCAACAATGTACAAGCTCCACGCGCTGGAACTTACCTTATGGAGGTGGACTACCTCACTGAAGACCCGCGCGCGTATGAGTACAGCATCAACGGAGGGCCGTCGGCCACGCTGAACCTTGGCGGGGGCAGCTTCAACCTTCCAGCTTCCACCACTGTTCCGGTCACGCTGAATAAGGGGCTCAACTCGATCACCTTCGGCAATGCCGGGACCTTTGCGCCGGGACTTGATCGCATCATTATCAGCGGGAACGGCGATGCGATCCCTAGCACATCCACAACCTATGAGGCGGAGGCCGCGACGCTGACTGGAACGGCTAACGTTGGTGGCTGCCCGTATTGCTCGGGAGGCGCGATCGTCGGTAGCTTTGGAGCAGGTGCGGCCAATAGCGTGACCTTCAATCATGTGACGGTTCCAGAGAGCGGGATGTACCAGCTCGAGGTGGACTACGCGACGCAGGGCCCGCGCACTTTTTTCGCAACGGTCAACAATGGTACGCCGATCGAGCTTGACCTAAACGGCAGTACCTTCAGTGACCCACAGCCCATCGTCATTCCGGTGCAGCTCCAAGCCGGGGTCAACACTATATCGTTTGGAAATCCTAATGCGAATGGATTCGCTCCTGGGCTGGACAGCATTACTGTTGCTCCTATTGTGGGCACTCCGAACCTAAGTGCGGCGGTTACACGGAAAGCCGGACCCTCCGACCTGCGCCTGTGGCAGATTGCGCTGACCAATGGAGGCAACTCCGCTGCGACACAGACGCTGCTGAATAACTTCACGATTGTTCCGAACATGGGCAATCATGGATGCAAGGCAACGGTCCTGCTTCCGATGCCGCTTCCGGTGGGACCGATTGCTCCTTCATCGACACGCTCGGTTGAGGTGCCTATCTTGTTCGCCCCGGGTTGTGGGAAGAACGATACCTTCTCCGTGCAAGCGGTCTACTCTGCGGGGAATGGAAGCGACGTAGGCACCTTAGCTCTCAGCAACGAAACTGAATAAACTCTAACTAAAGCCGACAGGGCTTCTTTTACGAAGACCCTGTCGGCATTCACCAATAACTACGCTTTCTGTAACAACGAGTTAAAATCGAAAGGGCGAACTCTCTTTCGAGAACTCGCCCCTGCTTTCCGATTTTTCGAAGACCAGGTTCGGCGCCCCGGTCACAACTGATTGCAATCTCAGAATTGTTTGGTGACTGCGAGCAGAGCCCGAGCCGTCCATACGTTCCGCTATCGAATTCGCTGTAAGAGCTTTCTTGGTTTCATCCAAAGCATCCAGTTGCCTGGGTGCTTCTTGAGTTCCGTTGCCGGTTCTCCTGATGGCCTCTGTCTACTCTCTCCTACTGGAAGATTTCTCCTCCGTTGATTCGTAAGATACTCGCAATCCGCTTGAATGCATCCGGTCGTAATACCTTTATTTTTGTGGAAATAACGCTTGTTCTGTGGAAACTAGGCCGGCCGATTGCGACAGGCTACCGCTCTACCATCTCCAATGTGAAAGCAGCCGCCTGGAAGTCACCGCGGATGTCGACGTCAACGCCATGCTGCATCCAGAAAGCGCCACTGGCAACAGCTGGGAGATCTTTGGATAGCTTCCCGTCAAGCGCCTCGATGCGATACATCGCGTCGGTCTTTAATCCTCGAAGATAAATCGTTGGAAAGGGATATAGCATCTGGCTGGAGTGGAGAAAGGCGAAGGCAACGGCGTGTCGTCGATCTTCTGATACCGATTCAGTTACAGATTGCTCGCTTCCCTTCTGGGGGGATATTAAGCGATAGAGCGAGCCTCGCTGCACGGTTTCCCGAATTTGTTTGTATTGGGTCACCATTTTTTTCGCAGTTGCAAAATCTTCAGGCTTCCAGTTGTTCAGGTTTGCACCGACGCCGAGCGATCCCTGCATGGAAGAGAGAAAACGATATTCGAGGGACAGAGTTCGCTGATTGACCCAAGTCGGCGAGTCCGTGACCCACGCCATCATTACACCTGGAGCATAGGCGTAGGTGAATCCGTCCTGTATCGAGAGACGATCGAACGCATCGGTATTGTCGGAGGGCCAAACTTCGTCCGCGTAATGCATGATGCCGAGGTCCACCCGACTGCCACCTCCGGAACAACTTTCAATCTCGACCTGCGGATGTTTCGCACGCAGCTCATCGAGGATGGAGTATAGGTTTTGCATATAGGCGATGTAGACCTTCTTCTCGTCCTCTGGCGCAACGGCTGGCCATCCCGGTTCGGACCAATTGCGGTTGTAGTCCCACTTGAGGAATGCGATGTCATTCTCGTTGAGCAGCTTATCGAGTGACTGAAACACATAAGCACGAACATCCGGACGAGCGAGGTTAAGCATCAGTTGGTTGCGGCCTTCAGTCCGCGGTCGGCCGGTAAAGTTCAACACCCAGTCGGGGTGTTTGCGATAGAGGTCGCTATCCGGGTTAACCATTTCTGGCTCGACCCAAAGGCCAAAATCCATGCCCAATGAATGGACCCTGTCGATGAGCGGTTTCAGACCGTGAGGAAACTTGACCGGGTTCACATACCAATCGCCAAGTCCAGCGCGATCGCTTGATCGTTGTCCGAACCAGCCATCGTCAACAACGAAGCGTTCAACGCCGATGCTCGCTGCCTTCTCCGCGAGGGTTTCCTGTCCAGCCTCATCCACTTTGAACTCTGTCGCCTCCCAGGAGTTGTACAAAACAGGACGAAGCTTCGGATCAGGTGCATGGGGCAAGATGTTTGAGATCTCGAAACAATGTAGAAGTCTTGAAGCTCCTCCGATGCCGTCATGAGAGTAGCCAGCATAGAAGTCGGGCGACTGCAGGTGCTCACCCGGGGCCAAACGATAGCCAAAATCAAAGCGATTGGGACCGCCTGTTACGCGAACTTGCTGTGCAGCGTCCTGTTCAATGCTGATCTGCCAAGAGCCGCTCCACCCGAGAGCGCCAAACCAAACATCACCGTGATCCTCGTCATTCGAGCCGTTCTTATCAATGGCAAACCACGGGTTGTTCTGGGCGCCCGTCGATCCGCGGCGGCTCTCGAGAATTGTTTTTCCAGGTTGAATGTTTTGTTCGCGGAGGTTCCACTCCCCTGCCCAACGACCGGTGAGATAGCGTAAGCGATAGTCAGTGCCGCGTGGCAGATTCCATGTGCCCGAAGCAATCTCCTCAACCGTGAGCGGACCGGAAGTTTTGTTTTGTACTTGTGCCGACCGCCAAAGAATGCCCGTAGCGGCATCAACGTGATATTGCAACTCGACATAGACCGCCCGCGAAATGTCCTTCAGCAGAATGGTGAGGTGGTTCCCGTCGATCCGATGCGAGACATACTCCAGAACCAGATCTCTGTTTCCGTCCGGGAAAGTAACCTTCAGATCAGGTTCAACGTAAAGCCCTCCTCCCCAACCAACGAACTCCTGTTGCGTCGTGTTGATCGAAGATTCGAAGGAGGATACGCCAGGATCGGAATGCGGCATCGCGAAGGTATCAGCTGAATTAAGACGTTTGCCCCAATAGAGCGCCTGCAGTTGTTTTTTTTCATTGATGCCGAACACATAGGAGATGCCAGTCGTATCGATACGAAAGACTCGCGACTGATCGTCAAAATGAATCAAAGATGCATTCGATTGCGCTTCCGCAAACATAGGAAGGGACGCACTCCCTAATGCAATGCAAAGTAAGACTATGAAACGAAACTTTGATCTGGGCTTTGCTGCACAGAAAGCTTCACCGTTAGTCCCTCGTCCAATCATCTCCGCTGCCCTAGCGCTCATTTGTCGCTCCATCGAATTGTTATAGATAGCTGTCTTATAAAGACACTATCGGTTGGTGTCGAGCACAAAGACCGCTGACTCGTCCGTCGGGCCACGCCGCCGGCAGCGGGGTAGAAGATGCAGAAAATCATCCTGCGATTGCAACAGCATTTCGGCGAGACCGGCCGCTCCAGCAGTATTGCCGTCGACTGCGAAGATATTCTGCTCCGCGCCAGCGACGCCACCACGAGAGTAGGTGAGGAGATTGTCTTCGGTGGCTTTTGCGATGAGTCCCACTAAGTGATGGTGTGCCGCCTCTCCATCCCAGAGTCTGGCATAGTAGTTCACGAGATTGGCGCGGCTCCACTCTGTATCTTCCCAATTCGGTTGATTGATACGGCGCTCCAGAGTGATGCGTGCAGCCTTGGCGAGTGAAGGAGTCTTTTCCGGGGAGATTTGATTCTCCGGATATAGGGCGATCAGGTGTGAGGTGTGCCGATGATTCGGCTGAGCCTCTTCAAAATCTTCCAACCATTCCTGAAGCTGGCCGTAACGCCCAATCTGCAGGGGGGAGAGCTTCTCTCGCGCCCGTCGAAGCTCGCTGCCGAAGCTGGAGTCGATTGAGGGCCTCGCTTGAATTTCCAAACAGATACTAAAGAGCGCGTAGACGAGAACACGATCACACGTGGGCCCCATCGATTCGCTGCACCCGCCAATCCTTCCATTCCCGATAGGAAGAGCCTCGAGCCAACGCTTCGCTTCGCTGCGGTACCAGAGGATCTGGTCAGCCACCGCCTCTTCGCTGAGTGCAAAGCGCGCGTTCACCGGAATGGCAGCGAGAGCCAGACCGCCCTGAACAAACTCTCGTCTAGTAGGGGTCATGAAATCTTTCTGCAAAGCCGCTTCCGACTCGAAGGAACCGAGATCTAAGGTTGTTTCCTTGATCAGGATCGACAGCTGCGATGTCTCGCGTCAGTCTTGAGATTGACCTGCTACGTGAGTCTCGGGAGCCTCGGCAGAAATTCATAACAAAAGGACTGTTCTGTGGATGCAAAATCACCGTACGATGGATCGTGCGCTCAATGCTGCCACTACAAAACCTATGAATAGCACACCGAAGAACGCGGGAATCAAAGAAATAGCTGAGACACTCGGGATATCGATCGGAACTGTGGATCGTGCATTGCACGACCGTCGAGGCGTCAGCCTGAAGACAAAAGCGAAGGTCCAAAAGATGGCGGACCAATTGGGCTACAAACCTAATCTCGCGGCTCAGGCTTTGAGGCTCAATCGCAGAATAAAGATCGCTGTTGTCCTCCCCAAAGAAATCTCTCACTTCTTCGACCCGCTGCGTGCCGGCATACGCGAAGCGGCTGCGGCATCGGTTGGAATGCACGTTGAAGTCGCGTTTCATGAATACGCGCGCCTCGGATATGGGGATTCGGAGATTCTCGAGGCCCGGCTGAAGGAAGACAACGACGGCATTATCTTCACACCGGGGAACCCTAGAAAGCTTGACTCGATCATTCACCGATTGACGGAGCATGGGACTGCAATGTTCTGCGTGTCGAGCGACGCCCCGAACAGCAGCAGAATCGGCCTGGTTTCGACACATGCTTACACCAGCGGAGCGTTGGCCGCCGAGCTTCTCGCTCTGAAGCTTAATCGCAAGGCGCATGTCGCCACAATCACTGGTGAACTTTCCACGCTTGACCATGCCGAAAAGCTCCGCGGCTTTGCGGCGACCCTTGCTATGATTGCTCCTCATCTCAGCCTGCTTCCCGCAATCGAGTCGCATGAGCGCCCTAAGGAAGCCTACCGGCAAACGTTGGCGCTTGTCCGCGAAGAGGTGAAGCCTCAGGGGCTGTATATAAGCACAGCGAACAGTGCCCCTGTCCTCAAGGCGCTTCATGAAGAGGGTCTGCTGGGAAAAATCCAGATTGTCACGACGGACCTCTTCGGAGATCTCGTGCCGCTGATTGAAAACGGTCAGATTCTCGCGACTCTTTACCAGCGGCCATTTACTCAAGGAAAGGTCGCCTTTGAAAACCTCATGACTTACCTGCTTGAAGAGAAGAAGACCTCTTCCGTACTTCGTCTCGCACCGCATATTATCTTCCGCAGCAACCTTCCTCTGTTCTCAAACCGTGTCTCCGGCCACGTTGGCACGGAGCCATCTTGAAGAGGGCGAACATCCCCGCCCCTTCGGAGAGTCGCTCAGTTGTTGCTCTCTGGCACAAAGCGGATCGCACAGCCTCCTCCCGATGCAAGCTTCAGCGTTAGAGGTTCGCCGTTGCGCACAGTCTGCTTTTTGATCGAGACGTTCTTCGGATTGCTACCTGCGTCGGAGGCGTCTTGATAGATCTCGGCAGTGTAACGGCCGGTCCCAAGGAAGTTGAGCGGGACATGAAGCTCACGTGGAGTCCAATTCGTGATGCTACCCAGGTACCATTCTTTTCCGTGACTTCGGGCGATGGTTACATATTCACCTGGATCGCCATTCAATACTCGCATTGTGTCCCATGCTGCCGGAACATCCCGAATAAATTGGAAAGCGGGTTGGTCCAAATATGCCTGAGGACTATCAGAAACCATCTGAAAGGGAGTTTGAAAGACGACGTAGAGTGCAAGCTGTTGCGCTCGTGTGCCCATAATCATCGGGCTCACGTCTCTACCGATGAATTCGTCTTCGGTTACGTTGTTGAAGCCTCCCGGGGTGTAGTCCAGAGGTCCCGCGACCATGCGTGTGAACGGAAAGACCGTGCGATCTACGGGACTATCACGTCGCGCCACCTTGCTGTTCTCGGCTCCTAAGACTGCTTCGTAGCTGAGCACGTTCGGGTAGGTTCGCTCGATGCCCCAGGGCTTGCTCGCGCCGTGAAAGTCGACCATCAGATGGTGCTCTGCGGCTTCACGCGCAACGTCATAGTAGAACTTGATTCCCTCCTGGTCGTCTCTATTGATGAAATCGATCTTTACACCAGCCACTCCCCAGCTCTCGAAGAGAGGGAACGCCTGCTTCATTTGATCCATCACTGAGGTCGAGTACAACCAGATCCAGACCTTGATATGTTTGCTCGCGGCGTAGCGCACAAGTTCGGGGACGTCGACATTCCCGCGCAGTTTGGTGATGTCGCGTCCGTCCGCCCAGCCTGCATCGAGTAGCATGTAGGGGAAGCCGGAGCTGGCGGCAAAATCGACGTAGTACTCCATGTTCTTCGTCGTGTACGCGGCCTTACCGTCAGGCCCAACGTCACCCGCCCACCAGTTCCATGAAGCTTTCCCTGGGTGAATCCAGCTTGTGTCCTGCACCCGATTCGGCGGATTCAGATCCGACACAATGTTGGACTCCATCAGTTTGCCAGGCTCCTCTGCGACCAACAAGACTCGCCAGGCAGAGTGGTGTGGCAAGGATGCTGTAAGCGCAAGACCTGGATCGTCGAATCGAGGTGAAAGCTTCGAGACGAAGTAATGGCCAGCCCAATTCCCTGAAGGATTGGTAACGTACATGCCGGAATTACCTTCGAGATCGGCCTCTGTCAGGGCCATCCATGCCGCGCCTGGGGAGTGCATCAACAATGGCAAGCCGATTAAGAAGCTGCTTGAAACACCACCTTGATTGCTGAACGCCGTGATCGGCAACTTCACATATTCACTCTCATAGCTGCTGCGGTAATTCGGAAGGGCCAGCGCCCAGGTCGTCGCATCCGTACTGATGCGAAACTCAGTGTCTTCCTGCTTTAGACGCAGTTCTTTGATCCCATCCTGCTCGGGTAAAACATAGCGGAACGCAATCCCATCGTTATAAGCCCGTGCCTCAATCACAAGAGACCTATGAGGGGCTGCCCTCTCGACGGCGCGTAACTGAACGCTGTTATATTGATCGTGAATTCCGCTGGCTTTACCTGCTATTAGCGTGTAATCGTCAGTTCCCTTTCCAGGCGTGCTTTCAACGATCTGTACATTGCTTCCCAAAACTGGCTGATCGACCAGCTCCAGAGCAAGTGCGGACTCATCGACTATCTGCTTCCCAGCGAAGGTCACCGAGTAAACTAGTTTGCCCGCCGTTCCAGTCTTTTCGGTTCCAGCTACTGTCGTGAACTGAATGGAAAGCCGTTGGTTAGGAGAGGACAAGACAACAGGGCCTATTTCGGAAAATCCGGCTTGGCAACACACGGTCACAAAAACGGCGACGAGAACCCTAGTCTTCGAAAACCACTGCATGGAGAGACTCCCTAGACAAATGAGCGAAGAAGGTTTCCCTCCTATCTCTCAGTGTCAATACTGCGTTGGGCAGATCGGGACAAAGGAGGACCGCGTTATGCGGCCTCCTTCGTCCCCTTTTCAAATGGGCTTATGGAAGAAGCGTTTACATTTCTGCTAAAACGCATATCTGAGTGACAGTTGAAAGAAGCGAGAGTTCGGGGTGTTGCTTTGGATAATCCTTGGAGCGTTCAACAAACCTCCACCTGGACCATCGGATGTATTGGTTGGATTGGCGATCGTCGGATGGTTCAGGACGTTGAAGGAATCTGCGCGAAATTGAAGGTACTGTTCGTGATACGTCGAAAAGTTTTTGAAGATGGACATGTTCACCGCATTGTTTCCAGGTCCATAGAACTGGTTCGACTTGCCACCGAGGTATTGAATTGCGGTCGCCGGGTCGGTGACTTTTGTACCTGCCGCAAGCGTTGGCAGAGGATTTGCGAAGGCACACGGATTATAGAAATTGACGCGATTTTTCACTGAAGTTGGACAAGGAATAAGACCGCCCGAGCTATCAGTAAATGCAGCAAGGTTCGAAGGATCAGGTGTACCTCCGGGAGCGAAGGGATTGCGTATCGGGATCGCTCTTCTTTCGTCTGTTCCAGCAACTCCATTGTTGCTTGGAAATACAGTGAAGGGCGATCCGCTCTGGGCAGTGAAGGTCAAACTCGACGACCATCCTCCTGCCAAGAGATCAACCAGTTTGTTGGAGTTCGCCAAATAGGCTCGTCCCCGGCCAAAGGGCAACATATAGCTCCCATTCAAGGTCACACGATTGCGAACATCGTAAACAGAGTTGGTGTATTCGGTGATGGCCGGAAGAAGAGCTCTCTGCCGTGCGTCGATGCCGCTCGATAGACCGCCGGCTGAGTTGCTGTCATCAAACGCGTGCGCCCAGGTATAGGTGGCCAGAAAGCTCAAACCGTGTGAGGTGCGCTTCTCCAGCTTGGTTTGCAGCCCGTTATACGTACTGACTCCACCGTAATGAATCGTACCTATCCCGCCGAGGTCGGGATACGGCTGTAGCGCCTGCGTGTTGGTTCCAGAAGGATACAGCGCCTGAACCTGGTTCGGATCGGTGTAGGTACCCAGATGGCGGGAGACATTTCCCACGTAGCTGATGGTCGCAGCCAGGTTCGTCGATATCGATTCCTGAAACGACAGATTGTAGTTCTGCGTATATGGAGACTTGAACTGGGTATCTGTGGCATGAAAGCCGGGTTGATTGACGGCGTTCAGCAGGCCATTTGTGAGCGTGCCAGCCAGACCTGTCTCCAGGGTAGTCCCGTTCGAAGGGCAATCACCTAACGAACAGCCAACGGGATTAGTGTTGACCTGACCCCTGAACGGGAAGTTATCTCCCAGGTTACTGCCGCCATTGCTTTCCAGACCACCAAAGAAGATGCCATAACCACCGCGGATGACGGTCTTCGGGTCCGGCTGAAAGGCGAAACCGACACGCGGAGCGAAGTTCGTCGATTGAGTGTTTACGAGACGTTCGTTGTTCACGTATCGGACAGTAATGTTATCCTTCGCCAAAATCGCCGGGAATAAAGTCCCCAAGGACACCGTATTCTGAATGCTGGTCGGCAGTTCCAGGACGCCTGTGCCTGCTCCACTGGCAAGTGGAGCGCCAGGAATGAAGTTTTCCTGACGTCCTGAGTTTTCCTTATAGGGGAGGAAGTAGTCGTATCTCACACCTAGATTCAAGGTTAAGCGCTTCGAAATCTTCCAATCGTCCTGTGCATAAGCGGAGTTATACCATCGGGCATCGTTGACGTTTGGCGCAGTCGAGATCGCTGAGGTATTGATCTGATCGGCAAGAAAATCCGCGATACCGGATCCAGTGGTAGCACTCGACGCTGGATCACTCGTGTAAAGTCCCGTGAAATAGTAGTTGCCAAGGGAAGACGGCGCATACCTGTAGAAGTTTCGGATGGACTGGAAGGCAACGCCAAACTTCAGAGAGTGATTGCCCAGGGTCTTGGTGACGTTATCCAGTATCTGATAGACGTTTTGAGTTTCGTTCGACGTGCCCTGTGAGCCGGCATTCGAAAGACCGTTGATATTGCCAGTGCCGTTATTGTAGATAATGAACAAAGGCAGGCCGCCTTCGTTCGGCGAGAATGGAACGCCTCCCAACCCAAAGCTCGGGGCCAGGTCGACATTGGCGTTGGGCTGAAGGAACTGCGATTTCCCGGCGGTGAAGCTAAAACGAAACTCGTTGATAAGAGTTGGGGTAAAGAAATGAGTCTCACTTCCAACAAAGCTCTGATACAGGTTAACGTCGTTCTCACCGCCGTAGGGGCTACCGTCAAGGATGGGACCAAGAGGAAGACCATTAACCGTAATTCCATGGGTATAGCTATATCGTGCGTAAGCCTGGTCGTGCGCACTGATGTTCCAGTCCAGTCTTTGATCCCATTGAATGGTATTTAGGTGCACAGGGACGTTTACAGCGTAATTTTGAAATGTCTTTCCGCCATTCACATTAGGCAACGGATAAAGGTCGATGAGCTTCTTCGCTACCGCATTGAGCCCACTCGGGTCGAAGACGTTATTCCGTCCTTGAAAAGATTGCGTGTTCGCCGCTCCTCCGCCGGAGTTAAGGCGATACAGTTGCGTGCTCACGCTGTTCAGGAGGGGATTGAGCAACTCCGAAAAGTCTCCATTCCGCTCCAGCGCTGTTGGCACCGTATATGTACCCGGATTGCTGAAGGCAATACGATTGGCCTCGATATCACCAAAGTAGAAGAGCTTATTCCTGATGATTGGAAATCCCAACGTGGCTCCAAACTGATTCTCATGATACGGAGGAGTCGTCAGAGCGTTGAAGTCAGTCGCGTCCAGGCTTGTATTGCGGACATACTCCCATAGGCTGCCGTGAATCTGATTGGTGCCTGATTTAATGCTGGCACTGAGTACTCCGCCGGCAGAGTGTCCGAACTCGGCGCTGAAGTTGCTGGTTTGCAGACTGAACTCCGACAGTGCATCAGGCGGAGGGCGAATGATGTAGGTAGATCCATTCAAAAAATCCACGAGGTTCGTGTTGTTGTCGACGCCATCGAGGATAAAGTTATTCTGTTCTGCGTGCTGCCCGTTTGCTACAAAGTCGCCTGTATCAGAGCCCCTTGTCTGGTTGAAGGTCGATACCACTCCATTGGTCAGTTGCGCAATATAAACAAAGTTCCGACCATTAAGAGGTGTATTGCTGATGGTATCGGCGCTGATCACCTGGCCAATCGAACTCGTCTGCGTTTGCAGAATGGGTGGAGCATCAGTAACTGTCACAGTCTCTGAAACCGAACCTGGCTTCAGGAAGATGACAACGTTCAACCTCTGCTGCGCATCGAGATGAATGTTCTCCTGCATTGTTCTCTCGAAACCCGATGCGGAAGCACTAATCCTGTAATTGCCAATCTTTAATGGAGAAAAGACATAGACGCCACTGCTGTTCGAGGAGCCATTGAGAACCAAGCCTGTGTCGGTGTTGGTCACGGTCACTTTAGCGCCAGGGACTACTGCCCCGCTGGGGTCTTGCACGACGCCAGTGATGGTGCCTTGATCTACCTGGGCTATTGCATATTCGTTGCCGAGCAGTATTCCCAGAAGACACGCGAATAACAACGAATAGTGCCGGACCCTCACGTAATTTTTCTTCAATCTACTCTCTGCCATTTCACTGCCCTCTCTGTCCTTCATTCTTTTCCGTCGAAATTCTCTGGCCACTCGGAGTCTGTTGCAGCGCTAACACGCTCACGGGAAATCAACTCAGCAAAAAAGTGTACGTTACCGGAGAAAACACTATGCCTTTATTTGTTGGACTGTCAAGCACAATTCTTTTATCTCTGTTACTGCCGAAAACAAAGGTCGATAGTGAAATTTCGCCGCATGGGAGAGAGGGAACGTGTACGTTGCCTCAGCTACCTTTCTCCCCCTCATCTCTAACTCCTACAAACGCTCTATAGACGCAATTCAGACGCGGCTTGAGTGGCCAGTAAAAGTGAGGGGCGAGGTTGCGGCTGGGATTGGATCGAATCCGGAAGCAGGCTGGATGATCAGTTGGAGGTTAGGACTTTGGCCTCAATCTCTTCGAGCGTTTTGCCTTTGGTCTCAGGCACAAAAACGAATACGAAAACCGCACCAATCATGCAGATCGTTCCGTACCCGAGAAAAGTACCTGAACTGCCGAGGGCGCGATTGATAAGAGGAAAGGTATACGTGAGCGCGAAAGAAGCTACCCAAAGGGCGCTCACGGCCACTGAGACAGCCCTGGAGCGAACGTTGTTCGGAAATATCTCTGAGATAAGAACCCATGTCACCGGAGCCAAGGTCAACGCATAGCACGCGATTGCACTAAGGGTTAATACCAGCACTGCACTGCCATGAAGTCCGGCTCGGTAGGCATATCCCGAAAGAAGATGAGACAAGCCGACCCCGATGCAACCGAGAAGCATCATTGGGCGTCGTCCGACGCGGTCTACGATCAACATGGCAATTACAGTAAAGATCAGATTGATAGCTCCGGTTATTACGATGTTGAGCAAGATGTCATTCTCGCCATAACCGGCACTGCGATAGACTTCTGCCGCGTAATTGAACAGAATGTTGATGCCCGTCCACTGCTGCAGGACAGCCAGCGCGGCTCCAATGAGGACGATCTTCCGCACTCCCGGCAGCCAGAGTTCTAGCCAAGAAGCCCGTGTGTTCTCTTCAGCCTGGAGAGTCACTTTGATGCTGGCCACTTCACTGAGCGCATAGGAGCGACCCCCAACTCGGTTCAGAACTTTGTATGCCTCATCGCTTCGCCCCCTGGCTAACAACCAACGAGGACTCTCAGGAATAAGAAGCGACATAACCGTAAACAGCAGTGCTGGAACAACCACCGCGCAAAACATCCAGCGCCATCCATACTGTACGTTCCAAGTCTGTAGGAAGAGAGCTTTGCTGATATGGTCGGGAATCGGGCGAGCGATCTTCCAATTCGCTATCTGTGCCAGAAGAATACCGACAACAATTGCAAATTGATTCAG
>CAZZZG010000075.1:0-19634 GCA_964658525.1 uncultured Edaphobacter sp.
GTGGTTCCGAATTGGGAAATGCCCGTATGGGTGAGGGAGGTGGATTGGAGGCGTTTTCGTTTGATGTGTAATCACTTAGGAAGTAAGTTCCAGTTTGGCACTTAAAGTGATTACAGAAGTGTATCCGCGGTAACCAATATCGAAGCGGAGGAATGGTGGATTTACGGAATGCAGGCAACGCAGAGCAGTGCTGCCTTGGGGCCAGAGATTTGTTCGGGGAAGTTTGCGGCGCTTCGCCATGTGACACGCCAGATGAACCTTAATGGTTCGGCGACGCCGACGGCACGGAAGACGACGGATGCGCCGGTGGCAGAGGTGGCTGCAATCGCAGGCGTGGCTGAGGGCGCGGGATTGGCGCATGACGCCGGAAATCTGTTGGGGGCTTTGAGTCTTTACTCTGACTTGCTGGCTCTGCCTGGCGTGCTGCATGACGAGCACAAGGAATATGCCAACGAGTTGCGGATGTTGAGCGATCGCAGCTGGGCGATGATTGACCGATTGGTGAACCATGCGCGTGCGGGTAGGCCGGTGAAGGTGCAGGGGGAGTTTTCCGTGCTGCCGGATGTGGTGGACCGTATGCGGGGGCTATTGAGCCGCGTGGCGGGGCGCACGGTGGAGATCTCATTTGGCGTGGGCGCGTTTCAGCCGGTGAAGGTGCCGGTAGAGTCGGTGGAGAGAATTTTGACGAACCTGGTGAAGAATGCTGCGGAGGCGACGCCGTGGGTGGGAGCAATCTCGATTCATGTGGAGGGCGTACGGCGACAGGCGGCCGAAGGCGAGGAGCCGCTGCGCCAGGTCGTGATGACGGTGAGAGATCGTGGCTGCGGGATGGATCAGGCGGCAGTGCGGCGGTTGATGCAGACTGGCGGGATCTCTTCGGCGAATGGGCGTGGGCTTGGTTTTCGAGTGGTGCGGGAGTTGGTAGCCATCTCGGGTGGGGCTCTGACGATTGAGAGCCAGCCGGAGGTGGGAACGGGTATCTCTGTGGAGTGGAGTGCGATGAAGCAGGTCGAGGCAATGCCGCAACAGCAGAAGGATTTGGAGAGGAGGGCAATCAGGATGAATGACTCTGGAGTGAAGACGGTTGTACGTGGAGAGGCTGGGTGGATGGCATGTTAAGGATGACGGGTTTGGGAACGGCGGGCGCGCGAACCAATGGCGTGGGGAATGTGTCGGTGTTGAACGAAAGGACCAATGAGGAGCAGATGAGAGGGGATGCGGGCACGAAGTCGCCGTCGGGTGTGTTGGTGGGAGTTTCGGCGGCGTCGGCCGCGGATACGGGAGCGCAAGCGGTGAGTTCTGCGGAACACCTGGGGTTGCTGCATGTGCTGGTCGTCGACGACGACGAAGCAGTGCGGAAGGCCTGCTGCCAGATTGCCGCAGGGATGGGATTTGAAGTTGTGGGCGCTGAGAGTGCGACGGCGGCGCGTGACATTTTGAAGCAGCGGCGGATCGATCTGCTGCTGCTGGATCTGAAGCTGCCGGGCGGCGGTGGGCTGCCGCTGCTGGAACAGGTTAAGGCGTTGCATCCGGATACGGCGGTGATCGTGATGACGGCGTTTGCTACGGTGTCGTCTGCGGTGGAGGCGATGCGGATTGGTGCCGGGGATTATCTGACCAAGCCCTTTGCCCTGGAGGAGTTGACGGCGGTGCTCGAGCGGACGGGACAGCAGCTGCACATGGATGTGCAGAGCCGGCAACTGCGCGAGAGACTGAGAACACAACAGGGAATGGGAGGCCTCGTTGGCCGCTCTCCGGAGATGGAGAAGCTTTATCGGATTTTGTCGAAGGTGGCTTATTCGACGCATCCGGTGTTGATCCTCGGAGAGAGTGGGACGGGCAAGGAGCTGGTGGCGCGGTCGATTCACTTCAATGGACCGAATGCGAGGAAGCCGTTTGTGCCGGTGGACTGCGGTTCGCTGGTGCCAACGCTGATTGAGAGCGAGTTGTTTGGGCATGTGAAGGGGGCCTTTACCGGGGCGGATCGCGCGAAGGAAGGGCTGCTGGCCTCGGCTGAGGGTGGGACGGTTTTTCTGGATGAGATTGGAGAGTTGCCGCTCGATCTGCAGGCGAAGCTTCTGAGGGCGCTCCAGGAGAAAGAGGTGCGACCGGTGGGTGCCACGCAGGCGAGGCCTATCTCGGCGCGCGTGCTGGCGGCGACCAATCGTGATCTTGCGACGATGGTGGAGCAGGGGCGGTTTCGCAAAGACCTTTACTTCCGGTTGAATGTGGTGAACCTGCGGATTCCTCCGCTGCGAGATCGGCGGGAGGATATCGCGGTGCTGGCAACGCACTTTCTGAAGCAGATGGAGAAGGAGACAGGAGTGGAGCGGAGCTTCTCTGACTCGATGCTGCGGACGATGGCGGAGTATGACTGGCCGGGCAATGTGCGGGAGCTTGAGAATGCAATCGAACGGGCATGTGCGCTTTCGTCGGGGCCTGTGCTTCACCTTGGCGATCTGCCGACACAGTTGCAAAACTTCCGCATGCAGCAAGGACCCGCGATTCACGTGATGGAGGAGAACGGGCTGGAGCAGAGTGCGCCGATGAATGCCTCGGAGGGCGGCATTGTGTCGATCGCCGAGATGGAGAAGCAAGCCATTCTGGGAACGATCCGGCAGTTGAACGGCGATAAGTTGATGGCGGCGAAGTTGCTGGGGATTGGTAAGACGACGCTTTATCGGAAGCTGAAGGAGTACGGGATTAGCGAAGGGCTGGGGGATTGATAGAGGTCTCTGGTTTACTCCAGCTTATGCGGCAACATGCTGGTTTGATGTGCGGTTGAACGTTGCGCGCGGAGAGGGAGTGTGACGTACGAAGAGAAGATCTGTGGCGGGTTGCGTTCGTCTGAGCGCTGAAGGGTAGAATCAGGGCGAAGGAAGGTGCACGGAAATGGAATGTACGCACATGGACCAGATTCGGAAGGTGAAGCCTTCGGCGAAGGGTTGCGAGGAGTGTTTGAAGATCGGCAGCACCTGGGTGCATCTGCGGATGTGTTTGGAGTGCGGTCATGTGGGGTGCTGCGATTCATCACAGCATAAGCATGCGACCAAGCACTTTCATAAGACAGAGCATCCGATAATGCGGTCGATCGAGCCGGGTGAGAGTTGGGGCTGGTGCTACGTGGATGAGATGGAAGTCGACGTGGTGTGATTGAAGATTTCCTATCTTCGATGACGCGGGGGAGGTTGGTCGTTTGAAGAGAGGCCGAGTTTGAAGGCGGAGTCTGCGCGGATTTGGCCGCGGATGGATGGTGTGGATCTTCTTCGCGGACTTGCGATTTGCTTTGTGTTGATGAATCACGTCAACATGCAATTGCTGGGCGCCAAGGTCTCGTACACCCAAGGGCTGCCTCGTCAGTTGGTGTCTTCGCTGGTATGGAATGGTCAGTTTGGCGTTCAGATATTCTTTGCGATCTCTGGATTTCTAATAACTTCGACAACACTGCGGCGTTGGGGTTCAGTGGCTGCAGTGAACGTGTTTGATTTTTATCGGTTGAGGTTTGCTCGTATCGCTCCGCTGATGATGCTTCTTCTCTTGGTTCTCAGCGTCCTTCACCTGACGCACGTCAAAGGCTTTGTGGTCGGGGAGAAGACAGGCGGATTGGGGCGGGCTTTGGCCGCTGCGCTTACTTTTCATGTCAATCTGCTTGAGGCTCGAAGAGGATATCTGCCGGCGGGTTGGGACGTTCTATGGTCGCTGTCGGTTGAGGAGGCGTTCTATCTTTATTTCCCGTTGGTGTGCCGAATATTTCGCCGCACCAGTTTTCTGTCGGCGCCACTTTTTGTCTTTGTTTTGTTAGGGCCCTTTGCCCGCTCGGAGGCCTTGAACCATAATCCAGTGTGGAGAGAGTACTCCTACCTGGGGGGCATGGACGGCATCGCGCTGGGTTGTTTGACTGCGCTGTTCTCTGCGAAGGGTCGTCTTTCCAAGATGAAGCTTCGAGTGGCTGCGGGTGCGGGGACGATGATGCTCGTTTTTGTTCTTTGTTTTTCGATTAGTGCTGACCGTTGGGGGCTTGGCCGAAATGGACTGGATATGACGATTCTCGGTTTAGGCACTTGTCTGGTGCTTGCTGTGGTTGCGCAGACGCAATGGAAAGCTCCGGGATTTGCTGGGCCTTTGATCCATATGGGAAGGCTAAGCTACGAGGTTTATCTGACACACATCTTTGTTGTTTTGAGTGTTTTTCATCTTTTTCTGATTCTGAATAAGCCAGTTCGGGCTCTTCCGGAGATGTTCCTTGGGGTTCTTTTGCTTTCGGGGTTAATGGGTGCCGTTGTTTCTCGGAGTTACTCTGAGCCGATCAACCGATGGCTCCGAGCGAGGTGGGTGAAAGATGCGACGAGGCTTGGCTCGATTCCTCAAGGCGAGGCGATGAGCGTCTAGAGCAACCGCCATCGTCTCGTTGTTGGGATGGGTGACGGCGCACTGGTGAAGGAGTGTCGTGACGATTTGCGCCTACGGATTTGCTATGCTGAACGCATCCTTTGTAAGAGAGAGAGTAACGAGCGATGTCGGAAGAGGCGGTAAAGATTACAGTTCGGCCCAATGGTCCGCTGCGGGTTGAAGGGCACATTATTTTGAAGGACGCCGATGGCAAGGAATGGGATTTGACGGGTAAGCCGGCGATCTCGCTTTGTCGCTGCGGGGCGAGTGAGAAGAGGCCGTTTTGCGATGGCTCGCACAACCGAGTGGGCTTTCAGTGTGCGGCTAGTCCTAACGCAGTTCTTACCTAGAGAAACAAGACCGCAGACTTCATGGAATGGGGTGGCCAAGAGTAGCTCTCGACCGCTTCATTCTGGGTGTCTGCGGCTTTTTTGTTACGCGTACTGATTTCATTTTTGAGGCTGGGCATGATGAGGATTAACGACTGTTGCGCGGTGGTTCTTGCTGGAGGGATGGCTGCTTCGGCTGCGGTGGCTGGGGCGCAAGGGGCTCAGACAGCAGATAAAACGCATGCGATTGCGCTGCCGGCGGGGCGAGTGAATGAGTACGTGGGGCAGTATCGCGATACGACGGAGCCGGATGTTGTGAGTTCGGTGTATCAGGATGGTGACAAGTTATTTATCGAAGGGGCGCGGGAGCCGCGGATTGAGTTGCAGGCAGAGTCGGCTGATCATTATGTTGCGCATGGGCTGCAGGTGGTGTTTGCACGGGACGCAGCGGGCAAAGTGTCTGCCTTGACGAGTACGTTTGGTGAGCGTGCGGAACAGAGCGTCGTGAGGAAGGAGGAGCGCTTCAGCGATGTGGGGGTGCGACTGAATCACTTCAAGGATTACACGCGCAGTGAGGCGATGATTCCGGTACGGGACGGGATGAAGCTGCATGTGGTGATTCTGCGGCCGGTGAGGTCGGAGACGAATGGGGAGGCGCTGCCGTTTCTGATGCAGAGAACGCCTTATGGAACTTCCTGGGTATCGTCGGCGGCCGTAAACGGCAGTAAGCCGGAGCTGGCGACGAGTGGATACATCTTTGTGTTTGGGGATATTCGCGGACGGTACGAGTCCGAGGGCAAGTTTGTGATGAACCGCGCGATTGTTGCTCACACGACGAAGAACGATGTGGATGAGACGACGGATACGCGGGACACGATCGACTGGCTGCTGAAGAATGTGCCGAATAACAACGGCAGGGTGGGAGTGCTTGGGGTTTCGTATCCGGGGTTTCTGGCGATGTCGGCGGGGATCGACGCGCATCCGGCGGTGAAGGCGATCTCACCGCAGGCTCCGATGACGAATGTGTGGATGGGGGATGATTTTTTTCATAATGGCGCGTTCCGTGAGACGTATGGATTCGACTATGTGCAACAGTTGGAGGCACAAAAGACGGATGCGCGTGTTGATAGCAAGGAAGATACGTTTGATTTCTTTCTGCATAATGTGAACTTTGCTGGTGCTGCGGACGCTGCAAAGATGGAGAATCTGCCGACGGCAAAGGTGTTTTTGACGCAACCGGCTTATACGAAGTTCTGGCAGGACATGGCGGTGGAACGGCACCTGACGAAGGTTGAGGTGCCGACGCTCGAGGTGGGTGGATGGTGGGATCAGGAAGATATGTGGGGGACGCAAGCTGAGTATGCTGCGTTGAAGCCGCATGATACGAAGGATGAGGTGTTCATGGTGCTGGGCCCCTGGAACCACGGTGGGTGGGGGCCGACGACGCGGCATCTTGGAGTGTTGGATTTCGGGGCGGCGACAGGGGATCAATATAGGAAAACGATTGAAGCACCGTTCTTTGAGAAGTATCTAAAGGGGCGCGCGGGATTTGATTTGACCGGTGTGGCTAGCTTCAGGACTGGTGTTAATATTTGGGAGCGTTATGAGGCGTGGCCGCCGAAGCAAGGGTTCAAAGAGGCGAAGCTCTATTTGACGGCGGATGGTGGGTTGGAGATGACGGCTCCTCCTGCGGCAGGTGGAGTTGGTGGCAAGCCTGCGGTTAGCTACAGCGCTGATCCTGCGAATCCGGTGCCTTATCGCAATCGGCCTATTCAGTCGACGTATGGGGACGGGTCGAAGTGGCGGACGTGGTTGGTGGAGGATCAGAGGTTTGTGAGCGGGCGGAAGGATTTGGTGAACTTTTCATCTCCGGTGCTAGAGAAGGATGTCACGGTAACGGGGGATGTTGTTGCAGATCTGTTTGCTTCGACAACGGGAACGGATGGGGATTTTGTGGTGAAGCTGATCGATGTATATCCGGACGATGCGCCTGCGCCGATGGCGGGGTATCAGCTGATGATTGTGGATGAGATTTTTCGCGGGCGATATCAGAAGAGCTTTGAGACACCGAGCGCGGTGACGCCGGGAAAGGTCACCGAATACAAGTGGAGCCTGCATGGTGCGGATCATACTTTTTTGAAGGGTCACAGGATGATGGTGGAGGTGCAGTCTAGTTGGTTTCCGCTGTATGACCGGAATCCACAGACGTTTGTGCCGAACATCATGACGGCTCCTAAGGGATCTTATGCAGGACAGACGATTTCGATCTATGGGTCGGAGAAGTATCCGTCGCATCTGGAGTTTCTGATTCCCGAGTAGGTGAATGCGGATGGGGGTGTTGTGACGATCAAGACGATTAGTAGCCGGGAGGTTTACCGGAATCCCTGGACGCGCGTGCGGGAAGATGTGATTGAACGCGCGAATGGCAAGCGCGGCATCTATGGGGTGATCGATAAAGATCCGGCTTGCATCGTGATTCCACTCGAGGAGACGGCGGAAGGAGAGTTTGTTCATTTGATTGAGCAGTTCCGCTATACGGTGGGGGCACGACACTGGGAGTTTCCGCAAGGAGGATGGGAGGTAGCGGAGGTGGTGCCCGAGGATCTGGCACGGGGGGAGTTGCGGGAAGAGACGGGGTTGGCGGCGGAGCGGATGACGCTGCTGTCGACACTGCAGATTGCGTACGGAGTGATGAATCAAAGACAATATGTGTTTCTGGCTGAGGGGCTGACGATGGGGGAGCCTAGCCCCGATGCGGAGGAGAGCGATTTGTTAGTGAAGCGGGTTGGAGTGCGAGCTTTCGAGGAGATGATTCTGGACGGGACGATCGTGGACAACTGCTCGGTGGCGGCGTGGGGGCTGTACCGGCTGTGGCGAGAGCGACGATAGGTGGTTCGCCGCTACGAAGAGCTTGTTGATGAGTCTGGGACAGTCGCCGGGGCTTCGCGTGCTGTATTTGCATCTAATAAAGCCATCATGATGCTGCGATTGATCTACCTTTTCATTGCGATCTTCGTTGGTGGGTTTTCGGGGCTGGCGCAGATCGTTATGACGACGCAGGCCCCGGGACGGCAGATGCCTGAGCAAAAAGTGGTGTTGCTGCGAAATGCGCGGGTGATCGATGGGACGGGAGCCGCACCGCGGGAGCATGTTTCACTGTTGCTGCGTGATGGAAAGATCGAACAGATCGGGGGGACGGAGATGGCGCCGCCGGCGGGGGCACAGGTTCGCGATCTGACAGGGAAGACAGTGTTGCCGGGATTGATCAGCGCGCACTCTCACCTTGGATTGATTGTGGATGATGCCGAGTCGTCTGCGAGCGGATATACACGCGAGAATGTGACCGCACAGCTGAAGCAGTTTGAGCGGTATGGGGTGACTGCGATTCTATCGCTTGGGCTGAATCGCGATCTGGTGTTTGTGTTGCGGGATGAGCAGCAGGCGGGAAGGTTGGGTGGAGCTTCGATCTTCACTGCAGGGAGGGGGATTGGAGTGCCTGAGGGGGCTCCTCCGCTGCCTGCGGCGGCGGACCAGATCTTTCGTCCTGCGTCGGTGAAGGAAGCGCGGAGCGATGTCGATGAGATGGCGGCGCAGCGCGTGGACATCATCAAGATCTGGGTGGATAAGCTGCATGGCAAAGTGCCGGAGATGCCGCCGGAGATCTATAAAGCTGTGATCGATGAAGCGCATAAGCGGCACATACGGGTGGCGGCACATGTGTATTCGCTGGATGACGCGAAGCAACTGGTCGCTGACGGCGTAGATGTGCTGGCGCATTCGGTGCGGGACCAGGTGGTGGACGATGCGTTTGTGCGATCGATGAAACAGCACAACGTCTGGTATGTGCCGACATTTACGGTGGATGAGTCGGCGTACGTCTATGCGGAGAACCCCGCATTTATGAAGACGCCTTTCTTTCAACAGGCTGCGGGACCGAAGCTGCTGGCGAAGCTTAATGCCCATGGATATGCAGAGAAGATTAAACAGGATCCGCAGACGGCGCAGCATCAGAAAGACTTTGAGATTGCGCAACAAAATTTGAAGAAGCTGTTTGATGCGGGAGTGAGGGTTGGGTCTGGAACAGATTCAGGCGCGTTGCCTGGGCGTATTCCTGGGTTCGCTGAGCATCATGAGCTTGCGTTGATGGTGCAGGCGGGGCTAACTCCGTTGCAGGCGATTACGGCGGCCACAGGGGAGAATGCGAAGTTATTACATGCGAGCGATCGTGGGACGATCGCGCCTGGAAAGCGGGCGGATCTGTTGGTGCTCGATGCTGACCCGTTGGTTGATATTGGAAATACGGAGAAGATCTTTGCGGTGTACCACGATGGACACAATATCGTCGATCTGCCGGGGCGCATGAAGTAGGGTTTGCTCGTCGTTATTTTGCGGGCGAGTTTTCTTCGAAAGCGATGCTGCAGGTTTCTTTGTCCGGTGCGGCGAGGCGGTTGCAGCGTTTGAGAGCGTCTTTGCGTGCGTCGCCGGAGGTCATCTGTGCAACCGATAACGCGTAGTGATGGGCAGAGAGAGCGAAGGCTTTGTGAGGGCCGAGCGTGAGATAGTCGCGGAAGGCTTGTCGGCCGCGGTCGGAGAGGCCTGCCGGCGGCGGAATGTTGGGGGGAGTGATCTCGGGAAGTGGCTGCGGGAGAAGAACAAGGTTGTGGGCGCGGAGGAAGTCGTCGACCATGGGGGACCAGACGGGTATGCCATGGCTGAAGAGGGTGTGACCATCTTCGGCGAAGGCTGGAGCGTGGAGGAACTGGTCCTGTCCTCCGGTGGAGCGGAAGACAGCGTCGAACTGTTGGGCGATCTCGGGCCAGAAGTATTTGTCGTTGTCGGCGTAGACCCAGAGCATTGGTGGGCGTGAATGCCGGCCAAAGTTGCGATAGGCGGCAACGAGAGCATCGGAGTTGCAGATATCGTGATCCGCGGTGGAACCGCGGCCTCCGGCGAAGTTGATGGCTGCGACTAAATTTTTGGGAGCGTTGGCGGTGAGAGCAACGGTGGCCATGCCGCCGGTGGAGATGCCCACGGCGAGTACCTGGGCGGGGTCGACCTGAGGGAGTTTGCTACCGAAATCGATGGCGATGCGGAGATCTTCGGCGGACTTGCGGGCAGCACCCTCGTAGTCGATCTGGGGGCACCGGCCGTTGCCGAGGTAGTCGGGTTTACCGCCGGAAGAGCCATAACCACGACGTATGACAACGAGGGCGACGAAGCCGCGACGAGCAAACCAGCGAGCCTGGGGAAGGAAGAGCCAGGGGGTGATGTTGTTGCGCGGTTCGAGCTCACGGGAGGTTCCGTGGGTGATGACGACGAGAGGATGCTTTCCGGGAAGGTCGGCATAGACGAGAAGCGCGCTCAGACCGTCGGGTGCGGCCTCGGACCACGGAATGCGAATGAGCTCTTCGTGCATCTGCACTGCTCTTGCAGCGGGCGTCAGCAGTAGCAGCATGAGACTGAGAACGGCGATGGAGGGCTTTGGCGGCACAAATAAACGTAACTCAATCTGTTTGCTGCAGGACGGTTTTTGTGGAGGAGTTCATCTGATGCTGATTTCCTGCAACGCTGCCTGATATCAAATGCTTTTGCCCTGGATCGTTCCATAGCATTTTGGCATCAAAAAATATCACGGTACGTTGTGATGAAAGAAAAAGTATGAATGAAACTGTGAGCGATCAGAAGACTGCGAAGCGTTGGGGCGTGTGGGGTTGGATTGCAGTCTCGTTGCTGATTGCGGTGATTGTTCTAGCGGTGATCGGCGAGATTGTGGTGCATCGGGCCATGCCGATTTTGAAAGGGCGCGTCATTGAGACGCTGAGCACTCGCTTTAATAGCAGGGTGGAGATGGATGGCTTTTCGGTTTCTGTGCTGAAGGGGCTGGAGGTATCTGGCGAGGGATTGCGAATTTATCCTCAGGACGAAGTGGTCGCTGCAGGTGCGACGGATCCACTGATTGAGCTTGGTCATTTTTCGTTTCATGCAAATTTGCTGGGGTTGTTTGTGAAGCCGATGCATGTTGGGACCGTGCATGTCGCCGGGATGGCGATCCATATCCCCCCGCGGGAGATGCGGCAGCAGGCACCGAAGGGACAACGGCATCTGGGCAAGATCAAGATTCTGGTCGAAGAGATAGTGTTTGACGATTCGAAACTAATCATTGGAACGATCAAGCCAGACAAGGAGCCGAAGTACTTTGAGATGAGCCGCATTGTGATGCGGAATGTTGGACCGGATGAGCCGTGGAAGTATGACGCAACGCTGGTAAATGCGATTCCGAAGGGTGATATTCATGCGACGGGAACCTTCGGGCCGTGGAATAACGATAGTCCTGGCGACTCGAGTGTGACGGGCAAGTATACGTTTGATCATGTGGATTTGAATACGATCAAAGGTATTGGTGGGATGATGTCTTCGGCAGGCCAGTTTAGTGGGCAGTTGAACAAGATCGTAGTGGATGGGATTACGGAGACTCCGAATTTTTCGCTGGATACGGCGAACCACGGTGTGCCGTTGCATACCAAGTTTCACGCGATCGTAGATGGAACGAGCGGCGACACGTATCTACAACCGGTAGAGGCTCGTTTAGGTGGATCGGATTTCACCTGCAGTGGAGCGATCGTGAATGTGAAGGGGAAGGGACACTTCATCGACCTGGATGTGAATGTGCCCTCTGGAAATATTCAAGACTTTTTGCAGCTTGCGGTGAAGACTTCACCGGTGGTGATGACTGGAGGCCTGCAAATGAAGACGAAGCTGCATATTCGACCGGGACCGGAGAGCGTTTCGAAGAAGATAGGGTTGAAGGGCGGCTTCACGATGCGACAGATTCACTTCACCAATCCTGAGGTGGAGGACAAGGTAGATATGCTGAGTCTTCGGGCGCAGGGTGATCCGAAGGCTGCGAAGCCGGGTGCGGAAGATGTGTACTCGCAGATGGTGGGCCAGTTTGTGATGGTCGATGGGAAGCTTAGTTTTAGCAAGCTGAATTACACGTTGCCAGGGGCTGATGTGTCGCTGGTGGGCGAGTACACGCTGGATGGTGAGCGGTTTGAGTTCGCGGGGAAGGTGCGGACCAAGGCGAAGGTGTCGCAGATGGTGGGGTCGAAGTGGAAGTCGCTTCTGCTGAAGCCAGTGGATCCTTTCTTCAAGAAAGATGGCGCTGGCGCGGTGATTCCGGTGAAGGTGAGTGGGACAAGATCTGCGCCAAAGTTTGGTTTGGATCTTGGGCATAAGGACGCCGCAGAACAGGGCAAATAAGTTGCTGATTGCTCCGGGCGGGTGGGCGTTTCAGAGGACCGTTCGTTCTAATGAATGGTCTTCATGCGGCGGGACATGAAGTCCATCAGGAGATAGTTGCCGAGATTTTGCGGGGTGGTGAAGTAAGCCTTACCACGGCACATGGCGCTGACCTGCTGGACAAACTGCATGAGGGAGAAATCGCTGGCGAGCATGAAGGTGTTGATCATGATGTTGGCGCGCTTGCAGCGTGAGACTTCTTCGAGTGTTTCGGAGATGACGAGTGGGTCGAGTCCGAAGGCGTTCTTGTAGATGCGGCCGTCGGGGAGCGTGAGGGCCGAGGGTTTGCCGTCGGTGATCATAACGATCTGCTTCATGTCTTTGTTCTGACGGGCGAGGATGCGCTGCGCCATCCGGAGGCCTTCGCGCGTGTTGGTGTAGTGGGGGCCGACCTTGACGCGAGAGAGTTGCGAGACGGGAATCTCTTCGGCGGTGTCGTGGAATAGAACGAGATTGAGGGTGTCGCCGGGGAACTGCGTGCGGATGAGATGCGAGAGGGCCATCGCGACGCGCTTGGCCGGGGTGAAGCGGTCTTCGCCGTAGAGAATCATCGAGTGGGAACAGTCGAGCAGGACGACGGTGGCGCAGGAGGATTGATAGTCGGACTGGTGGACGTGGACGTCGGAGTGGTAGATGTTGAGTGGGGCGTGCTCTTCTCCCTCGATGGCAGTGGCTAGACCCTCGCGGGCGAAGACGCTGGAGAGGGTGGCGGTGATGTCGAGGTTTAGGGTGTCGCCGAACTCGTAAAGCTTGCTGCTGCCGTTGGTTTCGACGCCGGCTGCTTCATGACGAGTGTCGTGGCGGCCGAGGTTGGATTTGCCGAGGGGGCCGAGGAGTTCGCGGAGGGCTTTATAGCCGAGGAAATCCATGCCCTTATCGGTGACTTCGAAGCGGGCTTCGCCGTTGCCGTCGCCTTGTTCGCCCTGGCCTTGCTCGGGCATCTCGGCATTGATGAAGTTCTGTTCCTGCATCTTCTGGATGATCTGGTCGATGAGTTCTTCTACCTGATCTTCGGAGAGTGCTTCGTATTTTTCCTGGGCTTCGTCATCGAAGAGTTCGCCGGAGTCGAGGGCCTGGCGGATGGCTTCGCGGAGGTTCTCCATGGTCTGGTCGCCGTCGAACTCCTGGAAGCGCGACATAGGGTCGTTGAAGCCGGAGTCGAGCAGGAAGTCGGAGAGAGCCTGCATGAGGTCTTCGAGGCCGAAGGAGGAGGCGAGGTCGCCGGTGAACTTTGTGTATCGGACGCGCTTCATAGTTTGGACCTAGTGGACCCAGCGGGTGTTGACGACGGTGAGTTTCGAGCAGCCTGCTTTCGCTGCGAGTTGCTGGTCGGTGAGAGCGGGGGCTTGTGACTGCTGTCTGATCTTCGATTGGAAGGATTTGATGTCGTCGAAGCGAAAGACTTCGCAGCCGCGGAGGAAGTCGACTACTTCGCCGGTAGAGCGCTCGATGGAGTACATGCGGACGAGGTGCGCTTTCTTGTAGATGCCGATGCTGTCGAAGCCGTCGTCGGTGTCGGGGTGCATGGGATCCAGCGTATAGTCTGGGTCGCCCAGGGGCCAGCCTTCGTCATGCGCGAGGATGGTGGCGATGTCGTTGAGCTGGGTGGCGGAGATGTGTGGGCGCGGCTTTTCCGGCGGAACGGCAAGTGCGATGAGCGCGAGTGTGGAGGTCAGAAGCATAGAGTTGGCTGTACAGCAGATTCCTCCGCTTTGCTGCGGAATGACAACAAGATGCAACTCGATAGCTAGTTGCAGGTTAGTTGAAGCCGCGGCGGGTGCGGCTACGGGCTGCTTCTTCGCGGTCGATCTCGCGCTCTCGTATGCGCTCGGCGTATTGCGAGGCCTGATCATTGCGAGATTTCTTTTCGGCGGCGCTGAAGGCGCGCTCTTCGGTGCGGCTGAGACGCTTGTGGGCGTACATCCCTTCGAGGAGAAACTCGGCTGCGCTTACGGCAATCTCGGGTTTGGATTTTGAGTTGATTTCGAGTGGTGAGAGCTTCTCGATGAGGCCTTGAATCTGTTTGAGCTCTTCGAGGGAGCCGCTGGCGGGCTGCTCGTCGTTGAGTTGAACGGTGCCGCCGAGATTGAACCACTGTTCGATCTGTTGCGTGTTGGTGGCGGCGAAGTACTTGTCGAAGACGGTGGCGACCGACTGCCGGATGATCTCGCGGATGACGGTGTCGGCACCGCGCATCTCGCCCTCGTACTCGAGTTCGATCTTGCCGCTGATGCCGGGGAGGGCTGTGTAGATGTCGCCTACGCGTGGGACCGCGATGGTTTCATCGTGGAGAAGGGCGCGGCGCTCTGCGTTTGAGATGACGAGCTCGATGGTGCTGATGGGGAGCCGCTGCGAGACTCCACTACGCTTGTCGACTTTTTTGTCTTCGCGGGCGGTGAACGCGATTTGTTCGACGATCTGGCGGATGTAGTGCGGAATCTCGATTCTGGAGGCTGGGCGTATGGACCAGGCTTCCTGAGCGGTGATCGTAATGCCTTCTTCGACATCTTCTGGATAGTGAGTGCGGATCTCGCTGCCGATGCGGTCTTTGAGTGGTGTGACAATCTTGCCGCGAGCGGTGTAGTCCTCGGGGTTGGCGGAGAAGACGATGGCTACGTCGAGCGGGAGACGGACGGGGTAGCCCTTAATTTGTACGTCGCCCTCTTGCATGATGTTGAAGAGAGCGACTTGAATTTTTCCGGCGAGATCGGGGATCTCGTTGATGGCGAAGATGCCGCGGTTGGCGCGGGGGAGCAGGCCATAGTGCATGGTGAGCTCGCTGCCTAGATCCTGGTTGCTGCGTGCGGCCTTGATGGGGTCGATGTCGCCGACGAGATCGGCTACGGTGACGTCGGGTGTAGCGAGCTTTTCGACGAAGCGATCGTCGGGCGTCATCCATGCAATGGGAGTTTCGTCGCCCATTTTGGCGATGAGGTCGCGGCTGAACTTGGAGATAGGCGCGTAGGGGTTGTCGCGGATCTCAGAGCCGGCGACGTAAGGGCAGTGAGGGTCGAGGAGCGTGGTGAGCGAACGGAGGATGCGGGACTTCGCCTGACCGCGGAGGCCGAGGAGGATGAAGTTGTGCTTGCTGAGGACAGCGTTGACGATCTGCGGAACAACCGTGTCATCGTACCCAACGATGCCGGGGAAAAGGGGCGCTTTGGTCTTCGCGGAGGCGCGAAGTTTGGCAATGAGATTTTCGCGTAGCTCGTCTTTGACGCTACGAGCGAGTCGGGCCGAGGTGAATTCGCTGGCGCGGAGGGAGCCTAGAGTGGTCGGAAGTGAGGTCGCCATGTCTAAGTATAGATGTTTGGCGTACACGAAGGGTTCGGGGCACGTAGCCGATGAAAGAAAAGGCGAGAATTTCTAGTGTGTGAAGAGGTTTTTAATAATCACTGCATTTATGTAGTGATGTCGTCGCGTAGGGCTTCCATTTCGGCGAGAGCGTGCTGGTTGTTGGTGCGATTGGCGGTTGCGATGCCGTGATGGAGGCGGTCGAGTGCTTCTTCGGTGCGACCTAGTTTGGCAAGTGTCTGGGCGGACATCTGATAGGCGGGGACGTAGTCGGGGTTGTGCTGGATGAGAGTGGTGAATTCGGCGAGGGCGGTGTCGGTGCGGCCCTGGCTGATGTGCTCCATGGCTAGGCCGTAGCGGGCGAAGGCGTTGGTGGGGTCGGCGGTGAGGATTTCGGTGAGTGCTGCGATCTTGTCCATGAATCGATGGTGCTGTGTGGGAGGCCGGGTTGGCAAGTTTGCGATTTGGATTGTGCTGTTAGCGTTCCGGAGGAGGCAGCTTGCCTTCGCACATATTGTTGTGGAGATTTAGACTTGTAAGAATGAGTGATTTGGTTTTAGAGCGAACAGTGGCGGAGTCGCAGTCGGAACGTAGTGAGATCGTATTACCAGCGGACTCGAATGCGCTGGGAAGCCTGTTTGGCGGGCGTTTGATGCAGTACATCGATCTGGTTGGCGCTATGGCCGCCAGCCGACATGCTCGAGCGTTTACGGTGACTGCGAGCATGGATCATTTGGACTTTGTTGCTCCTGTGCGAGTTGGGGAGTTGCTGATCTTGAAGGCGAGTGTAAATCGGGCGTTTCGAACCTCGATGGAGATTGGGGTACGGGTGATGGTGGAGGACGTTCGGGAGCAGAGGTTGCGGCATGTCTCTTCGGCTTACCTGACGTTTGTGGCGGTGGATCGTGAAGGAAATCGGCTGGTTGTGCCGCAGGTAGTGCCAGAGACCGAACATCAGAAACGCAGGTTTGAGGATGCGGGACGGCGAAGAGAGATGCGGGCGGGAGAGACGCAGAGGAAGAAAGAGATGCGGGCTGCTTTAGGGGCGGGCTGGCATGTTTGATTAGTCGCTAAAGAAAGAGTCGGCGCAGCAGAAGCGATTGCAAAAGACTATCAGTGATTTTTAGGAGACATTATGGGACATATGGGAGCAGGTGCACCGCAGGGGCCGCAGCCTTTGCCGGGAGTGGCACATGTTGTGGCGATTGGAAGTGGTAAGGGTGGAGTGGGAAAGACCACGGTTGCGGTGAACCTGGCGGTTGCGCTGGGCAAGCTGGGGTATCGCGTGGGTCTGATCGATGCCGACATCTATGGGCCGAATGTGCCGATGATGCTGGGCGTGACGCGACAGCCGAATATCGTGGGCGAGAACCGGATTGAGCCGATTCTGTCGTATGGGGTGAAGTTTATTTCGGTGGGGTTGATCTCGCCTGGGGATAAGCCGATGGTAATGCGCGGGCCGATGCTGCACCAGATTATCCGGCAATTTCTCCAGCAGGTGGAGTGGGGAGAGCTGGATTATCTGATCGTTGATCTGCCTCCGGGGACGGGCGATGTGGTGATTTCGCTGGTGCAGACGGTGCCTCTGACTGGGGCTGTGGTTGTGTCGACGGGATCGGGCGTGGCGTTGCAGGATGCTCGGAAGGCGCTCGAGATGTTTCATCAAGTGAAGGTGGAGGTGATTGGCCTGGTGGAAAATATGTCGCAGATGACGCTGCCGGACGGGCAGGTGATCGACGTGTTTGGTGCGGGCGGGACTGAGCGGACTGCGGCGCAGTTTGGGCTGGAGTTTCTTGGGGCGGTGGAGCTCGATCCGCAGATTCGTGAAGGCGGAGATAAGGGGATGCCGGTTGCTCTGGCGGGGCCGGATTCGAAGCTGGCGAAGGATTTCTATCAGATAGCGGCGAAGGTGGCGGAGAAGGCGAAGGAGATCGCAGCAAAAGATGAGGATGTGCTGGAGATCTCGTAAAAAGCTGGTCCCTGCCGGACGGGCCTGCTGCGCGCGGGGCGATCACTTCGTGACTTGTATACACTGCGAAACTGTTGGATCGGTATCGGTCCTCCCGTTGTCGGTAGACGATAATTTGCGGGCTTGACGGCTGGCGTAAAGTTAAAGGTGGAGGGAAGAATGGCGGATGCGGAGCGAGTGACGGCGCGGCAGAGAGCTATTCTGACGGCCATTATTGAGAGCTATATCGAGACGGGTGAGCCAGTGGGCTCGGGGACCATCGCGCGACTGCAACATGGTGAAAGCGGAGGGCTTAGCCCGGCGACTGTGCGGAATGAGATGGCGGAGTTGGCCGATGCAGGGCTGCTGGAACAGCCGCATACATCGGCGGGACGGGTGCCTACGGCGCGCGCGTTTCGCATGTTTGTGGAGCAATTGAGTGGAGGGGTGAATCCGCGGATCGATGCGGCGCGGTTGTCGGCGCGGTCGCGGTCGCAGATTGACTCGAGTTTTGTTGGAGTTGCGGGGACGCAGGCAGTGCTTGAACGGATGTCGCATGTGTTGGCTACGCTGTCGAGCGGTGTAGGTGTGGCGATTGCTGCGGCCGCGGATGGGGACATGCTGGAGCATGTGCATTTTTCCCGACTGGCTGCGGCTCGTGTGCTTGCCGTGGTGGTGACGCGGAGCGGGTTGGTGCGGGATCGAGTTTTGGCGCTTGATAAAGACTTGACGGTAGGGGAGTTAGAGGTCGCGGCGAATTTTCTGAATGAGAACTTTCGTGGGTGGAGCGTGGAACGGGTGCGGGCAGAGATTGCCCGGATGGTGGAGCGGGAGCAGAGCGAGTATCAGAGGCTGCTGAACTCTGTGCAGCAGCTTTGGGTGAAGACGGTGCCTGAGGCCGGGGTGCCGGTCCAGACGATTTATGTGGACGGTGTGGCAAATCTCGTTGGTTCTCAAGAGGATAGGGAGAGGCTGCGGGAGGTTTTGACGGCGCTTGAGGCGAAGCAGCGGCTGGTGGAGTTGTTGAATGCTTACATCGATGCGCGGCAGGAGAGTGTGAGGGTGGTGTTCGATCTGGAGGAGCAAGCTCCTGAAATGGAGGGACTTGTGCTGATTGCTGCGCCGGCGCGGATGGGGGGGGAGAGTCGCGGGACGGTGGGTGTGATTGGGCCGAAGCGGATGCACTACGAAAATACGATGAATGCGGTGAGTTATATCGCGCAGGTTTTCGACCGGATGTTGCATCCTGTTGATTAATTCTTTTGGCGGGGTGGATTTTTTTTCGGGCGTGGTGGGGAGTGGTTTTGTTGGGGTTTTTGAGAAAATAGGGTGTTTGTACGTGGTGAATTTGTGGTGTAGGTGTGGTGTTTTGCGTGGTAGATGTGGTGTTTTGGACGTCACTTTTTGGGGCTTGAAAAAAGTGCCAGGTTTCGGAGATTTATTTTTTAGCCGGTTGTGAGTGGGGTGGGTTTTGAAAAGGCTTGAGGTGGGGACGTTCGATGTTGGAACGGTTGGCAGAGGATTTTCGCGATGAACGCCAAGGACCAGTTCGCGCGTTGGGCCCGAATGGGCAACAATAGAAGAGGTAATCCGATGAGGAGTTCTAAAGATATGCAGGATGAGATAAACGGGCAGGGAGTTGTTGACCCGGAGGTAGCTGTGGGTTCTGAGGTTGAGCCGGTTAACGAGATGAACCCCGCTCAGGCAGAGTTGGAGCAGGTGAAGGGCGAGCGGGATCAGTTGTTGGACAGGCTGGCGCGACTGCAGGCCGAGTTCGACAATGCGCGCAAGCGTGAAGCCAAGGAGCGGGCCGACGCGCGGGATTATACGGTTTCAAATACGGTTGAGCCGTTTCTGGGTGTGATGGATAACTTTCAGCTGGCGCTGAAGGCGAATGGGACGGCGGAGCAGTTGCGTGGCGGCGTGGAGCTGATTCTGAAGCAGATGGAAGATGCCTTGAAGGGGCTGAATGTGCAGGCGGTGGAGACGGTTGGCACGCAGTTTGACCCCCGAATCCACGAGGCTCTGGGAAGCATCGAAACGAAGGAGTTTCCGGACCACCAGGTGCTGGAGGAGATTCGGCGGGGGTATAAGATCCGCGAGAAGCTCTTGCGTCCTGCACTGGTGAGGATTGCGGCGAATCCGGATCAGGTCGCGGATTAGGGAGTGATTGGCGGGCTTGTCGGCTGGCTGGCAAGCCTGTTTTGCTTTTGGTGTGAGGTTGAGGCTGACGCGGATCCGTATGGGACGAGAATAAAGAACAAGCAACGACAATGACAGAGGCAGACCCCCTTCGGGGATGACAACAAGGGAACAAGTAACGGCAACGACAGAAGCAGATCCCCTTCGGGGATGAAAACCAGAACGGCAACTGC
>CAZZZG010000076.1:0-19575 GCA_964658525.1 uncultured Edaphobacter sp.
TTTTCTTGGCAGAGGTTCGAGTACAAGAAGGCGAACCCCTTGAGAATGCCCTGCGGCGCTTCAAGCGCAAAGTGCAGACAGAAGACATCATCAAGGAAGTCAAGCGTCACTCTTTTTATCTAAAACCAGGTGAGAAGAAACGTGTGAAGGAAGCGCTTGCACGCAAGCGCAATCGCAAGAAGGTCCGTAAGGAGCAGGATTAGTTTAGCTCCATAACCACAGTGGGCCGTCTCCTTCTCTGATTGAGAAGTTTGAAGAGACGGCCTACCCAATCGCTAGACATGGACTCCCGCCATCGTCTAGCCCCGGCAGAGAGAGCTTATTTATAGGCCCACATTGACCGGCAAAAATGATGTTTCCACGAACGTGCAGTTCCGGGCCCCTTCAAATCCAAAAGTAACGATCTTCACTAAAGGTAGACCCCTCGGTGTCAGCCACGATCGACCTCCTGAGTGTTCTTCCTCCGTAGGACGGGAGAAGCGGCATGGAATTTCTGGATCGGCTATTAACCTGTGCAGACTGCGGTGGCGAATTCATCTTCACCGCTGGGGAACAACTTTTTTTCTTCGACAAACAGTTCAAGAACGACCCAAAGCGTTGCAAGCCATGCAAGTCCAAACGTTCCGGGGTCGGCTTGAAGACGGGTACGGGTCCGGCGGCTGCTGGCCTGTCACGAACCGAGACTCGCACAGAGTGCTCGGAGTGTGGGATTGAGACCACCGTGCCATTCAAACCGACGCAGGGGCGTCCTGTGCTCTGTCGGCAGTGCTTCCAGAGTAAGCGGGCTCCTACCACTGGGGCGCTCGTTACCGCGGCGGCGACGGCAGAGATGGTTGCCGGCTCCCCTGGAGAGCGCATTCCGGCGAGCATCGAACTGCTTGCGGCTTCCCGAGTCTAGTCTGTTGCGGTTGTCCACGCCCCTCACCGAAAGATGTGAGTGGTTAGGCGTGCGCGCAGATTTGTGACTTCGAACTTAGAGTCGATCTGAAAGGCGAAAACCCTGCCAGAGCAGGGTTTTCTTGATGCAAAATGTGGTGACTTCGTGGTAACTGATGGTCCGTTGCTGGTGAACTGTGGTGTTTAGACGGGAACAGAAGTCAGCTCAGCGGGATCGACGTTGACGAAGCGGCCGTGCTGGCCCTTGTCCTGGAAGCGGACGATGCCGTCGACCTTGGCGAAGAGGGTGTCATCCTTGCCGCGACCGACGTTGGCGCCGGGCTTGAGCGGGGTACCACGCTGACGGACGATGATGCCGCCGCCGAGGATCGTCTGACCACCGAATACCTTGACTCCGAGCCGCTGCGCGTTTGAGTCGCGGCCGTTTTTGGAAGAACCTAAACCTTTTTTATGTGCCATTCGATTGCCTCTTTCGCGCTGCCCTCTGGGCCTGTGCGCTCACTGAATCTTGAAAACTAAAAATCTGTCAGAAAGCTTTATGCTTCCTTGAAGCTCTTGCCGTTGACGAGGATCTCGTTGATCTTGACCTCGACGAAGTTTTGACGGTGCCCCTGCATCTTCTTGTACTGCTTCTTGCGCTTGAGCTTGAAGACGAGGATCTTGTCGCCGCGGCCTTCGCCTACGACGGAGGCGAGAACCTTGGCGCCGGTGAGGTCGGACTCGAACTTACCCTCTTCGCCGCTGACAGCGAGAATGTCGGAGAACTCGATGTTGCCGTTCTCGTGGGCGGTGGTTTCAATCTTCAACTTCTCGCCAGGGGAAACCAGATACTGTTTGCCGCCGGTGCGGATGACTGCGTACATGACTAGAACCTCAAGCGGGATCGCGTGATGCTGACCGCTTTCTTCAGAAAATAGATTGTGCTGCATGGGCGCATACAGGAGCACTACAGTAAGCCAACCGGTCAAGCCATCGCAGTCTGTATTTCCAGTGACCGCCGGCCTAAGCCTGTCGTCCCTGCAACCCTTGAGATAAAGACACATGGGTTGCAGCGCCAAACTTAATGAGTGTATCGCGTTCCTGAAGGGGGGTCAACGACCAGGATGTCTTTATTTCCCGTCGTTCCCTTGGTATCGGCGACCCCTCCCCCCTCTCCCCTTGGGTATTTTGCAAGCAAGTCTATTGTTTTGATCAGCTTACAGGGAGATAGTGCCTGCACAATATTGATTACAGATAATTTACGCGCAAAATACTTGTTTTGTTGGAGTTACGACCCGTCTACCTGGCCAGCGAGATCTCTTTCTTATAACGAGGCTTCTTCTTTAATTGTACCGGGTTGAGGGAGGAAGTACGCCACGCGAAAAGCCGCAACTGGAGCGGGTTTCGTGAACGCTGGGGCTTGACAGGATCTTATTGGCGCGCGCTTGCGCCATTTCATCTCCTGGGGAGAGTGAAGAGTTCGACGAGAGTCTTCACGCGTTCTTTTTGACGTATCCGCGGAAACCGCCTGGCTCTTGTCAGCTCGGCGATGCCGTGGAGGCTCGCCCAAAACAGTTCCGTTATGACCTCTGACTTCGAGTTCTGGTCTTGAAATAGCTCCAGGAGTTGGGAGAACCCGAAACGCAGCTCCGGCGGAGTGGCCGCTTCACCAAACGGAACGTTCAGGCTGAGCGAAAACATCACTTCATACAGTGCGGGGAACGAAGCGGCGAACTCCAGGTATGCCGCCGCAACCGCTTCGACTGTGCCGCCACTCTTGACCCGTTTCCGTGCCTTCTCTAATGCCAGACCCAACTCCTGGAACCCCTCGATGGCAACCGCAGCGAGGATCCCTTCGCGGCTTCCAAAGTGAGCGTACAGAACAGGTTGGCTGTATGAGATTTCGTCGGAGAGCCGTCGAACGGTTACGTTTGGCCAACCTTCCAGCTCCGCGATTCGACGTGCGGCACTGATGATCTGTGCCCGGCGGGCCTGCCTGTCACGCAGTTTACGTTCCGCAATACGGTTATCTGCCAGCTTCGTTGCCATGATAGGAATTATAGCGCCGCTATATTTCTTGGTTCCTAGCGAAACTTTCCAAAAAGCGCTGCATCTTATATAGCGTTGCTATATTTTCTAACGAGGAGACATTTTATGCATGACGCTATCCCTTTTTCATTAGCTGCTCTCATCGCTGTGGCGGTGACTGTTATCGGTTGTTTCTACCTCGTCTCTCCGGAACGAGTGTCAGGATCATTTGGTCTAAAGCCGCCAGCATCCGATGCAGATACCCGTGCGTGGCTGCGTCTCAAAGGAATTCGGGACGTCGGATGTGGATTGCTCGTGCTGACACTGATGCTGACCGTAGACAGCCGGTCTCTAGGCATTGTTCTACTCGCCCTGGCCATCATTCCTTTTGGCGACATGTCGATCATTCTGATGTCGGGCGGGTCGAAGTCGAAGGCGTTCTCCATTCATGGCTTGACCTGCGCGGTGATGCTTATTGTCGGCCTCTTGTTGACCCATGCCATCTGAGCGAGACGGTCAGTAACAGAGAAGGATGAACCATTGGATCTGGGTTGCGGCTCTGGTCGGCATTCTGAGCACAGCGGTGGGTGTGGAACGGAACTGTTTTGCCTCGCGTTGCTGGTCGCTTCGGTATAGATGCGGCTGGTGTGTGGCGAATGGTCGAGGTGAGGCAGTAATCTTCTTGCATGAAAGTTGCGATTGTTACTGGGGCGGCGCAGGGGATTGGGCGTCGGGCTGCAGAGGTTTTGGGGAGTGCGGGGTATGGGTTGTTGCTGATGGATCTGCAGGCTTGTACGGCTACGGTGGAGGCGGTGACGAAGGCCGGCGTTGTCGTCGAACAGGTGTTGGGGGATATTTCGGATGAGGCGGTGGTGAGGCGTGGGGTGGAGGTGGTGCGCTCACGATGGGGTCGCGTGGATGTGTTGGTGAATAATGCGGGCATCAGCTTTATTGCTCCGGCGGAGACTGTGGAAGGCGAAGCGTTTCTGCGGGTGTTGAAGGTGAACCTGCTTGCTCCGTTTCTGCTGGCGAAGGCGTTTGGGGCGATGATGCTGGAGCAGAAGAGCGGGAGCATCGTGAATGTGGCTTCGATTGCGGGGCTGGTGGGGATTGGGGACCGGTCGGCGTATAACGCCTCGAAGCATGGATTGATTGGACTGACGCGGACGCTGGCGGCGGAGTGGGGTGGGCGTGGGGTGCGGTGTAATGCGGTGTGTCCGGGGTGGGTGAAGACGGAGATGGATGTGGCGGATCAGGCGGGTGGTGGGTATAACGATTCGGATATTGAAGGCGTGAATCCTATGGGACGGTTTGCGTCGCCGGAGGATATTGCGCAAGCGATTCTGTTTTTGGCGGAGCCTGAGCGGAGTGGGTTTGTGAATGGCCAGGCGCTGGCGGTGGACGGCGGATGGACAGTGGATGGGAGCTGGCAGAGTTTGAGGATGCGGAAGCGATAGGCGGTAGCGTCGAGTTTTGACGATGAAGTTCAGTCACGCTCAAGTTGCGGAATTATCAAAAGAGCAAGGAACTGCGACGAAGCAGCAGCCGGTGGAAAAACTAAATATGGGGGGTCTCTCCACTGCGCAGTGGACGGTGAGACTGTCCGCTGCTTCGGTCGAGATGACGAATCTGAGAAAAACTCGACTGCAAGGACGGTAACGCTGCTTCAGGCTGCTAGTTCGAGGGTTTGGTAGTGGAGGTCTTCGAGCCAGGAGGCCATGTCCAGTTTGCGGCTGGTGAGGTCGCGGGAGGCGATGAGGCCGAGGATCGCGTCTTGCAGGTCGGTGTGGAGTTCGGTGAAGGAGTAGCCGGTGCGGCTGCGGGTGATGGTTTCGAGCTCGTCGAGGCCGAGGCGGTAGTCGAAGGTGACGGGGGGCAGGGGGGCGTCGGGCTCGAAGCGGCTGATGCTGGTGACCAGGCTGGCGTCGATGCGGGAGGCGACGTATTGAGAGAAGGGGTGCGAGAGAAGCAGGGTGATCGCCTGGAGCGTGGCGAACTGGGTGGGATTGAGATTCTGGGGGATATAAAGGGTTCCGCTGTCGATGAGGCGCTTCAACCAGATGGTGGGCGAAGGGGGCGATGTTCGGCGTGAAGGGGCTACAGGCACCTGCTCGGTGTTGATGGCCACGATACGTCTCTCCTGTTGTTTCGGGCTCTGCATATCAGTACGTCCCTCGCTAGTGATTTGACTCTGGGAAGGCGAGGAAAAGCTGAAAAATGAGCACGAGATTCTCCCCCAAAGGTGGGATACAAAACGGTTTGACGCTATGGCCAATGTGGATAAGTGGGTCGTTATTTCGACATGGGTGAGAATAGGGTTTTCGGAAGAGTTTTTTGGGGAGGCTTGATGGGGTTGGGAGTGGAAGATTTAGTGCGGATTCGGGTGGTGAAGTTGCAGCCGGAGGCTCAGCTGCCGCGGTATGCGCATATGGGGGAGTTTGGGGACCTGGCGGCGGATCTTTATGCGTTGGCGGGGACGACGCTGGAGGCAGGGGCGACGATGGCGGTGGCTACGGGCGTGGCGATGGAGTTTCCTTCTACGCATGGAGCGCTGGTGGAGGACCGGTCGGGGCTGGCGGTGCGCGGGGTGACCACACTGGCTGGGGTGATCGATCCGGGGTATCGGGGCGAGATCAAGGTGGTGATGACGAATTTGAGTGGGGCGTCGGTGGAGATCAAGGCGGGAGACCGGATTGCTCAGCTGCGGATTGTGCGGCGGATTGAGGCGTCGTTTGAAGAGGTGAGCGAGTTGGTGGAGGCTCCGCGCGGCGTGAAGGGGTTTGGAAGCACGGGGAGCTAGGTTTTTCGCTGCGGCGTATGCTTTCGGCTTGTGAGTGTTTGGGAGGTGTTATGAGCGGAGCTTCGCAGTGGCCTGAGCTGGCGTGGGTGGACTGGGCGGCGACGGCAGATACGATGCATATGTGGACGCAGATTGTGGGGAAGACGCGGCTGGCGTTGACTCCGCTGCAGAACCACTGGTGGAATGTGCCGCTGTATGTGACGGCGCGGGGGCTGGGGACCTCGGCGATGAACTATGGGGACGACGTGCTGGATATTGAGTTTGATTTTGTGGCGCATGAGCTGCATTTGCGGATGGGGTCGGGTGGGTCTCAGGGGATGAAGCTGAAGGCGCGGACGGTGGCGGATTTTTATAAGGAATATCTGGGGTGCCTGGAGGCACTTGGGGTTTCGGTGAAGATCAATCCGATGCCGGTGGAGGTGGCGCATCCGGTGCGGTTCGATATCGATACGGAGCATAAGTCGTATGACCCGGAATATGCGCATCGCTTTTGGCAGGTGCTGGTGCATACGGAGAAGGTGTTTCGGGCCTGGGGGACGGGGTTTCTGGGGAAGGTGAGCCCGGTGCATTTTTTCTGGGGGAGCTTTGATCTTGCTGTGACGCGGTTTTCGGGACGGTCTGCGCCGCCGCGGCCGGGTGCGGACATGATTCAGCGGGAGGCTTATTCGCATGAGGTGATCTCGGCGGGGTTCTGGCCGGGGAACGGTGGGTATGGGGCGGCTGCGTTTTACTGCTATGCGGCTCCGGTGCCTGCGGGACTGTCGGAGTCGACGATTCAGCCGGATGAGGCGAGTTGGGATAAGGCTTTGGGGGAGTTTGTGTTCAGGTACGACGCGGTGCGGGCGCTGGCGGCTCCGGAGAAGGCGCTGATGGAGTTTCTGGAGAGCGCGTACGGGGCGGCGGCGGATGTGGCGAAGTGGGATCGGGCGGCGCTGGAGCGGCGGTAAGGTGCAGCAGGGGGCTTAGCGTGCGACAATCTTAATAGCGAGCCATGCCAAATCTGCAAGCCCAGCAAGCCAAAGTCCCCTCTCCAGCCACCATTACTCCGGAGCTGCTCAAGCAGCACAGCATCACTCCGGAGGAGTATGCGCGCATCGAAACGGCGCTTGGACGCACCCCTTCCCTGACTGAGTTAGGGATTTTTTCTGTGATGTGGTCGGAGCACTGCTCTTATAAGTCTTCGCGCGTGCATTTGAAGCGTCTGCCCACGAAGGGGGAACGCAAGACCGGGCCGGGGAGCGTCGTGCAGGGGCCGGGGGAGAACGCCGGGATCATCGATGTAGGTGATGGATGGGCTTGTGCGTTCAAGATCGAGTCGCACAATCATCCTAGTTACATTGAGCCTTACCAGGGTGCCGCTACGGGTGTGGGTGGAATTCTGCGGGACATCTTTACGATGAATGCGCGGCCGCTGGCGGTGATGGATTCGTTGCGGTTTGGGCCTCTGGATGAGACTGAGGCAGATGAGTCGTTGCGGAGACGTAATCACCAGATCGCTACCGGTGTAGTGCATGGCGTGGCTGGGTATGGGAACTGCTTTGGCGTTCCGAATGTTGGCGGAGAGACACGGTTCGAGGCTTGTTATTCGGGCAATCCTCTGCTGAACGCGTTTGCTCTGGGGCTGGTGCGCAGCGATGAGATTTTTTATGCGAAGGCTACGGGCGTTGGGAATCCTGTGATCTACGTTGGTGCGAAGACGGGCCGCGATGGGATTCATGGGGCCACGATGGCGTCTGAGGAGTTTACCGAGGGTTCGGAGCAGAAGCGGCCTAATGTGCAGATGGGCGATCCGTTTCTGGAGAAGCTGTTGCTCGAGGCTTGCCTTGAGGCCATGGCTACGGGCGCGGTGCTCGGGATTCAGGATATGGGTGCGGCTGGTTTGACGTGCTCGACGTGCGAGATGGGCGCGCGTGGAGATCTTGGGCTGACGGTGGAGCTGGATCTGGTGCCGCAGCGCGAGACGAAGATGTCGAGCTACGAGATCATGTTGAGCGAGAGCCAGGAGCGAATGCTGCTGGTGGCGGATAAGCCGCGAGCGCAGGAGGTTCTGGATGTGTTCGCGAAGTGGGGGTTGGATGCTTCGATCGTCGGAGTGGTGACGGAGAAGCCGAATATGGTGATCACGCAGCATGGGGAGCTGGTGGCGGATATTCCGAACAGGAGCTTGACCGACGATGCTCCGGTGTATCACCGGCCTGTGGGGGTTTGGAAGGCTCCGGTGCCGCTCGATCCGCCGACGCATGTGCTGGAAGAGTTGAAGAGGCCGCGGGACTTGACGGCTGATTTGAAGTTGCTGCTGGCGAGCTCCAATATCTGCGATAAGCGTTGGGTGTATGAGCAGTATGACTCGATGGTGCAGACCAACACGGTGCAGGGACCGGGTGGCGAGGCAGGTGTGATCCGGATCAAGGGTACCGGGAGGTCGGTGGGCGCCCCGCATCATCGTGGCTTGCTCGGTAAGCTGGCGGACCTGGTAGCTTCGTCGACTCCGAAGGGCGAGGCGACGCTTTCGACCGATAGCCTGGATGCTACGAATCCAGTCGTTGACCCGAATGATTCGCATGAGTTTGCGGAGGCGGTGAAGGGCGACCGTGGTTTGGCGATGGCTCTGGCGGGCAATGGGAGATGGACGTATCTCGATCCGAAGCTGGGTGCGATGCATGCAGTGGCTGAGGCTGCGCGAAAAGTTGCGTGTACGGGCGCGATGCCGGTGTCGGCTACGAACTGTTTGAACTTCGGGAATCCGGAGAAGCCGGAGATTATGGCTCAGCTTTCGGGGGCGATTGATGGGATCGCCGAGGCTTGTATTGCGCTGGGAACGCCGGTAACGGGTGGAAATGTCTCGCTCTACAACGAGACTAAAGGCGAGGGGATTTATCCTACGCCGGTGCTTGGGATCGTTGGGATTATCGATGATGTGACCAAGGCTGTGCCTTCTGCGTTTCGCAAGGCGGGCGATGTGATTCTGTTCCTCTCGGCGTTTCAAGGCGAGGGGCGGAAGATCGAACGAGAGTTTGGATCGACCGAGTATGCGAAGACGGTGATGCATGAGCTTTGGGGCGCTCCGCCGCTGCTGAATCTCGAGGAAGAGGCTGCGCTGCATAAGGCGCTTGCCGCGCTTGCGGAGAAACGTTTGCTGGTTTCGGCGATGGACATCTCGGATGGCGGCTCGGCGGTTGCGTTTGCGAAAGCTTGCTTTCCGCGAGAGTTGGGAGTTCGCGTGGCGATGAATGTCTCTGAGAGCGAGCCGTTTGCGTTGAAGGAACGTTTCTTCAGCGAGATTGGTTCGTCGGTTATTGTCTCTGCCGAGGCGAGCAACGTGGAAGCGATTCGGACTTTGCTTGCTGAGCATCCCAAGATGTGGATGGCGCCGCTCGGCGAGGTGACTGCAGGCAACTACGAGTGTTCGATCAATGGAAAGAAACTGATTGATGAACCGATCGCTGCGTTGAAGGCGGCGTGGACGGGCGCGCTGGAAGAACAGTTGGCCGCAGAGGTGGTGACGGCATGAGCGATCTTCTGGTGGAGGATGAGTTGGTGATTGAGGAGAACGACGAGACGCCGTTCGATAAGCTGCGCGAAGAGTGCGGCGTAATGGCGATCTATAACCATCCTGACGCGGCTCGGATGACTTATTGGGGCTTGTATTCGCTGCAGCATCGGGGGCAGGAATCGGCTGGAATTGCCAGCGCGGATGGACAGCAGGTGAACGACATCAAGGGTATGGGGCTGGTGTCGGAGATCTTCACCGATGACGTGTTGCGAAAGCTGCCGGGGCATATTGCGATTGGGCATACGCGCTACTCGACGACGGGAGATTCGGCGCTGCTGAATGCGCAGCCGATTTCGGTCGAGAGTACGAAAGGACTGATTGCGATTGCGCATAACGGGAACCTGATCAACCTGGGGACGGCGAGAGAGCGGCTGGAGCGCGATGGCGCGATCTTTCAGACGACTTCGGACTCAGAGATCATTATTCAGCTGATTGCGCACTCGACAAAGAACACTCTGATCGACTGCATGGCAGAGGCGTTGAACAAGGTAGAGGGCGCGTTTTCGATTGTAATGATGACGCGTAATCGCATCTTTGCCGCGCGTGATCCACATGGATTTCGGCCGCTCGCGATGGGGCGGATTGAAGGTAAAGACGGAGCTCCGGATACGTTTTGTTTTGCGAGCGAGACGTGCGCGTTTGACCTGTTACATGCGAAGTATGAGCGCGATGTGAAGCCGGGTGAGTTGGTGATGGTGTCGGAAGAGGGCGTGACGAGCCGCTACTTCAACACGACGACAGAGCAGGCGAGCTGTGTGTTTGAGCATGTTTATTTTGCGCGGCCGGACTCGAAGATTTTTGGGCGGTGGGTGCAGCAGTCGCGTGAGGAGATGGGGCGGCAGCTTGCGCGTGAGTCGGGCGTGCCGGCGGATTTGATTGTGCCAGTGCCGGACTCGGGCGTGACGGCGGCGATTGGGTATGCGGCGGAGTCGGGGATTCCGTTTAACTTTGGGCTAATTCGAAACCATTATGTGGGACGGACGTTTATTCAGCCGGAGCAGCGGGTGAGAGACTTCGGCGTAAGGATGAAGCTGAACCCGATGCGGAATTTGCTGGAGGGTAAGCGCGTGGTGCTGATCGATGATTCGATCATTCGCGGGACTACCTCGAGGAAGATCGTGAGGATGGTACGGGCCGCGGGGGCCACAGAGGTGCATCTAAGAATCTCTTGTCCGCCGACGATTTCGCCTTGTTTTTATGGGGTGGATACGCCTTCCAAGAAAGATCTGATTGCGGCGAATAAGTCTGTTGCGGAGATCTGCGAATTTGTCGAAGCGGATTCGCTGGCGTATCTGAGCCTTATTGGGCTGACGCACTCGTGCACGAAGGGGGAGCCGGTGGATGGGTTGTCGCCGGGGAGCTTCTGCACGGCCTGCTATACGGGGGATTATCCGACGCAGTGGGTAGATGTGTCGGAGATTCTGCCTGCGGTGACTACAGCTTAGGCATTTCTTCTACCGATGTAATGCTTCTGGGATCGGCTTACGCCTTTTCTTGGGCAGAGTTGGCTATGCGGAGAACACTAAATCGTATAAATGATAATAAGATATCAATAGCGAATAGTGTTGATTGAATCTACTTTTACTTTTTCTGGAAAGAACTTTGATTATGAGTGTTTCTTTGCGTGCTTCAGCTTTTTCTGCGGATCATTTAGGGGTGTGGGCTTCTGCGCTCTGTGTGGTGCATTGTGTGGTGACGCCGGTGCTGGTTTCGATGTCAGTGGTTTTGGCTCGTTACATTCCTGGCGAGGAGAGGACGCATCGTGCGTTGGCGGTGGGGGTGGCGGCGCTTGGGGCAATGGCGTTGGTGAAGGGATTCCGGACGCATGGACGGCGGCGCATTCTTGGGCTGATGGGGCTGGGGCTAGGGTGTATCTTTGCCGGTGCGTTTTTTGGAGGACGGCTGCCGTCGCACGGGTATGAGGTGGCCGTGACGATGACGGGGAGCGTGCTGATGATCTGCGCGCACCGGATGAATCACACCTTCTGTAAAGCGTGCAGGCGGTGCTCGCAGTCGGAGACGGGAGTTTGTTGAGGACCTTTCGGCTGCGCCTTAGGCTTTGATCGTTTGGAGGTAGGCGAAGTTTTCTTTGAGGCTTTCGAGGATGGGGAGCGTGGTTTCGTCCTGGTCAAGGTAGGCGTAGCGGATGCCCTGCTTGTGGGCCTGGGCGAAGATGGCGGGCCAGTTGAGAGTTCCCTTGCCTAGTTCGGTGATGTGCTTGGCCTCAGGCCCCATGATGAAGCCGGTGGGGGCGTTGGCGATGCGGTCTTTGAGGTGGAGGAGGCGGACACGGTTGGCGTAGCGGGTGAGCATGGTGAGCGGGTCCTGGCCGGCCTGGGCGAGCCAGTACATGTCGAGCTCGAGTTTTACGAACGCCGGGTCGGTGTGTTTCATAAGTTCGTCAAAGCCGGTGGTGAGGCCCTGGGGAGCCCACTCGTAGCAGTGGTTGTGAAAAGCGAACTGCATGCCGGCGGCGTGGACGCTTTGGCTCCAGGTGGTGAAGTCGGCGGCGGCTTTGCGGAAGCCTTCGAGGTTCCATTGGTCTTTGGGGATCATGGGGCAGACCATGTATTCGAGGCCGAGTTGGTGGGCGTAGTCGATTTTGGTTGGGATGCTGGCGTAGTCGAAGTGGGCGGATACGAGGCCGAGTCCGGAGTCGGCGACGATCTTGCGGAGTTCAGGCGCGGGGTGGGTGTACACGAGGGGAAAGAGTTCGATCTGGGTGTAACCGATCTCCTGAATGGATTGGAGGATGCCTGCGAGATCCTGCGGGGCCTGCTTGCGGACCATGTAGAGCTGGACGCCGTAGAGGAATGGGGCGCCCGCGGCGAAGGCGAAGCTGCTGCGCCCCAGAGTGCAGCCGGCGGCGGTGGCGAGGGCGGAGAGACGGAGGAAGTCGCGGCGGGTGGGCATGAACGATGCTCCTGATTTCTGGCTGGCTGCGGAGGTGCTAGCGATTCTCGGTCTCGGTTGGCGACTTGCCGAGGATTGGAGAGCAGCAAGGCGTGCCGGAGGGTTGGAACTCCATGTATTCGACACGGGTGAGATCGGGGTCGAAGAGGTTGAGCTGGACTTTCCCGTCTTTGCCCATCTGAGATTTGGTGCAGTTAGGGCCTTCGCACTGGTTGCGGGCGAGAGCGGCGATGACGTCGGGCATGTGGGGGGTGCCGAGGGAGAAGTGGTTGAGGACGCCGAGGGTTTTGGCTGAGGGGCTGGGTCCGCCTTCGAGCATGTACTCAAGCCAGTCGGTGCCGTCGGGAACCTGCTGGCTGATCCAGTCGGTCTTGCCTTCTTGCATGCCGCCGTGCCAGTATGGGCGAAAGCCGAGGAGGTCGCGATAGAAGCGATTTTCGGCGTCGGCATCTTTGACGAGGAAGCCTGCGTGGATGATTCTGTGAGAGGGAGCGTTGGGTGAGGCGATGGGGAGGCCGGGAACTTTGGTTCCCTCCTGAACGAAGTAGATGACGTTGCCTTCGGGGTCGTGCACGGCGAAGGCTCCGTGCGAGAGGGGATGCTCGATCGCGATGTTGTGGGCTTCGAGATAGCGCTGGAGGGCTGCGACGTCGCGAGTGGTGAAGGCTACGGCGGCGAGGCGACTGACGGGAGCTGGGGTTGGCAGGGGTTCCACTTCGAGCCATTGCAGATCGTTGACGGAGTAGCGGGTGATGCCGTCCGAGTCAGCGTGGCCGTAGCCGAGAGTTTTGCCGTAGAAGGTTGCGGAGGCCGTGGGGTCGCCGGTGTACATGCGGACGAAGGCGATGCCGGTGATGGCGGGACGCTGTTGAGCGCGCGCGAAGCCTGAGAGGAGGCAAACTACGATCAGGAGCGGTACATACGGCCTGGCTCTACGCATGGCAGCAACTTTAGTTGGTGGTCCGACCTTTTGTCAAAACCGCGTATGGCAACGGTTTTGATTGACGAACTGGATTCGATCAGACGACTTCAAGGTTCATGAGGAGGTAGTCCATTCCCCAGTCGGGCTTGACGCCCTGTTGACGGGCGAGAGTGGCGAGCTGTGCGTAGTGACGAATGCTGTGCAGGAGAAGGTGGAACAGAATGGTTTTGGGGGTCGAACGTGCTGGGCCCATCACCCGAGTGGAAAACTCGATGGGTTGATCCCAGTTCATGTTGGAGCTGAGAAGCTTGTTGATGAGCGAGAAGGCGTGATCGTGGGTGGCGTAGATTTTTTCGACTGAGTCGTAGGCGATGTTGGTGTAGTCGGTCGCGGGAAGATCGGAGAGGCGCTCGGCGAAGCGAAGCTCAACGGCGACGATGTGCTGCAAGAGCTGGGCCACAGACTGAACGTTGTTAACATCGCAGGGCACAGCGAGTAGTTCTGGGTGGACGGCTAATAGGTTGCGCCAGCCGGTGGAGGTTTTTTCTACCCAGGTGATGAGTTCGTTAGCGGTGAGTGCGGGTTGGGTCACGGTCTTCTCCCTCGTTTCTATCTACGAAAGATGCCATAAGAATGTTCGGGCGTGCCGTTGATGTCTAACTGGTCGGAACAGGGCTGCGGCGTTGGAGCTTGTTTCGTTGCTGCAGCCCTGTCTCGATGTTTCGGTTTATGGATGCGCGGCGAGGAATGCGTTGATCTCCGCGTACTCGGCGTCAGTGAGTCGGAAGGTGATGGCGGGGATGACGCCTTCAACCTGACGGGCGTTGCGGCCTCCGACGATGGCTGCGGTGATGGCGGGATTGTGGAGGGTCCAGGCGATAGCTACTACTCCCGCAGTGACGTTGTGGCGTGTGCCGATGGTTTTCAGGAAGTCGGCTACGGCGAGGTTGCGGGAGAGCAGCGGCTCCTGGTAGTTCTTTGCGTTGCGGCGAAAGTCGTCCTTGGGAAAGGAGGCGACGCGCTCCTTGGTCATGGCTCCCGTGAGAAGGCCGGAGTGCATGGGGGCGTAGTTGATGGTGCCGATGTTGTGCTTGTGGGTGAAGGGGAGGATCTCGGCTTCGACGATTCGGTTGAGCATGGAGTAAGGGGGCTGGTTGGAGGTGATGGGAGCGATTTTGAGGGCGCGCTCCATCTGCGAGACGCTGAAGTTAGAGACGCCGATCCAGCGGACTTTTCCTTCGCGCTGCAGGTCTGCCATGACGGTCCAGCCTTCTTCAATGTCTTCGTCGGGCTTGGGCCAGTGAACCTGGTAGAGGTCGATGGCTTCGACCTGGAGGCGGCGTAGGCTGTCTTCACACTCGCGACGGATTTGCTTCAGGTTGTTGGTGATCTCGCGTTTGTCGTCCCAGACCATGGAGCATTTGGTGAAGAGGTAGGGTTTTTGCGAGGCGGATTTTACGGCTTTGCCGACGATCTCTTCCGAGTGGCCGAGGCCGTAGACGGCGGCGGTGTCGATCCAGTTGATGCCGAGGTCGAGGGCTTTGTGGATTGCTGCGATGGAGTCGTTATCGTCTTGAGGGCCCCAGGAGAAGGCCCAGTCGCCGCCGCCGATGGCCCATGCGCCGAAGCCGATGGGGGAGAGAAGGAGATCAGAGTTGCCAAGCTGTTTCTTGTCCATGTTGGATTGGACGTGTGTCGAGGTATGGAGGCTTCAACGTCAGAAGATAAAGCTGCGGTGTTGAGTTTCGCAGAAAAGCAGATTTCTCCCGCTGCGCTGCGGAATGACAATAAGTAGCGGCGTCGGCGGCATAATGAAGCGATACTGCGTTTGGCTATCTTTTTAGGGCGCGGTGGCCTATGTCTCGGCGGAACTGCATGCCTTCGAAGGATATCTTCGCGAGTTCAGCGTATGCCTTGTCGAGAGCGGTCTGGAGATCGGGGGCTGCGGCGGAGATAGCGAGGACGCGGCCTCCGGCGGTGACGATCTTTCCGTCTTTGAGGGCTGTGCCTGAGTGGAAGATGACTACGTCGTTGGGGGGTTGATCGTTTTGTGTGGGGAGACCGGAGATGGGTTTGCCTGAGGCGTATTTGCCGGGATAGCCGCCGCTGGCTGCGATGACGCAGACGCTGGCTCCGGGGCGCATGTTGATGGTGAGTTCGTTGGCGGTGCCGTCGATGGAGGCGTTGAAGAGATCGAGGATGTCGGTTTCGAGGCGGAGGAGGATGGCTTCAGTTTCGGGGTCGCCGAAGCGGGTGTTGAACTCGAGGATCATGGGGCCGCGGGGGGACATCATGATGCCGCAGAAGAGGATGCCTTTGAAGGGTTCGCCCTCAGAGCGCATGCCGTCGACGACTTTTTGCGCGACGTTGTGGAGTAGCCAGGTGCGCATGGCCGGGGTGGCGATGCCGTCGGTGGAGTAGGCTCCCATGCCGCCGGTGTTGGGGCCGGTGTCGCCTTCGCCTACGCGCTTATGGTCCTGGGCAGAGGCGATCTCGATGGCGTGAGTGCCGTCGCAGAGGGCGAAGAAGGAGAGCTCTTCGCCGGTTAGGAACTCTTCGAGGACGACGGCCTCTTCTGCGGTGCCGAGGAGGGAGCCGCTGAACATCTCGGCTGCTGCTGCTTCGGCTTGTAGGTGAGTTTCGCAGATGACGACGCCTTTGCCTGCAGCGAGGCCGGAGGCTTTGACGACGATGGGGACGGAGAAGCGGGGAAGTTCTTCGCGGACCTGGTCGATTGTGGTGCAGATGCCGTATTCGGCGGTGGGAAGGTCGTGGCGCTGCATGAACTCTTTGGCGAAGGCTTTGCTGGATTCAAGCTGGGCTGCGGCCTGGGTGGGACCGAAGACGCGGTGGCCGCGTTTGGTGAGCTCGTCGACGAGGCCCAAAGAGAGTGGGACCTCGGGGCCGATGACGGTGAGAGCGGGCTGCTCGATGGCGACGATGTTGATGAGCTCGTGGAGGTTGGCGGCGTCGCAGGGGATGCAGCGGGCAATTGCTGCGATGCCGCCGTTGCCGGGAACGCAGAGGACCTCTGTGACTTGAGACGATTTGAGGAGCGCCCATACGATGGCGTGCTCGCGGCCACCACCGCCTATTACCAGAACCTTCATTCAGAGACCTTCATTCGTTGATTTGCTGCCAGGATGCGAATTTCTTCCGCAACTTCGAGGCTAGGCATCGCGGCGGGCGAAGTCAAACCGGGACGCGATAAGCTGTTGAGCGGGAGACAGAGGATGATTGGCGATGCAGCGCAGTATCAGGAGTTGGTGACGCTCTATGCGAGCTATAGCGATGGTGAGTTGGTGGCGCTGGCTCGCGGGATGGGCGACCTGACAGAGATGGCTCAGGAGGCGCTACGTGGGGAGATTTCGCGGCGTGGGTTAAAGGTTTCGGAGACGCCGGAGCGCTCGGAACCGAGGGTGTTGAGTGAGGATGACCTGGCGGATCTGCGGGCGTTTGCTGCGCTGGCACCGGCGGAGTGCGTCTTTGAGTATGAAGATGCGCAGGGGGCTTCGGCGGCGTCGTTGGCGCTGCGAGAGGCGGGGATTGACTCGGTGGTCTTACAGCAGGATGGATCGCGGATGGACGTGAGCGGACCGCGTGTTGTGGTGGCTCCTGCGGATGCGGACGCTGCGGCTCAAATTTTGTCGCAGCCACTGGCGGAGAGGTTTCGAAGAGAGGTTGAGGAGTCTGTGCCGGAGGAGTTCGCCGTGCCGAAGTGTCCGAAGTGCGGGAGCCAGGAGACTCTGCTGGAGGCGGTGGAGCCGGCGAACCTGTGGCGGTGCGATGACTGTGGACATGACTGGGTGGAGGACGATGTTTCACAGGAGCGTTGAGAGCACTTCTTCGACGCAGAGAAAGACCCGCTGGGAAGCGGGTCTTTTTGTCTCTAGATGATCTTTCAGTGCGCTGAGATCAGCGGTGTTTTTCTTCGGAATGCGGCTGGGCCGGTGGTCTTGACTGTGAAACCTGTCTTGGTTGAGTTTGTGGCTGCGGTCTTGACTGCGAGACCTGCCGCGGTTGGGGCTGAGGACGCGATTCATTCTGCGGGGCGGGACGTTGCTGAGGCTGCGGTGAAGGACGCGATTGAGGCTGAGGGGCTGGGCGCTGTTGGGGTGGAGGCGCGGGCCGTTGGACTTCTTGAGGCCGCGGTTGCGGTTGCGGGCGCGTCTCCGGTGCAGGACGGTTTTGGGGCTGCTCTGGGCGAACCTGCGGTTGAGCGGGTCGGTTTTGAGGTTGGGGTTGAACCGGACGAGTTTCGGGCTGAGTGGGGCGAACCTGGGCTTGGTTCGGTCTGGTCTCGGGTTGAGTCGGGCGCACCTGAGGTTGCTCGGGCCGCGTTTGCGGTTGGCCTGGACGGGTCGCCGGTTGCGTGGGGCGAGTGGGTTGGACTGCTGGGCGATTGTCTGGATGAACCGTCGGTTGACCAGGGCGGGTTTCGGGCTGACCTGGGCGGGTAGGCTGCGCGGCAGGTTGGCCAGGACGATTTTCAGGTTGGCCTGGCCGCGCGGGTTGAATTGCTGGTTGACCAGGACGATTGATCTCGCCGGGGCGGCCGGGTTGAACCGCTGGCTGACCAGGGCGATTGATTTGGCCTGGGCGGCCGGGTTGGACCGCAGGCTGGCCAGGAAGCGCGCCGGGTTGCACTGCGGGGCGAGCGACAGCGGCGATGGGACGCGGTGAGGCGACCAGAGCAGGACGGCCCTTGTTCACGTTGTAGAACTGCTGGCGATTTTGTGCGGCTTCGCGCTGGTTCTGATATTGCGTGGACATGGGCGGAACGCGGGGACCGCGGTTGGCTGCGAGTTCGGCGGCCTGGGGGCGAACGTTGACGCCGCCACGACCCCCGTTGTAGGAGACGCGGTTGATGGTGGAGTTGTTGACGACGACTGTGCGGTTGTAGACGTTCGTGATGCGCGTCACGTTGATGTTGTTAACCGAGCGGTTGTAATAGAAGTTGTGGCCCTGCCAGTAGCCGCCGTGATAGCCACTGCCGGTGTAGCCGTAACCGTAGTTCACGCCGCCGTAGAAGCCAATGTGCGGGCCCCAGAAGCCACGGTGAAAGAGATAGCGGCCACCGAAGAAGCCCCAGTAGCCGGGCGTCCAGAGAGCACCATAGAAGGGCGGCGCACACCAGGCTCCGGGCACCCAGTAGTAGCCTGCCGGGGCATATCCCCAGTAGCCGGGAGTCCAGAGATAGTTGGGTGCGGGGGCTTCGGGCTGCTGGTATTCGGGAAGTGGCGGTGGGGGCTGGTTGGCCTCTTCAAGAGCCTGCTGACCGGCGTCTATTTGAGACTCATCATCGTAGTTAGTGGGGGCGTTGTAGTCGTAGTTCTGATCGTAGTTTTGGTCAGAGGGCTGAGCGGTCTGCGCGGAAGTGATGGCCTCGTTTTGAGGGGCGGCGGGCTGCTGAGAATACTGCTCGGAGCTTTGCTCAGGTGTCGATTGGGAGCGGATGCCGAGGACTCTGGCTGGTTGCTGGGCTGGCGCGGGCTGATTGCCACTTACGGGCGCCATGTTGGCATCGGCCGGGTCGGGACCGGAGTTGTCAGGGATGGCTGCGGGTTCGACGTCTTTGTGACAGCCTGAGAGTGTCACTGTTGCCGCAAATGATGCAGTGCCAAGTGCCAGACCTAGAAAAAATTTTGGAAATGATTTGTACATACTGCCAGTCTCCTCGAACCTGCTGCCGGTATAAACACGAACTTCCTACGTGAGATGCACTTTTTTACAAACTAACGCTTTTCGCGGGCGGGACGATGGCGCCAACGCGAGGGATTCTATTGTGGAGTGTGCGAGTTACGTTGATTGGGCGGCGTTTTAGCCTCGTATGCAATGACCCGTTGGTGGGATGGTGGGAGCTTTACCGCGAGGGGCTGGAAGGCAGTAAAATTATCTCGATGGCAGGCTGCCTTCCCAACACGAAGCGCTTTCGCCACGGTCGCCCTGACCGCGGACGCTGCTGCTAGTTCGACCCCTCCCCCGAAAACTTGATAGGCTTCAGCCGTTGTCGTCTGCGGTTCGAAGATGTGACCCCGGCCCCAACCATCGCGCTTTGAAGAGCGCGCCTCGGAGAAGATACCATGCCGACTCAATCGCATCCTGATTCGTTTAAGAGCTTGTCTACCCTGTCTGTAGGAAAGACCACGTATGATCTGTTTCGTCTGAAAGCACTGGAGGGGTCTGGTGTCGACCTTGGACGACTTCCCTTCTCGCTGCGAATTCTGCTGGAGAATCTGTTGCGGCATGAAGACGGCCGCACGGTGACGGCAGATGATATTCAGTTTCTGGCTTGTTGGGATCCAAATGCGGAGCCTTCGCGCGAGATTGCTTACATGCCTGCGCGAGTGTTGATGCAGGACTTTACCGGCGTGCCTGCCGTGGTCGATCTTGCTGCGATGCGCGATGCGATGAAGGCTCTGGGCGGCGATCCGGAGAAGATCAATCCGCTGCAGCCGGCGGAGCTGGTGATCGATCACTCGG
>CAZZZG010000077.1:0-19425 GCA_964658525.1 uncultured Edaphobacter sp.
CAAAACTGCCATTACTTACCACCTTTCGCAGCGGCCACTGCAAGATCAGCAGCTTCCTTCATCGTCGTACCTACCTGGAAGTTGAGACCGGAATCAGCCAAAATCTTGCGGCCCTCTTCAACGTTCGTACCTTCAAGCCGCAGAATAATCGGGATCTTCACGCCCAGCTTCTTCGCCGCATTCACCACACCCTGCGCCAGTACATCCACGCGCAAAATTCCGCCAAAGATATTGATGAAGATCGCCTTCACATTCGGATCGCTCAGCAAAATCCCAAACGCATTCTCAATCTGCTCCTGGTTCGCACCACCGCCAACGTCAAGGAAGTTCGCCGCACTGCCGCCGGCGTACTGAATGATATCCATCGTCGCCATCGCCAACCCAGCGCCGTTCACCATGCACGCAATCGTGCCATCCAGCTTGATGTAGTTCAGAGCAAACTTGCTCGCCTCAACTTCCAACGGATCTTCTTCCGCAAGATCACGAAGCTCCTTCAAATCCTTATGCCGGAACATCGCGTTGTCGTCGAAGTTGATCTTGCAATCGAGCGCCAGCAGCTTGTCATCCTTCGTCGTGATGAAAGGATTGATCTCCATCAGCGTCGAATCCGTCTCAACAAAAGCCTTGTAGAGGCCAGTCATAAACTTCACGGCGTCGTTGATCTGCGTCGTCTTCAGCCCCAGCTTGAACGCCAGCTTCCTCGCCTGATAAGGCGCGAACCCAACGGCCGGATCGATGTACTCCTTGTAGATCAGCTCGGGGGTAGCATGCGCGACCTCTTCAATCTCCATTCCACCCGACTGCGAGGCCATAAACACGACCTTCGCCGAAGCCCGGTCGAGCACCAACCCAAGGTAAAGCTCGCGCTCGATCGCCGATCCCTCTTCAATCAGCAGCCGCTGCACTTTCTGCCCGGCAGGTCCCGTCTGATGCGTCACCAACTGCATCCCCAGGATCGCCTTCGAAGCCGCATTCGCCTCTTCGAGCGTTCTCGCAAGCTTCACGCCGCCGCCCTTGCCGCGCCCACCGGCATGGATCTGCGCCTTCACGACGACAACCTTATTCCCCGCGCCAAACAGGCTCTTCGCAGCAGTATCTGCCTGCTCCAGGGTTGTTGCCATCTCGCCGCCTGGAACCGGCACACTGTACTTCCGCAGAATCTCTTTAGCCTGATACTCGTGAATTTTCATAAGTTGTCTTCGGAAACTTTCGCCCCGCGCGAGAAGTGTAGCGGACTCCAACAACAGCTCGCAATCGCAAACTCGCACAACCGTGCGTTTACCGCGCACGCAGATTAACGAATCAATAAGAATACTGAACACCGACAGACTCGCTCACTTGCTAACCGTCTGACTGCCGACTCGCTGCTCTTCCTACCTGCTACGCTTTAACTTGATGCCGCCGCAACCTCATCTACAACAGATCCTCGAAGCCCGCACCTCTCTCACCCGAGAACAAGCCCGCGACCTCATGCATCAGATCCTCGGCGGCCAACTCACCGACATCGAGATCGCAGCTCTGCTTGGAGCACTCGCTGCCCGCGGCGAAACTGCCTCCGAGATCGCAGGCTTCGTCGACGCCATGCGCACCGCCGTCACCTCCATTCCACTCTCCGACACGGAGCGGCTCAATTTAGTAGACACGTGCGGCACCGGCGGTGACGCGAGCGGCACCTTCAACATCTCCACTGCCGCGGCCCTCGTCGCCGCAGCCACCGGAGCAACATCCGGCTGCAACCTCATGGTCGCCAAACACGGCAACCGCGCCGTCACCTCGCAGACCGGCTCCGCCGACGTCCTCGAAGCGCTCGGCATCCCCGTCGACCTCAGCCCCGACGACGCCGCAACGAATCTACGCGCCCACCGCTTCGCCTTCCTGCACGCGCCCAGCCTTCATCCAGCCATGAAGGCCGTCATGCCCGTCCGCCGTGCCCTTGGAGTCCGCACCGTCTTCAACATCCTCGGCCCCCTCACCAACCCTGCTGGAGCCTCCGCGCAGGTGATGGGCGTGTACTCTCCTCACATGGTCCCCATCGTCGCTGAAGCCATGGCCCTGCTCGGCACGCGCCACGCCTTCGTAGTCCATGGCAACACCTTCGGCGAAAAAGGCCTCGACGAGATCTCCATCAGCGGCCCCAGCCAACTCGCTGAAGTTCACGACGGTGTCGTCACGATCACCACCATCACGCCCGAAGATCTCGGCTTCCAACGCTCTGACCTCGAGTCGCTCCGCGGAGGCAACGCGCAAGCCAACGCCGCCATCCTCACCTCCATCTTCTCCGGCGAGCGAGGCCCACGCCGCGACATCGTCCTGCTCAACGCCGCCGCCGTCCTCGTCGCCGCCGACCTGGCGCTCGACCTTCCGACCGGCATCGCCCTCGCCGCAAAAACCATCGACTCCGGAGCCGTCACCAAACTCATCGACAATTTGAGAACCCATCCCTAAGCGCGCAGTGGAGAAAAGATGACCGGCAAACAGATCGGCAAGCAACGAGTCTGCTTCATGCTTCAAGTCAAACCCGACCGCCTCGAAGAGTATCGTCTGCGCCATGCAGCCGTCTGGCCTGACATGATTGAAGCGTTGCAACGCACCGGCTGGCACAACTACTCCCTCTTCCTCACGCCTCGCGGAGAGCTCATCGGCTACCTCGAAACCGACAACTTCCAGCTTGCTCAAAGAAAGATGCGAGACGAGCCCGTCAATGCGCGCTGGCAGTCGGAGATGAAGGACTTCTTCGTCGAAACTGCCGGCAAAGACCCCGACCAGCTCATGTCGCCCATCGACGAAGTCTTCCACATCGACTAGCAGCAGCCCTCAGCCGGAACCAAACCCACGCCCGCCTCGTACCTTATTCCAGCAGTCAGGAGCTCTCTCCACCATGTCGACCTACCCGCCGCCGTCTTCTTCCATCAACCCCGCCTTCGTCACCTCGGCCCTCGAACTTCCCGGCTTTCGCATCGTTCAGAATGTCGGCATCGTTCGCGGCATCGTCGTCCGTTCACGCAACATCCTTGCGACTTTCGGCGCAGGCCTCCAAACCATCGTCGGCGGCGACATCACTCTATTCACCGAGCTCTGCGAGAAGACTCGTCAGGATTCATTCGCCATGATGACGCTCCACGCCGCACAACTCGGCGCCAATGCCGTCATCGCCTTCCGCTACGACGCCAACGAGCTCATGAACGGAGTCACCGAGGTACTCGCCTACGGCACCGCGGTCATCGTCGAAAAGCAGTAACGCAACTAGAGCCTCCCCTAAGCCCGCGCTTCGAAAACCATGTTAAACGGTGTCTCGGCAGCTTTGCGGAAGTGCGTGAACCCTCCCTTTCGCACCACCTCCTCGATCCTCGCCGGACCAGCCTGCGCACCCAGGCCAAGCGCAACCTCCTGCGAAAGTGAGCAAGGCACACAGATCGTGGCCGAAGCAGAATAGTAGATTCGCCCCACAGGATTATGGTTTGTCGCAGTATCGTCGTTGGCGAACGGCTCGACAATCATCCACGTCCCGCCCTCTGCCAGAGTCGTCTTCACATACTTCGCCGCTCCCGCTGGGTCGCCCATATCGTGCAGGCAGTCGAAGAAGGCCACAAAATCGTAGTTCTTCCCCGGAAACGCCTTCGCCGGAGCCACTTGAAACGTCACGCGATCCGCCACGCCTGCAACCTTCGCCTTCTCGCGTGCTTTTTCGATCGACGGACTGTGATAGTCGAACCCAAAGAACTTTGACGCCGGATACGACTTCGCCATCAGCAGCGTCGACGCTCCATGCCCGCAGCCGATATCCGCAACACGCGCACCAGCCTTCAGCTTCGCCTCCACTCCCTCGAGCGCTGGAATCCAGTTTGAGACAAGATTCGCAAGATAGGTCGGCCGAAAGAACCGCTCGCACCCTTCAAACAACCCCTTCTCATGTTCATGCCAACCCATCCCCTTGCCCGTGCGATAGATCTCCGTCAGCTTCTCTTCATCCTTAATCACTGAAGCCAGCATGTGATAAAACCCCGGCAGATGCACCGGCGTATCATCCAGCGCCATCACCATCGCCTGCTCGGGAGTCAGAAAATACGTCCCCTTCTCCGCGTCATACTCAACCAGATGCCCCGCAGCATTTGCATTCAGCCACTCGCGCACGTAGCGTTCCGCAGTCCCTGTCTTCTTTGCCAACTCCGCCGGAGTGACCGGAACTCCATCCCCCATCGCACGGTAGAGGCCAAGCCTGTCGCCGATTAGAATCAGAGGTGCCTGCATCGCCGCACCCATATCCTGAACGAGACGACCCAACAGCGCATTCAGCGCATCGGGATTGATGGTCCGCCCCTGTGGAGCGGCCTGTTGTGTTGTAGACATCGCATATCTCCTCGGAAAAAAATGATCCGGGATCGCGGCAACGCCCTTGAATGTGCAGAGAGACTTGATTAGCCACACGTGACGGCACGTTACATCGCGCAGATCCTGGGGCCCATCAACTGGCGACGAGCATACGCGCCGCCCACTCGAAAGGTCAACGCGCAATCTCTCCCGCCCCCATACCGTCTGCAATCAATCTCTTGTGTATATACTCAACTTCAATTCAAGGAGGTTTCATGGCCCGAGTCACTGGCATTGGCGGCGTCTTCCTTCGCGCACGCGACCCTAAATCCCTCTCAGCCTGGTACGTCAAACACCTTGGCATCACCCTCTCCGACTACGGCGGCGCAACATTCCTCTGGACCGACGAAGTCCCCGCCACCACCGGCATGACCACCTGGTCCCTCTTCCCCGAAGACACCAAGAACTTTGGCCCGGGCAATGAAAAAGGCCCGCAGCAGGCCATGATCAACTATCGCGTCGACAACCTCGACGAACTCCTCGCCCAACTCGCCGCAGAGAACGTCCCAATCGACCCCGAACGCCATAGCGCCGACCACGGCCACTTCGCCTGGATCACCGATCCCGAAGGCAACCGCATCGAACTATGGCAGCCTCTCGCAGACTAGTCATCTTTCGAAAGGAAATCTCATGACAACTCTTGAGATCGAACCCGAAAAGAGCACCCTCAACATCAAACAAGCCGTACCGTTCTTCTGGGTCTCGAACATAGAAGCATCTCTCCGCTTCTATGTCGACGGCCTAGGCTTCGCCAAAACCAGGCAGTGGATCGACAACGGAAAGCTCCGCTGGTGCTGGCTCGAACGAGACGGCGCCGCCCACATGCTCCAGCAGTACGAACCAGGCAAGGCCCCTTCAACCAAACGAGGCGAAGGGGTTTCCATCTGCTTCCAGTGCAATGACGCTCTCGCCATCTATCACCAGGCCATCGCACGAGGCCTTCACCCCGAACGCCCGTTCGTCGGCAACGGAATGTGGGTCGTCATCCTCACGGACCCCGACGGTTACAAATTAGACTTCGAGAGCCCAACCGATACCCCTGAGGAATCCATCTATCAAAACCCGGACGTATCAATTTAAAAAAATAGGCTGGCGCCCATAGAACGCCAGCCTTTGCACTTCGTCACAACTTCCAGGCTTTAGTGCTTCAGACCGTTCAGCAGCTTGTTTGCGTCGAGCACTCCCAATCCCGCCGCATTGTCATAGCCACGATCGGCTACGTAGCCCCAGTTATCGCCATCTTTGATATCCGTCGTAGCGCTCGCACCAAGCCGATAAAGAGCCGGATTCAGCTGTCCAACACGATGGCCAAGACCCTCAACGAACAGCGCAGTAACGCCGTTCAACTGCGGTGCCACAAAGCTGGTGCCGCCTTCAAAGTCAGAGAGCTGGTCCTCCTCGATAAACTGATACCCACTCTCCGGGTCTGCGTTGGTTGAAAGATCAGGCATGTTACGGCCCAGGAAAAACGGCGGCAGCACAGTCTGCAACACCAACCCCGAACCGGTGTTCTCTTTGAATGTCTGCCCCGGCTTGGTCAACGTGAAGCCAGGAGTAAAGAACTGGTACGTCGGCAGCGGCCAGTAGGAGCTGACTCCGCCACCGTCGCCAACCGAAAACACCGCCGACACAGGAATGTCCGCCCCATGTCCCTGCTCCGCCGCCTCGGTTGAGATGTAATCCCAGCCCCACGCCTGCTCATGTTTCACCGTCAACACAACGCCGTCGTTCAGCGAGAATGAGAAAGGAAGTGTGGTCCCGCCAGCCGCCGTCACCAACGGATCGCTTGCCGGATGATCGACTGCGTAAGGGGAGTTGCAGAGTGGATCTTCCTCCGTAGCAGGTGGACCCGTCACCGGGCACCCGCGCACCGTATCAAAGGCGCCCGAGTCGCCGCTGGCTACAAAGAGAGTCTGTCCCTGCAGGGCCATCTCCAGGAAGGCTTCGTGAAAAGCCTGCAGCATCCAGGTCTCTGATGCGGTATGGGTTGCTATGTCGTAGAAGTAGTCCAACTCCGGCTGACCCCAACTGGTCGAAACGGTATCCGCGATGTTCTCAGAAGCCGCTGCCTCGAACCCATTGATGAAGTTCGCGTTGGTGATGTTCGGAGCAATGTAGACGCGGACGTTTGCGTTAGGCGCAAGCGCGCCCGACTCCTCCACATCGATGTCGGTCTCTCCCTCACCATCCAGATTGTTGGTCGAAGCCGTCACGCCGCCGTCAACGTTCACCTTCGTAATTCGCGTCTGCGATACCTTCAGCCCAATCAGCTTCCAGAAGAGATACGCATCGGACTCCTTGAAGTCGTTGAGCGTCACGATTCCGATCGTTGACCCGCGGCCACTGATGCCGCGCGCATAAATTGGGTTGACGTTGTAAAAGTTTGCAAAGTCTGCAGGGAGATAATCGCCGGGCGAACCACCGGTGAGCGCGCTAGGTACAGCCTTTGGCGTCACGCTATGTCCAACCGCCGGAGAGAGGTGCATCGGATGCGCATGAGTCACCGTGTTGATGCCACCGACGCCGAGGACCAGGCCCTGCAAGGATGAAGGCAGCGTCACCGGAGTCGTCGAAGCCGTTCCTGTGCGGCCCTTCACCGTGAAGGTCTTCAGGTTCAGACCCAACACACTCGCAGCGTTTGCGGTCGGGCTTATGGCCTCAATCGCAAGATGGTTTGGATAAACATATTGAATGGTGAATCCCATGCCTTTGAGAGCCCGCTCTACCTTTTCAATCTGTGCGTCGCTCGCAGCATAGCGGTTCACAAACTGCGAAACGCTGAGGAACTGGTGATAGCTCCGGCTGTAAGGATCCTGCAGCTCGGCAGCAGCAGCCTCCGCCTCGCGCGCATTGTTAAGTGGCAGGTAAAAGGTCACCGCAAGCACGTTACCGATCGAGACATCCGATGTCTTTACAGTGTTACTGGTTGTTTGTCCGCTTGCCGATAGGGGCAGCAGAGAGATTGCTACCGCCGTTAGGCAGATAGATTGCACCATCGCGGTGCGAAGAGAACGTAGCTTCATGGAGTAGCCTCACTAATTTGGTTTGCGTGTCTGAATCGATTGTGGAGACAAGAAGACCTACAACGAACATGGGATTGCGAGATCTGGGTCTTGATGCAAGGTTCCGTCGGTGGATGGATACTACGGTCGCCCCCGCTCTGCGGTCAAGAGTCAAGATTATTTTTGCGTGAGGCAACAATAAAGTTCGGCGATTTGGACACTTTTGCCTCTGTCAAGCCCCGGATAAAAAGGGCAGGCGTTCTAACGAACGTCTGCCCTCAATAACGCTTTTCAGAGATCCCTACTGCACAGCCTTTACCACTTGGTTGATGAACGTCGTTCCGTTCGGCGTGCCCAGTCCAGTCACGTTGTCCCACCCGGGAGCGGTGAACAGCGACGAGTCCGTCCCGAAGGTAAACAGATCCCAGCGAGTCGAACTATGGCTGTTGTACAGCGCGCTGACGAACAGCTTCGTGTTCTCGAGCGGCTGCGCCAAATCTTTCTGGCTTTCAAAGATCGGAGCTTTCGGCGGATCGATGATAAGCCCAGACACGTTCAGCAGCGTATCAATCGGCGTCAGGTTCACGTCGATGATCGCCTTGTCAGGCAGTTCATACAGGATTGGCGCCGCCTCTCCAATCGGCCCTCCCCCGGCCGCCTGGTTCGCAATCGCCCAAAGACCAGAGAACATCGGGCAAGAGAGGCTGGTCCCGCCGAACACCTCAACCGTCACGTTTGCAGGATTGCCATCAGGCGACACGATGATCTCGTTGCCTGTCTGCGGATCTGCATTCATGGAGATATCAGGCACCTGGCGGAACTTGCCCTTCAGGCTCTTCTGGAACTTCGGTTTGGCATAGACAATGCTTGTGCCTCCGCCGGAGCCGCTCTCGAAGCCCACAAAGGTCGGAGGAACAAGCGGCGCATTCGGAGCTGGAGTCGTAAGGAAAGCAACGTTCAAGCCCCATCCCGTCTGCAGTTTGATGTTGTCCTTAGAGTCCAGAAACGTACTCGTGCCGCCCACAGCAGTCGCAAACGGAGAGTCGGCATTCGCATTGACTGACACCGCGTTGATCCCGAAATCAGCATTGTTCGTGATCAGTTGATCTCCGTCATCGCCGGTGGAGACATTGAGCGAGATCCCCAATGCAGCAGCAATCTGCGCAAGGCCGTTCTCGACCACGAGCTCTGCAGGATCCAACTCCTTCAATGCGATCTCCGAGATCCCGAAGCTGTTCGAGATCACATTGCCATATTGATTCTGGATCGCAGCCAGATCTCCAAGATCAAGATTGGTAAACGAGTTGTCGGCAGTCAATACCAGAACGATATTGGCGTTTGGAGCGATCGCGTGCGCCCACTCCACATCGAGCGTAGTTTCGAACTGCCAGTTTCCTGCGATGCACCCGTTGGTCGCGGTGCAGGTTGCCGGGCCGGTCGGAGTAACGATCTGGAAGTTTGAAGAGGTCAGAGCAGGCAGCCCGTTGAGTTGAGAGAACAGGTTGGCATCGGACACAATGGTGTTCGAGCCAAAGGCATCCACGATGACGATGGTCTGGCCCGTACCATCCAGACCCTTTTTATAGAGCTGCTTCAGACCGTATGCGGTTTGGATCTCATTCGCGTCATAACCGCACGGCGGCAGATTCGGCGCAGTATTGGTGATGTCTGCTCCATAGCGGTTTCCTGCATAGAACGCCTCCGGAAAACTCCCATCGGTCTTGAAGACATGCGATTCTGGCGGACGGAGACAATCCCCGCTGAAGAAGAGCCCGTCGGGACCGGCGGAGGAGACAGAAACTCCCGCGTAAGGCACACCGGTCTCAGGATCGGCAGCACGCTTCGCCATTGCCTTGTATCGAAGATCGCTCAACCCCTGCACGGTTGCCACCAGCGGCGCAGCTGCCCCGGTAACCGTGGCTGGAGTCGCATTGGTATGGTGCATCTCTCCATTCACAATCACCTTATTAATCTTGGTATTGAACGCAGTCTGTGCGTCACCGACATTGCCCTGCGCCACCACAAAGCGATTGTTCTTTTCCGTCGAGGTCACCTTCAGGTTGTGAGCCGTCAGATATTCGCGAACCGTCCCCACTTCTTTGTCTGTCGGAGCATACTGCTCATTGAACTGCTTCAGCGTGAGAAATCGATGGTAGTTCGGTGAGCTTGAGTCATACATCTGATCGACAGCCGTATCCAAAGCTGCCTTGTTATGCGGGTTCAGCCACACCGTCACTGAGATTGGTTTGGACACGTCTTCCGGCCCAACGACATTCGCCGTCTGCCCGGCTGGGGCAGCGAATGCCGAACCTGCCAGCAGCGCCATAACTCCAAGCGCCGCGAAGGTTAGGGGAGGAGACACACGATTACGAAAGGAGTGCTGCGTCATGGCAATATCCTCGTTGACTCGTTAAATTGGTTTGTCTGTCCGACTGGTTTTGGGAGAAGATGCGCTGCAACGAGAACAGGTCTGTGAAGCTTCCTCTTGGGGGGCCCGGGGAGATCGGTGGACGAATACTAAGGTTGCCCTAACGCTGCGGTCAAGCGTCCGGATCACTTTTGCGTGACGAGAAAATAAAGTCCACAAACCTGTCACATTTTTCGGACCGATAAAACATGCTGCTAATTCACCACGTTTACCATGCAATCCACCACGTTCTCACCAGCAAAAAACCACGATCAAAACGTCATTTTCCGCAAAACCCCCAGCAAAAACCACAATCTCCCCGCAAAGAAAAAATTGTGCCCCGGAAATCCACCCCACCCGCGTTTAGGATAGCCAGATACCCGAACAAAGGCCTCCGCACAATGACCCACCCCATCCCAGGCAGAATCGAAGCCATCGTAGGCCCCATGTTCTCCGGCAAATCCGAGGAACTGATCCGTCGCCTCAAGCGCGCCCGCATCGCCCGCCAGCGCGTCGCCTGCTATAAGCCCGACATCGACCTCCGCTACCACCGCACCTCCATCGCCAGCCACAGCTCGCAAACCCACGATGCCACCACCGTTACCAACGTAGAGCACTTGAAAGCCGCGCTATTCCCGCAGTTAGACGACGTCGACGTCATCGGCATCGATGAGGCGCAGTTCTTCGACGACGCGATAATCCCACTCACCGTGGAGCTGGTTCATCTGGGCAAACGCATCATCCTCGCCGGCCTCGACACCACCTTTAGCGCTGAGCCATTCGGCCCAATTCCCAACCTGATGGCCATCGCCGACGAGGTCACCAAACTCTCCGCCGTCTGCATGGTCTGTGGCGCTCCCGCCATTCACACGCAGCGGCTTGGCCAAAGCCAGGAGCTCGTCCTCGTAGGCGCCGCCGGCCTTTACGAAGCACGCTGCCGCACCCACTTCGAACCCCTGCTCGACGAACACCACTCCGAGCAGCTCGAGTTTCCTGCAATCGTCACCATCTAACGAATTCCACAAAAAAGCCAACAAAAAAGCCAGAGAGATCGAATCTCTCTGGCGTTTTCATTTTGGTTTTACTCGACGAAGATCAGTGTTTCGACACCATCTCCATCACATCCTTGCGCAGCGCCAACGAACTGGCCGGGCGGGCGTAGTACATGTGTCCCCCGGGGTATTCATGCACCTGAACGCGCGTTGGATCGCCCATCGTCGGAATCTGGCTTACCGTCAGCACCGACCCCATAAACGGGCAGGATAGATCCGCCCATCCATGAGCAATCACGACCCGCAGCTTGGGATCGGTTGCAACCGCAACTCTCAGATCAGTCGCAGAGGCCGACCCGGCAAAGGCGCCATTCTCACCACCGCGATCCCACAATTTATTGACCTCGAACGACAAAGCGTTGTAGCTCGCATCCGTCTTCCAGCCCACCGTTCGCGTGACAAAATCCACCATTGCCGTGGTGGTCGGCGCAATAATACTCAACAAAATCGGGTCCTGCGTCTCCTGGGTCGGGTTATACGGAAACGGATCGTACGCCGTCACGTTCGGGTCGTACCGGCTGCCCAGCTTGCCTGTCTCGCGAAACTCCTCGCGCAAAAACGCCTGCGTCTCCAGCCGTCCACCAGACTGTTTGACGAACGTCGGATCGAGCCCCGTCAGCTCTGTCACCTTCTTTACCAGCCGAGGTGTCGCAGCCGGATCGCTATTGCCCTTCATCAGATCCACCGCGTACTCCCCGCGCGTGTAGTCGATCACCTCGGCCATACTCTCGTTCGTGAGCTTACCCTGCCGCTCATAGTTTGCTGCGACAATCGACGGCAGCGTCATCATCCATGGAATCGGCGAGAGGTCCTGAGAACCCGCCTCCGGAGAGAGCGCCGGAGACACCAGGACGAGCCCATTCACTGCGACACCAGTCTGCGATTGCAGATGAGCTGTCAGCCTCGGTCCGCGATATCCGCCGTAGCTCTCGCCCACGATGTACTTGCGAGACTGCAGCCGCCCGTTCTTTACGAGCCAGTCGTAGATGTTCCGTGACAAGTAGGCAATATCCTGATCCGGGCCGTAGAACTGCTTCTTTGACTCCTCCTCCGACACGAGCGATCGCGAAAAGCCGGTCCCGATCGGATCGATAAAAACCAGATCCGTGAAGTCGAGCCACGTCCCCGGGTTGTCCGTGAGTGTCGCTGGATCTGACGGGCTCTGTCCCTCCGCACCAAAGGCCACCCTCTTGGGTCCGATTGCGCCAAGGTTCAGATACACCGATGCCGCGCCCGGGCCGCCGTTGAACGCAAACGTCACGGGCCGGTCCTTACCTTCGGCAACGTAGGAGGTATAGACGACTTCGCCGCTCAACGCTCCTTTGCTGTCTCGGACAGGCAGCGTTCCGACCGTTACGGTGTAGTGCAGCGTCTTGCCTTCCATCTGCATGGTTTGCTCCACATGGGCATCCGCTGGCAGTGGCGGCAACGTAGTGGACATTCCCGGCGTGGCGGACGATTTCGCCTCGGAAGACTTCGCGTCTGCGGGTTTCGCATCCGGAGCAGCTTGGGCAACTGCGGATCGGAGAGCTGGAGAGAAACTTGTGAGAAGAAAGGAAAAAACGAGGAACTTCGACTGGCATAGGGGTCGCGCTGAAATCATCTCCAAATTTTACATAGATGTTGCGAGCCGTCACGCAACCCAAACAAATACTTCGGTATTCTCAATTGGTAGTCGATCTGGAGATATGCCAATGCGCAAGACGCTCGCCGCCGCCGTGACTCTCAGCCTTCTCGTAGTTCCTGCCTTCGCCAAGCCTAAGAATGCTGTCGTCGTACCCATCAAGACCGGCACCGGCGAGGACGCAGGGACCGCAACCTTCAGTCCTTCCAAGAAGGGTGTCCGTATCAAGCTCGATCTCAAAAATCTCCCTGTCGGGGATCACGGCGTCCATATTCATGCCAAACCATTGTGCGATGGGCCTGACTTCAAGACAGCCGGTGGCCACTTCAATCCTACCGACAAACAGCACGGCTTTCAGAACCCGGCGGGTCACCACGCGGGTGATCTCCCGACCAACGTCACCATCGGCGAGGGCCATCTCGGCCAGTCCACCTTCAACGTGGACTATCTCTCCATGGATCCCGCCGCATCAAACAGCATCCTCGCCAATGGCGGGACCTCTATCGTCATCCACGAAAAAGCGGACGACATGAAGACCGACCCATCAGGTAACTCCGGCAACCGGATCGCTTGTGGAGTGATCTCATCTCCGACACCTTAACCACTCACAATCTCCATGTTTTGAACCAACCAGAACGCCTGTGCGTATAGACACGCATGGGCGTTTTACACATGGCGATTCCGACAGCGAGCCGGCACATAGGGCTCAAACCCACGGTGCGGCGTCTGCCACGAGTCACCACACAACATCTCTACCAGCCAGCTCCGGAGTTGGTCGAGAAGCTACAGGTCCATCAACAAATCAATCCGGCTCCCGCTCCACGCGGTACACTGCTCCCACCGACAAAATCACTTGAGGCGAAGTTGGAGCGTACCCCGGAACAGGAAGCCGCGCAGGAAGCAGTTGCCAAACTGGTGCGCCAGTGCATGGCAGGCGACTCGCAGGCCTGGCAGCAGTTGGTTGCCTCCCAGCATCGCCGTATCTACGCCATCTGCTACCGCTTCACCGGCTCGGGTAGCGACGCCGAGGACCTCACGCAAGAGGTTTTTCTCAAGCTCTACAAAAACCTTTCCAGCTTCGATACGCAAAAGGGCAGCTTTCAGACCTGGATTACCACGCTGGCCCGCAATCTTCTGGTCGACCACTTCCGCCGTACCCGCCTCGAGCGCGCCTCCGACTCTCTGGACGCTACCTTTGAAGGTGAAGAGGACGGGCCCACAATGGCGGACCGGCTCGCAGATCCTCGCCCGTCGCAAGAGCATCATGTCGCCGGTCTGGAGCTGAAAGTTCGGGTTCAAAACGCGCTCAAACAACTCTCCCCAGAGCTTCGCGAAGCTGTTATTCTGCGCGATCTCGAAGATATGGATTACAAAGAGATATCACAGGTTCTCCGTATACCCGAAGGAACGGTAAAAAGCCGCATCAGTCGCGGTCGCGGGGAACTTGCGAGGCTTCTGCAACGTATAGAAGGGCAGGTGGTTTAAAGTGGCAGACTTCAACAAATTCGGCAGTGGCGGACCGGGTGGACCGGGCGATCCACAGCATTGCGCACAATGCGAAGCAATGCTCGTGGATGCACTCGACGGCACGCTTTCTAAGGCAGATCAGGCCACCTTCGACACCCACATGATTGGCTGCCCAAGTTGTGCAGCTCTGCTCGCAGACGCACAGCGTGGAGCCGCCTGGATGGAGATGCTGAAGTCTCCCCGACCCGAGCCCCCGGCCGCCCTCTTCGAGCGCATTCTCGCTCAGACAAGCGGCAAATCTACCCTCGGCCCCGTTAAAGAAGACCAGCTCCCCATCGTCCTCGGTAGAACTGACTTCCTTCGTACACCAACCCCTCTCCCAGGCCATGCGTCTCTGCTTCCTCCCCTGGGCGCACCCCTCGCGACCAATCCTTTCGCCTCTGGCAAAGTTCTTCCCTTCCGTGCGCGTGTCACCCACGGGCTTCGTTCCTTCGGCCAAACGATGTTGCAGCCACGTCTCGCAATGACTGCCGCCATGGCTTTCTTCTCCATCGCTCTCACGATGAACCTTACCGGAGTTCGTCTCAGTCAGCTTCACGCGAGTGACCTTAAACCGTCCAGCATCCTGCGCAGTTGCTACGAGGCCAAAGCGAAGGTCGTGCGCTACTCCGACAACCTTCGCGTCGTCTACGAACTCGAGTCTCGCGTCCGCGATTTGCAACGCTCCTCGGATGATGAGGGAGCGGCCGGAACGGTTAGCGCGCCGGTCAACCAGAACGACCCAGCCCAGCAGAACCGCAAACCTGCGGGGCAGCAGCCGGATGATCCGAAGGATCAGAAGCCCGGCCAGAAAAACGACCAGAAGCAGAACAGCCCCAAACCCAACCCTGGCTCCAGCCGGCGCGAAACTCCCGGCGGAAATGTCCAGCTCGTAGCGTCTGCTATTACCCGGGCCCCTCTCCCCTTCCAGTCTCAGAATTTTGTTGTTTTTACTCCCAGTGTCGTTAAGTCGGAAGGGGGATTGGTATGAACTGCGCAAACCATCCTGATCGTGAACGTGTCGCTTTTTGCCAGAACTGCGGAAAGCCACTCTGCCAGGAGTGCACCCACACTGTCGGCTCTGCTGTCTTCTGCGAACCCTGCCTTGCTGCCAGACTTGCTGGTGCTGGATCTCCTCCACCCGCTGGCGGAACCTACACGACCGGTCCCTCGGGCGGTACTTACACCTATAGCGGAAACGAAGCTGGCGTGAACTACTCCGTTAGCGGCGTCATCCCACCCCCAACTCCTCCCGGCGCACCTAATCCTGGCTTAGCCGCGCTGCTGGGCTTCATCCCCGGCGTCGGCGCCATGTACAACGGCCAGTACGCCAAGGGTGTTGTGCACCTTGTGATCTTCGCGATTCTTGTCAGCCTTGCAGACGAGCATGGCATCTTCGGACTCTTCATCGCCGGCTGGATGTGCTACCAAGTGATCGAGGCCTACCACACTGCGAAAGCTCGTCGCGATGGCACTCCTCTCCCGAATCCTTTTGGCCTGAACGATCTCGGCGAACGTCTTGGCTTCGGAAAATCCTGGCCTGGCGCCAGCCATTCGGTTCCCCCTGCGCCCTTCGTTCAGCAGGACACCGCAACGACTGCAACCTCATACTCCGCCGCGAGCAGCCCTTATCCCCCACCGTCCACAGGCTACCCTCCCCAACAACCCTCAGCTGCGTGGGGATCTCCGTGGGAGAGCTACACCCCACCACCGGTAGCTCCGATTCCGCCTTACGGCACAGCTGCCTACCCTGTCGATCCGAACCTGAATCTCCCACGCAATCGCTTTCCCGCGGGCGCTCTCTGGCTCATCGGCTTGGGCTGCGTCTTCTTAGTTGGAAATGCTGGCCTCTTCCATCACTTTCCCATTCACCGAATCATCCCTTTCTTCCTCATCGGGCTCGGAGTTTGGCTCTTCGTCCACAAGATGACTGGTACAGGAAATGGCATCGCGGACGATGGCACGCCAGCTTATCAATACCGCCTATTTAGCGCCCTCCGAGGCTCCATATGGGTCATTCTAGTAGGCATCTTGTTCCTGCTTGACTCCTTTGAGATCCTCTCCTGGTCCCACAGTTGGCCGCTCTTTATTATCGTCGCCGGTCTTATGGCAGTCTTTCAGCGGACAACCTTCAACTCGGCCGCCGCAGTTGCTTATCCCTACGGAGTTCCCCCCGCTTCCCCGGTCGCACCGGCCTCGTCGGCCAGCACGAGCATCGTTCCTTCCAGCCAGCACGACCAGGAAGGGAGCTAAACCATGGGAAGCTATCCGCCACCACCGTATCCCCCTCCGCCCGGCCCTCCCTACGGAGGGGATTGGAAGTATCAGCGCCGAGTTCTCAAAGAGCAAGCCCGCGCACAACGCGACATGGCCCGCGCTCAACGTGATGCGTACCGCTACCAGGCCCGAAGTCTACGCCGCAGCTCCATCCTTGGTCCTCTACTGCTCATCACCATCGGCATCCTCTTCCTGCTCGTGCAGACCGGACGCCTTCAGGCTCATGCTCTCTGGGATTGGTATGCCCGCTTCTGGCCCACTCTGCTTGTAGGCGCCGGCATCATTATGCTTCTTGAGTGGGCTTATGACCAGTACATGCAATCGGACTCCACCCAACCTCGATACCGTCGCCGTCTCGGCGGTGGCGTCTTCACGCTGCTGCTGATCCTGGGCATCACGGGCATTGTCTTCAGCAGCGTTCGAAGCGGCAACGGTCACAGCTACGTTCTCAACGGTCTCAATCTCAATCAAGACAACATTGACGAATTCCTTGGCGATAAGCATGAGAGCGATCAGACGCTTTCTCAGGCGTTCCCTGCGGGCTCAGGCTTCACCGTCGACAATCCTCGCGGCGACATCTCTATCTCCGGCACCAGCGATGACAACCAAATCCACGTCTCCATCCACAAAGAGGTCTACACTCGCTCTGATTCCGACGCGGATAGCAAAGCCCAACGCCTTAATCCATCGCTCAGCAACTCCGGCGACACGCTAACGCTTTCTATACCCGCGATCGAAGGCACTCGCGCGGATCTCACGATTACCCTCCCCGCGACATCTCCAACTATCGTCACCGCCAACCACGGCGACGTCCATGTCAGCGCGCTCAAGGCACCTCTCCAGGTCACAGCCAACCACGGCAACATCGAACTCAGCGCCATCACCGGGCCAGTCATCGCACACGTCAACAACAGCGACTCGGACCTCTCCGCACACAGCGTCTCGGGACCGCTCACCGTTCAGGGGCGCGGCCACGACACCACCCTCTCCGATCTCAGCGGTCCGGTCACCATGAGTGGCGACTTCTTCGGCACGACGCACTACGAGCGTATCCGTGGCCCCATCAAGTTTCATACGAGCCGCACCGACCTCCAGTTCGCCCGCCTTGACGGCGAGATCGACATCAGCCACGCCGATATCTCTGCAAGTGAAGCTGTCGGGCCTCTGACTCTCACCGCCGGCAACCGCAACGTCACTCTCGATCGCGTCGCGGGAGATGTCACAGTCACAAATCGTAACGGGTCAGTCGATCTTACGAGCGCTCCTCCCCTTGGAAATGTCACCGTGGAGAATCGCAACGGCTCTGTGAATCTGACTCTTCCCGAGCAATCGAACTTCGGTTATCAGCTCGATGCCACGAACGGAAACATCGAAAGCGACTTCTCTCAAATCAAGTCCGACGATGATGACGACAAAAAGAACGTCATAAGCGGCACCATTGGCAAAGGCGGCCCACTCCTTCACATCTCCACGAGTCAGGGCGACATCTCCGTGAAGAAGGGCAGCGTGATGCCACTGCCTCCGATGCCTCCTATGCCGCCAAAGATCACTTCGATGCCACCCGATGCGCGTCAAGCAATGGAAGAAGCGAAACAGGAGGCACGTGAAGCTGCTCGTGAAGGCAAAGAGGCTGCGGCAGAAGGCCAGCGCGAAGCCAAACAGGCCACGGATGAAGCTAAGCGTGAGGCGAAGCAGGCCGCGGACGAGGCCAGACGTGAGGCTAAAGAAGCTGCCGACGAAGCAAAACGTGAGGCAAAAGATGCAAAACAGCAGAAAGATCCGAACGAATAAGCTCGACCTCACATCCTCGCACTTCCTCTATCTTTCACGCGAAGAGAGCGTAAAACTCATTGTTTCTTTGCGATCGTCACCGTGGCAGGTGCCTGAATCTTATAAATTTCGGCAAAGCTCCTCTGGTTAATTCCTAAGCTCAACCGCCCGCGCGAGTCGATGTAAGCTAGCGGCTTTCCGACCGCAACATCGCTAAAGGTCTTCACAAACGGTAACTGATAGGTTTGTCCGCCTATTTGCACTGGCAGCGTGTCACCTAGCTTGTACCCCAGCTTCGCAAACGTCTCGGCCGGGATATTCAATACCAGGTTTCCAAAAGGTCCGTCAGTCCCAATCACCTCGCCGTGCAATCCTGTGTCATCGATGGTCGCGTAATGAAGATCTAGCCTCAGCAGACTTGTGACATCGACGGATGGTCCGGCCGTCGTCCAGTCGTCCCCTCTAGCTAGATGAGCTCCTGCCGGAGAAAATATATCTCTTCCGTGAAAGGTGGACGAGGTCTTCGCTCCAATCATCCACTCCGGGTTGGTGATCTGTCGCGCTCCTTCGATTCCATCTCGATCTTGCACAAGGGTCAAAAGACCATTATCAGGAAGAACAAAGAATTGGCCCTTCTTTGATCGCGCGATGATGGCTCTTCGCGCACTGCCTACTGTGGGATCGATGACAACCACGAATACTGCATCCTTCGCGAAGTAGGGGGCCGAGCCAGCAAGAAACCGGGCTCCTTCCGCGATGTCATAGGGCGTCGCCTGGTGTGTAATGTCGATAACCTGAACTCCAGGAGCTACGCCGTTCATCACTGCCTTGCATATCCCTACCGCATCGTCCTTCACATCGAAGTCGGTCATGAACCCGATGGTGCGCAGCGTCTCCGTCCGCGAAGGCTTTTGATGGGAAGGAGCTTCCTGTGCGGACAACTGATGGAGGTATCCAAATAGAGGCAGAAGAACGAGCACTAAGAAATAGCGCCGGAAGCGATAGACAGGTCTCACAGGCAAAGTCTCCAGAAAGAGAATTAGGGCTTGTCATCAATCTAATCACAACCAGAGTTTCTTTTGCCGTCTCGGCGTCCGTCCCCGGCGTAGTCTGAGGGAAGAGCGAAACAAATAAAAAGCCCCATTCTCGAAAGAATGGGGCTCTGGAATATGCCGGCGATCACCTAATCTCCCACACACTTACGCGTGCAGTACCATCGGCCCAACGAGGCTTAACTTCCGTGTTCGGGATGGGAACGGGTGTGACCCTCGCGGTAAACTCACCGGCAAACTTTAGAAATATCGCTCTCGCGATCTTCCACAACTGAATAGATTGGGATTAGACGTTTGTTACGTGTTGCGTAGTTTCCAAAAGATATAACTACAAAGCTTGTATTGAATGACTCCAGAACAGTGGACT
>CAZZZG010000078.1:0-19269 GCA_964658525.1 uncultured Edaphobacter sp.
GCCGTCAAAGCCATCAACGCCTGCCGCATGGCCATGCACGAAACCGGCGACCACAAACTCTCTCTCGACCAGGTCATTGCCACCATGTACCAGACCGGCCTCGACATGCAATCGCGCTACAAAGAAACCTCGCTCGCTGGCCTGGCCCTCAACATCATCGAATGCTGACAATATCTCAATCAAAGAACACAGCTTACTTCAGGGCAGCGCCACCGTCTCCTTCGGAGTTACATTGATTGTCGTCCCAGTTGCGTCGGGAACAAAGTGCATCGTCACTACCGATCGTTTGCCGCACGCTCGCACCGTCCACTTCTCGTCCCACGGTGTCTTCGGACTACTCGGCTCCCCATTCGGTAAAGATGTCTCAAGAACATCCACCTGGCATGTTCCTCCGGCTCCCGCGCCAGCGCCCGCATACTGAACAGCGTCGTGCTGCAGCGCGGCAGCAGCCGCCGACTGACCGGGAAACAATCCGTACACCGACGACTTCCCGTTCTGAATCGTCACCGATGCCACATACGATCGCCTCTCGCCACAAGCGACTCCTTCGGTGATCTCCTTCCAATGCGCATTCAAGATATTGCCGTTCGCGTCGGTTTCAATCGATCCATACACCTTCGGCTGACTCGTATTCATATTGATTTCAATCTTCGCGCAGTGTGTTGAAAGACCGCTCTCATAATCCTGATACACACCTAACACCGCCTGCCGATACGAATCACTGCTTCGGATCGCATCGAATGCCCTTGGCCTATCCTGCTGCGCAACTATCGGCACGCAAAGGACGCATACACTTACAGACGTCAATGCAAATAGAAACCCGCGCATCAATCCTCCTCCAGGTCGACTAAGAACAGCCCCAATATCGGTAGATGAAAATAGAACAACTCTCAACCGCCAAACCGTCCGCAGGCCACCCGGCAAACGGTTTTCATCTCTACAATTCCATCCATCTGCCACTTCGCGAAAAACGCCCTGAGCGCCGCCTGCATCCCCTCATACTTCGCATGCCCGGGCTCCGGGGTAACCGACAGCGACTGCGTCTGCCCCAATAAATCCTCAAGGGGCAACCTTTGCTCCCCATAGATCTCTTCCCGAAATAGCTCACCGCCGGCAAAGAACTCATTCACTCGACCGATACTTTCATATCTTTCGTGATTTGCCTCGTAGTCCGTCCCATGCTCCCGCAGCAGACCCTCATAGGCCATCGACATCGGAGAATCATCTCGAACTCTACTGATGCTCGCGATCACCGCCCATCCCCCCGGCCGCAGAATCCGTCGAAACTCTTTCGCGGTCTGGGCGACATTGAACCAATGAAACGCCCTTCCCACTGAAACAAAGTCCACCGAACCGTCTTCGAGCCCGGTAGCCTCCGCCGTAGCCTTCTTCACCGTCAGGCCCGGCCACGCTGACGCCAGCTTTTCACAACCTTCACGCATATCGTCATTCGGCTCAATGGCGATCACCGCATTCCCATACTCAAGGAACAACTCTGCCAGCATCCCAGTACCGGCGCCGACATCGGCCACCAAGTGATCAAGCCGTAGCCCGCACCGCGCCACCAGAATTTCGATGACATCTTTTGGATAGCGCAGCCTATATCGTTCGTAGTGCTCAACTCGTCCGGTAAATCGTTCCGTATTTTCGCTCATACAGTGTTGGATGCTAGCAAGCCCGAAACGCACACTAGTGCCTACCGTTCCAACGCCAACGCCACCGAGTTCCCCCCACCCAAACAAAGCGCCGCAAGGCCCTTGTTTACATCCTGCCGCATCATTTCGTGGATGAGCGTCACCAGCACGCGAGCCCCACTAGCCCCGATCGGGTGCCCAATCGCGACCGCACCACCATTCACATTCACCCTTGAAGCATCGAGTCCCAGTTCTTTCATCACCCCTAACGCCTGCACGCTGAACGCCTCATTCAGTTCATACAGGTCCACGTCGTCTTTTTCCCATCCTGCACGCTTCAACACTAGCTGCACCCCGGTCACCGGAGCGAGCATTACCCACTTCGGCGCCACGCCACTCGTAGCCTGCGCCTTGATCCTCACCATCGGCTTCAACCCCAGTTCCTTCGCCCGCTCGGCCGACATCACCACCACCGCCGCCGCCGCATCGTTCACTCCTGGAGCATTTCCCGCAGTCACGGTCCCATCCTTCTTGAACGCGGGCTTCAAAGCGGCGAGCGCCTCCATCGACGCATCGTCTCGCACACTCTCATCCCGCGACACCACTGTGACCGCGCCCTTCTTCCCCGGAACATTCACCGGCACCACCTCTGCATCGAACCTTCCTTCCTTCCACGCGGCACTTGCCTTACGGTGCGAGGCCAGCGCATAAGCATCCTGCTCTTCGCGAGTAATCGAATGCTTTTCTGCGACGTTCTCCCCTGTAATCCCCATGTGATAGTCCTCACACGCGCACCACAACCCATCCTTCACCATTGAGTCCACGACTACTGAGTCACCCATCCGAAACCCTCTCCGGCCTTGTGGCAGAAGATAAGGTGCGTTCGACATCGATTCCATACCGCCGGCTACGACGATCTCCGCATCACCTGCCATGATCGCCTGTGCTGCGAGCGCCACCGCCTTCAGCCCCGACCCGCACACCATATTGATGGTCATCGCCGAAACCGTATCAGGCAGTCCACCTCTCAACGCCGCTTGCCGCGCCGGATTCTGTCCCAACCCCGCAGGCAGAACGCAACCCATCAGACACTCATCAACGCTCGAAGCATCGATGCCAGCCCGCTTCACGGCCTCGCGGACCGCGATCGCACCAAGCTCTACCGCTGAAATCTCCGCAAACGCCCCTTGAAACTTACCCACTGGGGTTCGCACCGCCGCGACAATCACAACATCCTTCATCGATCGAAATACCTCGATCAAAACTCTACTCCATTCATTCCGCTTCACACTAGCCGAGTTCTTATCGAAGTCTCGAATCAACAACAACACAAGGACATCTCTTATCCGACACGCGTCACATTCACCCTCGACTGCCACAAACGCGGCCACCACAGTCATTTGGCAGTGCAAGCGAATCGACCATCCAGTGCAAGAGGTTCTGATCTCTTACCGTAAGCGTCTGGTCTATCCAGACATTCATGAGATGACTCACCTGCTCTGTTTCACTTCTCACGCCCATCAGTTTCGCTCTCATTTTTTTGATCCCCTTGGCGACAACCCCGAGACTGATCACACAAAGGTCGTACTCGATTTCAAACCCAACTCTTTTTTTTGCGATAACTCATCACTACATTGAACCCCAAAACGAACGTCCTCGAGCATGAGTGCCATCGTCTAACCTTCCTCCGCGCAAAAGAATTGCCTTCCTTGCATTTTTTGCTTGACAGTGAAATTTCGTAAATCTATACCTTCGTTAGCTGCAATGCAGCTAGCAGTAGAGTCAATGTCTAATCACTAGGGAGAATAGGCACATGGCAACGAAGAAAGCCGCAAAAAAGGCACCAGCGAAGAAGGCAGCAAAAAAGGCAACCAAAAAGTAATCCAACCAAGGCAACAGAAAGGGGGACGCGATAAGCGTCCCCCTTTCTGCGTCAGGAATAGCCCGTCGTTATTGGGTAGCTGTCGCCCGCGTCGTCGCATTCTTCGGCGTCGACAGATATCCCGACACCTTGTTTTTCTCGATCACATTGACCACCAGCTCATACAACACGGGATCCTTCCCGTTATAAAACTGCACCGGCTCATCCAGCCCCTTATCCTTCTTCTCAATCGTTCGATCGTCTGAACTCACTTCCAGGGTGTAGCGCGAATGCTTCTCGTCCGCCTTCTTCAACTGCAGCTTGATCGTCGACAAAAGCGTTGGCTTGGCACCCTTCTGCAGCGTGAACTCCAGGTAGTTCCGGTCTCCCTTGTGCTTCAGGATCTCCAGTTCGTCATGGTTCGTCGCAATCAGACCGCTCATCACACCCGCATCCCCCACCACCCTGTTTAACTGGGTCTTGGTAGCCTCGAGGTCAGACTTCGTTGTCGCCACGTCGGTCTTCACGCCGCCTACATCCGTCTTCACGCTAGCAACATCTGTCGACACCGCCCCGATCTGCTTGGAGTTTTTCGCCTCCTCCTCTTCAAGCTTCGCAGTCGCAATCTTTTGCTGGGCGATGATGCTTTGTGTCCGCAACTCGATCTGCTTCTGGGCCACGCCAACGCTCTGCCCCAGAGTCTCGCTGGTCGCTCGCAGCCTTGCGTTGGTTGCCTCCAGCTTCTCCGCCAGTTCCGCATTTTTCTGATCAGCGGCTACGATCTTCTGTTCCGCGGCAGCTAGATGATTCTGCAGACCATAGCACCACACCAGACCACCCAATGCAGCAAGCAACGCGGCCGCCACCACCCCAAGCAGTGCTCCCGAGATCGACCTCTGTTCGACGTACTCTTCGCTCATCACTCTCTCCTGATTGCTTCTCTTCATTTGACCCATCGCGAGCCGGAACGTCACAAACCGATCAGCTGCGTAAAACAGACACATCCAAACTATAACCTCTCCCCTAAGCCAACTAAACTAATTCAATGCAGCACCCTGACCTTTGCATCGCTGGAGCCGGCATCGTCGGCCTCTCCTTGGCCCTTGAACTACATCACCGCGGCTACCGCATCACCGTCTTAGACAAAAGCGAGCCACTCACCGAATCTTCCTCTGCGGCTGCGGGCATGCTGGCTGCCCACGATCCCGACAACCCACCCCAACTTCTGGCTCTGGCCACCCTCAGCCTGTCACTCTATCCCGACTTCCTCAACCGCATCCGCACTCTCTCCGGCCGCCACGTCCCCTTCCAGACCCATACCACCCTGCAGTCCGTTCCGCTCCATACCTCCACTGCAAGCTCCGAGCTGACCACCGAAGATCTTGCCCATCTGTTTCCCGCACTCACGCCGGGAGACCACCGATTTATCCTCCTCGACGAGCACAGCCTCGACCCCCGTCAACTCGCCTCAGCGCTTCTCGCCGCCGTCCACGCCACCAACATCGATCTCCGACCACACACTCCTGCCCTCTCAACTCGCTCAGTAGGCAATACAGTCGAGATCACAACTCCCAGCGGCACGGTGCATGCAGCACAGTTCATCAACTGCGCCGGAGCGTGGGCAGCCGCGTCCTCGCACCTACTCAACCTTCAGGTCACACCAAAGAAAGGGCAGATGTTTTCGGTCTTCCTTCCACCCTCTCTTCCCATGCACTCTGTCGTCCGCACGCCGGACGTTTATATCGTCCCTCGGACAGCAGGCCCCGCCGCGGGCCACGCCATCATCGGCGCAACCGTCGAAGATATCGGATTCGACAAGATCGTCCACCCCGCTGACATCGAGCGCCTTCGCTCACTCGCCACTGCTCTTCTTCCCGCCATCGCCGAGGCTCATCAGTTCGAAGCCTGGTGCGGCCTTCGCCCCGCAACACCCGACGGTCTTCCTATCCTTGGTCCCGTCCCGGGTCAACCAAATCATTTCATCGCCACCGGCCACTATCGCAATGGAATCCTCTTGGCCCCGGCCACCGCAAAAGTTATGGCACAACTTATCGTCGGCGAAGCATCTTCCACTGAGTTGTCTTCCTTCTCTCCGAGCCGTTTCTTCGCAGAGCTCCCATCACCTTAGTCGCACAACAGCACCGATATTCGGCCAGTCGTTCGTGACAACCGTTTCTCCGCTGCGCTATAACCAGATGTACTTAGTTTGGTACTGCATTGAATTCGCCACTGGAGAAGCACCTTATGTCTACCGCTGTCGCACCAAAGGGCCTGGAAGGCATCGTCGCCACCACGTCCTCCATCTGCTGGATCGACGGCGACGCCGGCGTTCTCTCCTATCGCGGCATCGATATCCATGAACTCGCACAGCTATCCACCTTCGAGGAGTGCACCTACCTCCTCTGGTTCGGCAAGCTCCCCACGACCGCCGAGCTTGCTGACTTCACCAGCCATCTTTCCGCCGCCCGCGAACTTAATCCAAAGATCATCGACCTCCTCCGCAGCGTTCCTACGGACGCCACGCCAATGCAGGTCCTCCGCACCGCGGTCTCTCTCCTCAGCATCTATGACGCCGACGAGGCCGACTGCAGCCACGACGCCAACATTCGCAAATCCTATCGCCTCACCGCACAGATTCCGATGATCGTCGCCCTCTTCGACCGCATCCGCAAGGGCAAATCCATCGTTGAAGCGGATAAGTCTCTCTCCCACGCCGCCAACTTCCTCTGGATGCTCAACGGAGAGAAGCCATCCGAGACCGCTACACGCGCCTTCGACATTGCGCTCATCCTCCATGCCGACCACGAGCTGAACGCCAGCACCTTCGCTGCGCGCGTCATCGCAGCCACGCTCGCCGACATCCACTCAGCCATCACTGGGGCCATTGGAGCTCTTAAAGGTCCCCTCCACGGGGGAGCCAATGAGGCCACCATGCGCCTGCTCTATGCCATCGACAAAGCCGGTGCCGATCCCGTTGAGTACGTCAAACAAATGTTCGCGGACAAGAAAAAGATCTCCGGCTTCGGCCACCGCGTCTACCACACCGAAGATCCACGTGCCACTCATCTCCGTCGCATGTCGGAAGAACTGGGCAAGGCGGCTGGCAACACCAAGTGGTTCGATCTATCCCAGAAGATCGAGCGCTTCGTGAAGCAAGAGAAAAAACTCAACGCTAACGTCGACTTCTACTCAGCCTCAACCTATACCACCCTCGGAATCGACATCGATCTCTTCACCCCCATCTTCGCCGTCAGCCGCATCTCGGGATGGGCAGCCCACGTCATCGAACAACACGACGACAACCGCCTCATACGCCCGCGCGCAGACTATACCGGGCCGTCCTACCCTGCTACCTATACACCCATCGAAAAGCGATAACTCTTAGCCGGGCCTCTTCGTTAAGAGGCCTGGAGTGCATTTTTCGAATCGCGAACATAATTAACCTGAAACTTCGTTCCAACGCAGAAAGGGCAGCCCATGCGGGCTGCCCTTTTTGTGAACCTACTGCAGTCTAGTGTTTAGGAGCTGTATGATGCACAGGCGCCTTGGCCGGAGTCTTCTTCGGCTCCACAATCGCTCCATCGCTCATCGTGATCTGAATAGGGCTAGGCGTAAACGAGGCATACGTACCGCTCACGGTGACCTTGGCTCCAACAGCGGGTGGCGTCTTCAAAGGCGCAGCCAACTGGAAGGTGAAGTCGGCAGTCTTTGACTGCACGGCATCATCAGAAACGGCAACCTGGAGTGCGGTATCGGACACGGCGATCACAGTCGAATCGGGGAATTGCACCGACTTGCCCTTCATCGTGTCCCAGACTTTAGCTGCATCTTCTGGCTTACCATTCGCAAGGATGAACTCCTTGTCGCTGATCGCCAGTGTTGACAGGTCCGGCGTGCTCGAAATAACTCCGGCCACAATGTCAGCCGGCGAAGGCGCAGGCTTGATCTTGAAGTCGGCTGGAGGGACCAGATTTGTCTGCACTGCCGCTGTTACCGCATCGTAACCGTCGTCGCCGCCGTGGTATTTCTTGTAGCAAAACTTAGCCAGCGGGAGCATCTGGCTCTTGTAAGGTTCAGGAGCAAACGCTGCAGCCCGTGTCGCGTACCATGTGCAGTTCACATAATCCGGTGGGGTTGATTGATAGTAGGCCTGGCCCAGAATAAAAGTGTCCTGCAGCAACGGACCGGGAGTTTGCGTCTGCGCAACAGGAACACTGGTCAATTCTGCCGTATAGTCCTTGATCGCGGTCGCCGTATCCTTTTTGTTTAGAGCGGCTGCAGCAATCGCGCCATCGAACACCGGGGTAGCAGCGTCCTTCACCTTAGCAAAGTCCGCATCGCTCATATCCGCCGGCTTGGTCGTAACCGCCAGCCCTTTCTGTGCAAACGATGCAGCCGAATCGAGCGCCGTCTGTTTCGCGGTCGGATCGGTTGTCTGGTCTGCCTGCTGCTTCCGGAAATAAACCTCGAAAGTGAGCGCTCGCAGATTGTTAGGATCGACCTGCAAGAGCCGGTCCGCCGCATCGAGCGTCTTCGTCGGATCGAATCCGGCGTAGGCCAACATCAGCTGCTCAAGTACAGATGCCTTCACCGAAGACTGGGGATAAGCAGTCAAATATTGCTCAAGCGCAGGAGCCTTCGTCTGCGGCGTTGTCTGGCTGATCGCATCGTTATAAGCCTTGTATTCGGCAGGGGACATCTGTACGCCGCCGCTCGTGGCTTGCGCGTTGGAACCAAGGTTGACCTGGGTTTGTGCCATAAGGGGTCCCGCAACACTTGCCATGCTGGCGACCGCCAGGAGAGACGCAACGACTACCTTCTTCATTCCACACTCCTCAATAAATCTTTCTTTCAAATGTGTCACCGATGCTTCCGGGGTCACTCGGATATAAAACGAAGCACAAACCGATCTCTGGTGCTCCGGCGGTACCCTCGCTGCGCCTAACCCTTCGGCCAGGCGGTTGAAGTGTTCGTGGCATCTCGGGATGATGATGCGGATTATAGAAACGACGTTGTTCGAAACGCAAGCCGACTTCAACCTTTTGGAGCAATAAAAGTGTTATACACGAACAATCGCAACGTTGGACCTCACACAAAAGTAGCCGCCAACGGAAACGGAGACAGCCTGACCAACTCGCGTCAGTCAGGCTGTCTGTTTTTCGGGACGAGTTACTGATGTGCGGCTGACTTCTGATGAGCTTCGGTCGAATGAGCATGAGCTTCGGTCGAGTGCTCATGCGCCTTCACTGCATACTCCTGGGCCGCCCCATGATCGCCCTTCGCATGGTGCTCAGCTGCCGCATGGTGAGCTTTTGCTGCGTGCTCGTGATGTTCTGCTGCTTTCTTGTGTGCGTCGTGTGCCATAAATCTCCTTGTTTGAAGCGTCGGTTTGTTACACCCGCGAACCTACGCGCCACGCCCGATCCCTGCATCTAAGCCGCATTAAGATCTTGCGCAAATCTCGCGATTACCATCCCATCAAAACTTACAAACCAAGAGGTCGAGGCCCGTTCACTTCATTTTTGTGACTCTCCTGCTCAACCTGCCCATTTATGGTGTTTTGTCCGTCTTATCCACAACAGGTGGTGTTGTAGCCGTTGATTCCGCACTCAACCGCAGCTACAGTTGAACCAGTCCTATTCGACAGGGGCGAGTTCCCGAACACCCATATCGGTCCGCCCGCAGAGGTGCACTTGCTCAAGCTCAAAAAAGTCCAGATACTCGGCTTCAAATCCTTCTGTGATCGCACCGAAGTTCAGCTTTCAGGCGAAGGCATCGCCGCCATTGTCGGACCCAACGGATGCGGCAAATCAAACATCTCCGACGCCATCACCTGGGTTCTGGGAGAACAGTCCGCCAAAAGCCTCCGCGGTATCAAGATGGAGGACGTCATCTTTGCCGGCACCCGCGACCGCAAACCCACGGGCATGGCCGAGGTCTCGCTGACCCTCGTCGACCCTGAAGTCTACGATGGCGCCAGCCTCCAGGACGACCCTGAAATCGTCATCGACGAAAACGTTCCGACCGATTGGGACGAGACCACTCTCCGCCAGCAGCGCGCCGAGGAAACCGAGGAAGCTGTTGCCGAAGCCCAACCCGGCACCGTCATCGAAGGAGAAGCCAAAGGCCCGCAGGTCGTTCAACCTCCAACCGAGGCAGATGCAGCAGAACTCGCCAACCCAAACAATGTCGTTCTCAAGATTCGTCGCCGCAAGTTCGGTCGTGCTCCAGTCCGCGCCGGTGAACTCACCATAACCCGCCGCCTCTTCCGTTCAGGCGATAGCGAATATCTCCTCAATGGCAAGATCTGTCGCCTGCGCGACATTCAAGACATCTTCATGGGCACCGGCCTCGGCGGCGAGTCGTACGCCATCATCGGTCAGGAGCGAATAGGCCAACTCCTCTCGGCAAAACCACATGATCGCCGTTCTATCATCGAAGAGGCCGCGGGCATCACTCGCTTCAAGACAAAAAAGCGCCTCGCCGAGCTGCGACTCGAATCCGCCCGCCAGAACCTCGCCCGTGTGAACGATATCTTCGACGAAGTCACCCGTCAGATGACCACACTCAAGCGCCAGGCTGCAAAGGCCGAGCGTTACGGCGCTCTTCGTGACGAGCTCCGCACCCGCCTCCGTGTTGTCCTCGCTAGCCGCATGTCACAGCTGGACATCGAGCAGACCGCCACCACAGAGAAGATCACCGCCCTCGCTACCCAGATCGACGCTCAGGCCACTACCGTCGAAGCGATGGATGCCGAACACACTGAGGGCGTCAACTCGGGGTATAGCCTCGACCAGCAGATTCGCGAGGCCGGAGCGCAGGCCAATCAATCCGCCGTCGAACTCGAGCGCATCACAGCCCGCTCCACTGCAAACGCCGACCGCATCGCCGAACTCACCAACCGGCTCGCAACCGGCGCAGACGATCTCGCCCAGGCCCGCGAACAACTCGCCAGCCTGTCCGCCGAGCTCGAAGAGCATCGCAGCTTCCTCAACAGTGCCACAGCCGAGTCCACCGAATCACGAGAAGCCGCCCAGAGCCATCAGGCGCAGGCACAGGAGGCCGCCCGCGCCGTCGCCGCAGCCGAGCAGCAGGCGGAACAAAATCGGCGCTCCACGATGCAGCTCGTCCAACGCATCGCCCAGACTCGCAACGAAGAGGCACAGGCGGCAGCAGCCCTCGCCGGTCTCGATCGCGAAGCTGAGCGTCTCCTCTCCGAATCCGAGATCGCGAAACAGGAACTTGAAACTCTCGGCCTCCAACGCGGCCAGGTAGCGCTGTCCTTCGAATCCGTTACCGAGCGTCTGAAGCGCCTTGAAGCGGAGATCGCTGAACTCCGCCTTCAGATAGAGGCCAACCGCAACGAGGAGTCACAGTCCAAACGGCGAGGCGACCAGCTCCGTGGCGAGGTCGCAACCTTGACCGGCCGCCGCACCTCTCTCGAAGCCCTGATCCGCGAACACAGCTATTCGACCGACACCGTTCGCAACCTCTTCAAGACCGACGCGTACAAGCAAAACGCCGATGGCATGGCCGCCGTCGGCACTCTCGCCGACTTCCTCGAAGTAGACGGTAAGTACGAAAATGTCGTCGACGAATTCCTGCGCGACGAGCTCAACTACGTCGTGGTCAAGTCCTGGGACGCCGCGAACGCAGGTATGCATCTTCTCCAGACCGACGTCACAGGCCGTGCCACCTTCCTCGTCCATCCCAACGACTCCCAGGCCAACTTCGCCTTTGCCGAAGGCATGCAAAGCGTTGCCCAGACAAACATCCAGGGGATCGAAGGAGTCGTTCCTCTCAAAGAGTGCGTCCGCGTTCTCGACGGCTTCGGCAAGTCCCTTGAGGTCATTCTCCCCAAGCTCCGCGAAGGCTTCGTGGCTCCGGACTCTTACACCGCCCGCTCGCTCGCTCTCTCGAACCCGCAGGCATTCTTTCTCTCTCCGAGCGGCGAGACCTTCCACAATGTCACGGTCACCAGCGGACGCCCCCGCACGCAAGGCCCCCTCGCCCTCAAACGCGAGCTCGCAGAGGTGCAGCAGAAGCTCGAAAAGGCCGAACACGAACTGGCTCAGACCGACCGAAACACCGTCGAGCTGCAGCACCAGATAGCCGCTATCAATGCGACGATCGAAGGCAAAACCCACGAACGCCGCGACGCCGAGCGCGAATCCGCAAACTCCGGTGCAGCTCTCCGGCAAATGGAGTCAGAGGTCGCCCGCATCGAGCGCCGCCTGCAGGACTGGGCTCTCACCAGCGAACGCAATCGGGAAGCCCGCAATCAGAAAGCCGACCTGATATCGCGTCGCCAGCAGGAAGCAGCGGCTTTCGAAAACGAACGCAGCACCTTGGAAGCCAGCCTCGCCGCCCTCCAGGAGCAGCTTGAAGAACTCCGTGCCCGACGCGAAGACCTTCAACAGGGCGCAGCAGCAGCCTCCGCCGCACTCGCTGGATTAGAAGAGCGTCGCCGTAACGCAGCCGCAAATTTTGAACAGACAACGCGCCTCTACAACGGCCAGAACCAGCGTATCCAGCAGCTTGATCAGCAAATCTCATCCGCCGGCGCAGAAAAGCTCCGCCGCGAAGACGAAACCGCCGCCCTTACTGTCCAACACGCCGAACTCTCAGAGGTACGCGCCAATGCTGTAGCTCAAGGCGCACGCCTCACGGAAGAGGCCCACGCACTCCGTGCTTCCATGTCCGAACTCGACACGCGTCTCCGCACTCTTCGTCATGAGACCGAAGCTCTCCGCGAGCAGCGTGCAGCCTTGACTGCCCGTGCCGCAAAGCTCGCCTCCGACATCGAGCACATCGACGCTACTTGCCTCAACGATCTCGGTGCCGAAGCCATCACGCTCCGCGAAGACGAGACCATCACTCGCATCGAAGGCGACGACCTCCACACCCAGGAGGAGGAATCCCGCGCCCTCAAGCAAAAACTCGAAGCCATGGGCCCGGTGAACATGATGGCCCTCGATGAGTACAACGAAACTGTTACCCGCCACAGTTTCCTCGAAACCCAACGCAAAGATCTGCTCGATTCCATCGAGAACACTCAAGCCTCCATCAAGGAGATCGACGACGTCTCCCGTCTCAAGTTCGACGAAGCCTTTAAGGTCATCAACGAGAACTTCTCCGTCACCTTCACCAAGCTCTTCGGCGGCGGTCAGGCCCTCATGAAGCTCACTGACGCCGAAAACTCCAACGAGAGCGGTATCGATATCGTTGCCTCTCCTCCGGGAAAGAAACTTCAAAACATCCTCTTGCTCTCCGGAGGAGAAAAGGCCCTCACCGCCCTTTCGCTCCTTGTCGGAATCTTCCAGTTCCAGCCTGCCCCCTTCTGCATCCTCGACGAAGTCGACGCACCATTGGACGAGACCAACGTGGGCCGCTTCGCAAAACTCATCCACGACATGAGCGCAACCACTCAGTTCGTCGTCATCACTCACAGCAAACGCACCATGTCCCAGGCAGACGTTATCTATGGCGTCACCATGCAAGAACCTGGTGTTTCAAAGATCGTTAGCGTCAACCTCAATCGCCGCGATTCCACTGACAACCGCCGCGCCGTCGCCTGATACTTCGACACAGACCGTCGAAACACTTTGCGCAGCTGGAGCGGTTCACCACTCGCTCCAGCATTTTTTAGCATCGTAAAATCCTCTGTCCTGGCGGACAGAATCCACTCCGGCAACGAAAAAACAGATAATCTAAAAATGGCATGCACATAGCGCTCACAACTGCCGTCCTCGTTCTGCTGACGGTAGCAATGCTTCTGTTTCGGATTTTCTGGAGTGGTGGTCCCCCTCGTCTCAGATTTGGCATCCTCACAGTTTCCATCTCACTGGTTCTGCTAGAGTCGTTCTTCGCCGCCACCAGATGGGGAACCATCTCTGATCGGCTTAATGTCTTTATATTCTGGTTGGCCGTTGCAGCCTACGAGTTCCTTGTTCTTTTCTTCTCGCGACTCTCTCCAAAATGGCTCACCACGCTCAGCGCTACCATCCTGCTAGTCCCCGTCTTTGCATCGAGTATCGTTCTTCCGCTCACCGAGCTCTTCGATCCTTCCTCTTACAAGACAGTGCCCGTCGGTGACAATTTTTTTTATGAAGTCAAACCGTGGGGCAACACAGGCGGCGGAAGAACGGGAGCCGATCTTATCGTCTCTTATCGGCCACCCATCGCCCCATTTCTCCGGCACAAAATTCGAATCATTCCTTTCAACGACGGCGAGTGCAACTCAAGTGCAGCTTTTGCCGTACCCTTTCCTTCTACGAAAACAGTCCTCGGCCGCTGCCCGGGTTGGTCATCTGAATCCGCGGGAACTGTCGACAAGCTTTTCCCGTTGTCCTAGGCTGTTACTGGCGATTCCAGCCTGATCGCAAATTTTCAAAAGGTGGTACCGTCGAACCAATGCCAGCAATCATCCTAGAGACCCACCTTGGATCGCTCCCTCTCACCGCACGCGGTAAGGTTCGCGACATCTACGCCATCTCCGCCGACCAACTCCTCTTCGTCGCTAGCGACCGCATATCTGCATTCGATCATGTCCTTGGCAGTGGCATTCCTTTCAAGGGAAAGATCCTCACTCGGCTTTCGCTGTTTTGGTTCGATCTCCTGAAATCTATAGTCGCAAACCACCTGATAACCGCCGACGCTGAACACTTCCCCCCTGAACTCGAACCTTTTCTCGACCAACTCGAAGGCCGCAGCATGCTCGTAAAGCGAGCCAAGATGTTTCCCGTCGAGTGCGTCGTTCGTGGCTACCTCTCCGGATCCGGGTGGAAGGACTACCAGCAAACTGGTTCGGTCTGCGGAATCAAACTCCCTTCAGGCCTGCGCGAGTCAGACCGCCTGCCTCATCCCATCTTCACGCCTGCCGCAAAGATCAACACTGGCGGACACGATGAAAACATCTCCTACGAAACAGTCGAGAAGACCATCGGCGAAGGCTACGCCGATGCGCTGCGGACCCTCACACTCAGGATCTATGAAAGAGCAACGGAGCATGCTGCCAGTAAAGGGTTGATTCTCGCCGACACCAAATTCGAATTCGGTCTCGTCAACGATGAATTGGGAAAGGAACAGATTGTTCTCGCCGACGAGGTCCTGACCCCGGACTCATCACGTTATTGGCCGGCAAATTCCTACAATCCTGGTGGGCCGCAGCCTTCTTTCGACAAACAATTCGTTCGCGACTATCTCGAGTCAATCCATTGGAACAAGCAGGCGCCCGCGCCAGCATTACCGCATGAGGTAGTAATCCGGACCAGCGAGAAATACCTCGAGGCCTATCGCTCGCTCACTGGCCGTACCAACCTCTAAGGCTAATGAACCTCTTTGACTGTCTCCTGATAGCGATTTTGGCTTACTCCACCATCGTTGCTTTCATGCGCGGCATCATCTTGGAGCTCTTCTCTCTGGGCGGGCTGATCGCCGGAATCTTGATCGCCAGTTGGAACTACGACCGCTTCGCCGTGTACCTTGAGCACTTCATCACCACACCCGCTACGGCAGAGATCCTATCCTTCCTCGTTCTTGTCATCGGAGTCATGGTGCTAAGCGCACTACTCGGCAAGGCCCTCAACCGCACTGCACACGCCATCGGACTAGGCTTCCTCGACCGAATCCTTGGCGCCGTCTTTGGCTTCGGTCGTGGCTGCCTGCTAGGAGTGGCTATCCTTATGGCCGTCGCCGCGTTCCTCCCTCATTCCACATGGATTGAAAATTCTCAACTATCTTCCTATTTCCTTGCGGGAGCACATGCGGTATCCTTCGTTGTACCTTACGACCTTCAGCACAGGATTCTGGATGGCGCCGAGCAGCTCAAGCACAACGCGCCCTATTGGATCAAACCGCTGCGGTAGAGGCACAATGAGAGAGTGGTTCCACAAAGGAGCCGCCAGCGAGGAATAACCTTGAAGCGCGAAATGGACGGCTTGATCATGCAGATGCACAGCGCCGGCATCCCTTACTCGGAGGCCGTTCGACAGTTCAAGAAGCGCTATATCCTCGAAGTATTGGCGCACCACAAAGGTAACCAATGCAAGGCAGCCGACGAGCTCGGCATGCACCGCAATACCCTCAGCCGCACCCTCGCTGAGCTTGACATGGACACTGCGCAGATCCGAAACGGCATGCGCCGCCCACCCAGAAGCGAACGCCCCCACATTCAGAATATTGCCAGCGCCCGTTAGCTTCCTGGCTCCGTCTAATCAGCAGTCGATGAAATCCGCCTTTCAACCCCGCGCCTTTACCATTGCAAAATTCACGGTCGCGCTCGTCATCGGCGTTGTCTCCATTGCCGCTGTTGCCCAGACAAATCCGGGGCCAAACGCCAACGCCACGGCTTCTCCAAAACAGGATCCGCGGGCTGCCGAAGACGCCTACTTATCCGGTGCACGTCTCCTGGATCACAACGATCTCACAGGCGCCGAGCTGAAGTTCCGCAGAGCCGTCGCCCTCAACTCTTCCAACCGCGACTACGCCCTGGCGCTAAGCCTCACCCACGAGCGGCACGTCACCGAACTCATCCAGCAAGCCGGCAAAGCGCGCCTCCTCGGGCAACATGAGAAGGCCGAGACCCTTCTGGCCGAAGCACGCCTCCTCGACCCTGAGAATGGTATCGTGGGCCCTCGAGTCGATAACGGAGAGTTGCCCAAGGCCTTCCACCCGGAGATCGAGCCGTGGATTAGAGAAGATCCAGCCATCACGGGTCCCGTCACCCTTGAGCCCGATCCCGGCCAGAAGAGCTTTCACCTGCATTCCGATGAGCAGGATGTTATCCGTCAGGTTTTATCCAGTTACGGCATCCGTCCGGTGTTCGATGAGTCCGTCCAAAAAGACGATCTGCGCTTCAATCTTGACGAATCGTCCTATCAGCAGGCCGTCCCTGTCCTTCTCGACATCACTCATCTCTTCGCGGTGCCGATGGATGCCAAGAGCGTTCTCATCGCCAAAGATACCCCGGAGAACCGCCAGCGTCTCGAGCGTCAGCTGCAGGAGACGATCTACATCCCCGGCATGACCAACGAGGAGATGGACAGTTTCGGTACCCTTATAAAAAATATCTTCGATATCAAACAGGTCACCGTCGGAAAGAGCTCCGGCACCCTGGTTATCCGCGCTCCCCAGGAGACCCTGACCTACGTCAATCTCACTCTTGCCGATCTCATCGACGGCGGCAGCGAGGTGCTGATCGACCTTCAGCTCTACTCCGTCGACACCACCAACCAGCGCAACATCGGCGCCCAGCTTCCGCAGCAGGCCGGTATCTACAACGTCTCCTCCGCGGCGCAAAATATCGTTACGTCCAATCAAGACCTCGTCAACCAGGCCATTGCCCAAGGCCTCGTCCCGGCAGGGGCGAGCAACATTACCATCGCTCTTGCACTCATCGCTTCCGGCCTCGTCCAAAGCACCCTTCTCTCCAACACCGTAGGATTTTTTGGCGGCGGCCTTACCGCGACCGGCGTTACCGTCAACCAATTCGCCGCTTTCAACCTCTCGCTCTCCTCGAGCGATACCCGTGCCCTCAATGACATCCAGATTCGAGTCGGCGATCGCCAGACCGCCACCTTCCGAATCGGTGAACGCTACCCCATCACCACCGCAACCTATTCCACGGGAGTAAGCTCCTCCTCCGTTCCTCCCAATACGACCATCAATGGGGTGTCCGTCGCCAGCCTGCTCAACTCCGCAGTCGGCAGCACAGCGACAATCCCGCAGATTCAATACGAAGATCTCGGCCTGACTCTGAAAGCCACGCCGACAGTACAGAAGTCAGGCGCTGTCAAAATGCACATCGACCTCAAAATTGAAGCCTTGAACGGCGCCTCTCTGAACAACATACCCGTCCTCAACAGTGAGCAGTTCGCTTCCGACGTCACTCTCGACGACGGAGACACCGCGCTCATGGTCAGCAGCCTCACGAAGAGTGAATCCGCCAGCCTCAGCGGATATCCCGTGTTGAGTGAGCTGCCCGGTTTTCAAACCGCCACCGCAACTCGTTTGACAGAGACTGATTCAAGCGATCTCCTTCTGCTTGTCACTCCCCACATCACCCGTCGCCGGTCCAACATCACTGTCGGCCCCAGAATCGCGATCAACTTACCGGAGCCGCCTGGCTAATACCACCGCGCACAGGTAGCCAAACAGTAAACACCGTTCCATGCCCGTCACCGAGCCGGGTTCTGGTCCGGATTCGCCCGCCGTGTTTTTCAACAATCCCCTTGCTCACCCACAATCCAAGTCCTGTTCCCGTAAGCTCCTTCGTCGTCTGAAATGCTTCAAAAAGATGTTCCTGCATCTCCGGTTTGATTCCTTCGCCTGTATCGGCCACCGTCAGCCGCACCCCTTCAACTGAGCTATGCCCATCCCTCTGCGGATGCAACCTTATCCTCAACCGACCTCCGGTACTCATGGCATCCAGCGCATTCCTTACCAGATTATTGATTACCTGGCGAATCTCTCCCTCGAGCACCTTCACATGTGGAGTCGCCGCGAGCTTCAAATCAATCTGAATATTCCGAACCAAAGTCCGTCCCGTATAAAGCGCCATCACCGTACGCAGCAGCTCAGCCATATCCACCTCGGTTGGCTTGCTCTGATACCGGTTGAACCGCAGGGTCTGCAAAGTAATTTCCGTGACTCTGGACAACTCCCCCTGAGCCAGCGCTGCGTACTGCTGCATGTCTTCCATCGATTCAGACTGGCGGATCAGATACAGCAGGTTCGTAATTGACTCCAATGGATTATTGATCTCGTGGGCTATCGATGACGCCAGTTGTCCCACCGCTGCCAGCTTCTCCGACTTCCTCAATGCCTCGTCCTGCAGCCGTGCCTGTGTCACATCCGTGTTTACGGCTACGCCACCGAGTATCTTCCCATTCAGAAAAATCGGCGCAGCTACACTGCGAATCCAGCGATCCGAAGTCCGAACCGTCTCGGTCGACCATTTGCCGTCAAGCGCTGTCTCGAGCGTCTTCAACCCCTCTGGAAACTTGCCACCGCTCATCATCTTGGCCACGTGATTACAGCGGAGTTTTGCATCAGCCGTTTGGATATAGACCCCCTGCGGCATGCTCTCGATTACCGCATCCAGCTCAGCGGTCTTCTGCTCAGCCAGTGCATAGGCTTTCCGCAGATTCTCCTGCTGCTGTCGCAGTTCAGTTACTTCGCGAAACGTCACCACGACTCCGACAACGCTACCGTCTACAATCACCGGTTGCGCAGAAAGCTCTGCAACGAAACTGCTTCCGTCTTTCCGGAACATCGTATCCGTCAGGTGCCTCAAAACTTTACTTTTCCGTACGACGTCGTAAATGGGGCACTCGGAGCTTGGAAAATGACGCCCATCCGGATAGTGATGATGCACGAGTTCGTGCATATTGTTGCCCAGCAATTCCTCACTGGCAAAGCCGAAACAATCCACTGCCATTCGATTAACGAACGTACAATTCCCTTCCAGGTCAAGCCCCCATATGCCCTCGCCGGCGGAGTCAAGTAGCGCTTGCCAATGATGCATTTGTTCCGCGTTATGTAGTGATGTCTGCCTCATTGATCTCATTCCGATCCAGCACCTTCGCTAACTCCGTGCCAGTCAACAAATGAGATGCAGGTTTTCGCCACGCATGTCACTCAGAAAAGAGAATCGCAGTTATGACACCACATGACACCGCGTTGACCATACTGAACATGGTCGCTATACTTGAACCTGTGAGCGGGAGTAGCTCAGTGGTAGAGTGCTTCCTTGCCAAGGAAGATGTCGCCGGT
>CAZZZG010000079.1:0-19228 GCA_964658525.1 uncultured Edaphobacter sp.
ACGACGCCGAGTCCGCCGGCAAAGCAGGCATCCGCACCATCGGCGTCACCACCGGAGGCTGGTCCCGCCAGGAACTCCTCGACGCCGGCTGCATCGAGGTCTACAAAGATGTAGCCGAACTCCTCGAACGCTTCGACCAAAGCGCCCTCATGCGCTACGGTCATTCTGCTTAGCACCTCATCGCCTACTCCGAGCGATCAGAATGGGCCGCATGATTATCTGCTCTTTGAGCAAATCGATTTTGGAGGATTGATTAAAAACTTCCGCGGGAAGCATTGCACGGCAGCTCGGAATCTCCCGCCAAGCGTTCTCAAAGACTGTGTCGTCAGAGGGCTTCAAGAAAGAACAATGGGGCAGAAAGTTTAATAGCCTCAGCCATTCCAAAAACGGGATGCGAGAGACCAGCGCGGTGAGGATGACTTTGCATAAACGCTGGGGGCTGGAATGTTCAAGTCTACCTCTGGGCCGACATCGACTTGGCTCCACAGTGCCAGCGTTCCCCCCACAAGTTTGGCCCGTTTCTTCATACCCCTCAAGCCCTATGTCTATCTTTGTATTCGCGGTTACGAATTGCTGGATCAATTCGTACTCCGTTGTCACGGATGCGCATTCTCACGAGATGCTCGTGATATAGCATCTCGACTTCTATTCTCTTCGCGCGGGCATGCCTAATCGCGTTACGCAGTGCTTCTCCGCCAATACGATAGATCTCATCTCGCACCACAGGACTGAGAGGTCTGGGCGTTCCCTCAATCTGAACCACAATCTCGGGAATTAACTCTGGTGGGGCTTCGCTCAGCAACTCTTTGGCGAAATTCGCGAGTGGCTCGCCTAGCTCACCAACGGTTATCCCGCTCGAGCGAAGTTCACGTACCAGAAATATCGGTAAAATCGTTCTGTCGAACGTGAGGAGGCCGCGAGAACTGCCCCCTCACGTCGCTGTGTACGATCTAGAATCGCTTCTGCTGGTTACAACCCTTGCCGTCGGTGACCGATGTCAGCACCTGATTCTCGGCTGTGAGAGAACGACTGAAGCAGTTACCGAGCGAGTCATTGCTGTGAAAGGAGGCACTTGAGTTGCCGACTGCAGCCGTGACCTGGTTGGCGGCATTGATCGACAAAGTGTCCTTGGAGCTGACCTGCTCCTGGGTGTTGCTCTCGAAGAGTGGGAATCCATTGAGAGCCTTTGCATCGGTCTGCTGATTCTGCTGATTTACCGTCGTTGCCTGGGTGAAGGAGCCACCCGAGTTGGGAGTGAAGGAAAAGTCCACCGTCAGCGGATACGACACATGCTTACTCACCGTCTCCACCAAGAATCCCTGTCGGGTCGTGGTCTGCGAATCGACAGTACTGGTCTGGACAACGTTTTGGACGTCGGCTCCGATGTTCGGGTTGACATTGAAGGTCTGGGTGTTGAGGAAGTCGACCTTTTGTTCGACCGTGGTTTCGACGCGGCCGTGAGAGGTGTTGACGAAGCCGCTGATGGAGAATGTGCGGTTGGAGCCGACCGAGACTGTGCCCGTTACAACTCCGGTTGAGGTGGTTGTTAGATTTTCGTCGACGTGCGGAGTTGGGGCCGCGGTGAGAGTGTTGCTGATCAGCCCACCATTGACCTCGCGGCTGCCGTGGTCGGTGAAGACGAGCAAGTTCGCGGTTGCGTTGAAGAAGTTATCAGCATTGAAGACGCTGACGGCGACGGTGTGCTGGTTGCCATCTCCGAGCACACCGGCAAAGGGAGTAAGGTCGACGCGGTAGGGCTTGAAGTCGAGGGTCTGGACACCGGGGAGGGGTTCCCAGAGGAAAGGATCGATGCCTCCGGTGAAGATGAAGGGATAGACAGGTGCAATACCGGCGGGCTTGCCGTCGATGCTGATCTCAGTCTCGCGGAAGGAGGTGTTGCCGCAGCTCTCGAGCGGGCCGGTCTGGTCGTTGGGCACGCAGAGATACCAGAACTCATCGTCGATCTGGCTCTGGGCGAATACGTCGAGGTAGACCTTCTCTACGTTGCGCGGCAGATTGACGGTTTCGCTGACCTGGTCGGCTGTGGTGTTGAGCGCGGCAGGATTGCTGCCGGAGCTGAGCCCTACGACGATGTCCGGCGTGGCCGGAGCGAGAGCGAGTGGCGAAGCAGGAAAGAACTCCAGCGCGGCGTTGGCAAAGATGGTGCTTGTGTCGGTGGAGTTGACGATGTTGCCGATAGTGGCCGATCCCGGCTGTGCGGTTTTGAGAACCGCGGTGAGGTCGGTGACGTCGCGTTCAATGTGCCAGGAGGGGCTGAGGTTGTTGCGGGGCTCGGCAGTAGTGCCGAAGAAGATGTTGACATCGCCGAGATAAAACCAGGCGGAGCGGTCGAACTGGTTTCCGGCGGAGACGGTGAAGTCTGCCGTAAGGACGACCTTGGCCCATGGGCCGGGACAACCTGCGGGCGGGGCGTAGTTAAATGTGGTTGCGTTGAAGTTGTCGAAGGCCGCGTTGGTAAGTAGTGAAACAGTGCAAGGTTTGACGTTAGGCCGCGTAACGGGCGGTTCGGCGCTGACTGGATTAGAAGAGCCGACCTGGGGAGTCGGTGGAGCGAGGACGACTTGCGCATGAGCAGCGCCAATGCAAGTTAAGGCAAGCAGAAGCAGGTTTGAGAAAGTGCGGGAGGGTTTGACGACGCGTGGGCCAGTTACTGTTTCCTGCATGGGAACACCATCCTTTGTGCAACGGGAGGACAATAGCACAATGATCTAAATAATGACCAGATGCGGGAAGCGAATTCACAATAATGAAAGAAAAATGGAAACTTGAGATTTCTCTGTACGAGAGGGTCGGGAAGTTAGGGCATTTCGACCAGGTGGTAAGCCCAACAATCATGTTCCTGGCCCTAAAAAGTGGATGCACGCTCGACGGCGTTCTTGAGCGCTCCAACAAGAGAATTGGTCCTCATCCGTTGTTCGTCGGAGACGATCAGCGAATCTGGACCACATCGTTTTCTTATGCCACCCCGCCCATTGCGGGGTCCGTAATGCTCGCCGATCCCGTCTCAACGCGCCCGGCGTAGCGCACTTCACCATCCTCAACTCCCACCGAAACGTCATACCAACCGTGGCTCTTTCCTGACCTGATCAAAACCTTTTCCATTGCACCAGCCGCCACGTTCTTCATCACCGAAGCCGAGCCATAGGAGTAGTCCTTCACGATAACCTGCACTGGAGTCTTTCCTGGATTCCTCAGTTGCAGGACGATATTGCCGCTCAGCTTTCCACCTTGCTTCTCATACAACGCCTGCACCGTCACCGGCACTTTCAAAGTTCCGTTGAAACTTCGAAAGAACCCGTTCGGCGCGTGGACATCAAGAGAGTATTTTCCGCCGTTAACCGGGAAGCTCTGCGTCAACGTATCGCCGGCCTTCACCGCATAGGTTCCCGCAACCATAGTCCCGCCATCCCGCAAATACACATTGAACGGAGCACCCTTCGATTTCGTTCCATGAACTGTCGTTCCCGCCTTCATGGTCAACACAAAACTCTTACCATCCGCACTCAAAACACCATCCGCATACAACTCGTACGGCAACGGATTCGCAGGCCGGGTTCCCGGCTCCTGCTTCGACATCCACTGCGACGCCGACAGCTTTTTGTTTACTTCCGCAATCTGCTCCGCGGTCAATGCCTTGAAGTTCGCAGGCAATTCCTTATCCTTTGCCTCGCGGATCTGAATCACAAACTTATCGCGGTTAAGATACTCCAACTTCACGCCATCATTTGTGTGCGCTCGGAAGCAGTTCGTCAAATCGCCCGAAATCGCCCGCCGCCATGCGCTCACATTCTCCTCGTACACAGTCTTCCCAGTCTTCACTTTCACGAACTGCTCGATAAACTGGATCATCGACGTGTGATCGAATAACTGCGAGTTCACCCACCCGCCGCGGCTCCAGGGAGAAGCGACAACCATCGGCACGCGAAAGCCCATGCCAATCGGCCCGTTCCGCGCTTCTTCATGGCTCACGCCTTGCGCCAACTCATCCTCCTTGTACATGTAGTCCAGCGACGTATCAATCCCCGAAGAAGCTTTACCCGTTTCAGGGCGCTTAGGATCAGCCGCCACATACGATGGCGCGTGATCAAAATACCCATCATTCTCGTCATAGGTCAGAATGAAGATCGTCTTTCTCCACACCTCAGGATTCTTTGTCAGAATGTCCATCACTTCGGACACATACCAAGCGCCATACCAAGGCGATGTCGGATGGTCCGAGAAGTGCTCTGGTGAACTCAACCATGAAACCATCGGCAACTTATTGTTTTGCACGTCTTCGCGGAACTGATACAGAATGTCGCCCTTCGGCACGTTCATCTCATTTCCATCGAACTTTAACGCATCAAGCGATCGGTAGTGCGGATCGTTCACATTCACCGCAAATGCCGCATCGTGTAATGCCTGTTGTTCCGGGGAAAGTTTCGCATACAACTCCTTCCCCGTTCCTGACGCGAGCTGCCGAGACAATGCCTCAAGGTCCAGCTCATCTCGCTTCAATTTCTGCTGAAGTTTGGCCTTCATCTGCGGATCGGTCTGCTGCGCCAGGAGCTGCTGTGTCTTTAGAATGCGCTCCTCACGAATCGCCAACTCCTTCCGCAAATTAGCTCCGGCATATTCATACGCGGCGATGTTGTAAGCCGAAAATGCCTCCAGTACGTTCGTTCCAAAATTTCCGAGCCACGACTGCTCTTCTCCGTTCAAGCCAGAGGTCTGCGTCAAATCGTTCTGATAGAACTTCCAGCTCACCCCCGCTTCTTGCAGCCGCTCCGGAAAGGTCTTCCACTTCTGCCCACCAATCATGATCTGGTCGTTGCGCATAAACACTCGCGATGCCGCATGCTGCTCATCGCGCACCGTCCCTGTCCAACAGAACAGCCGATTCGGCGTTGTGCTCGTCATAGCAGAACAGTAGTTCTGATCGCACACCGTAAACGCATCCGCCAGCGCGTAGTAGAACGGCAGATCCTCACGAGTGTAATGCCCCATCGTGATTGGCATATGTTGGTAGGCCGGATTGTAAGAGCGCTTGGCGTCAATCCAGCGATCATGATGACCTTCATTCCACGCATCTACCTGGCTCTCCCGGCTATGTGGAATCGAGCCCATCCACGTAATCCGTGTATCCTTAATATCCAACCGCCATGGCGCATAGGTCTTCCCTGCCGCACTCGTCTGTAGGAACGCAGAATTTCCATTGGCCTGCCGGATCGCCCGCGGATCGTTGAATCCGCGCACACCCTGCAATGTACCCAGCGCGTGGTCGAATGATCGGTTTTCCTGCATAAGGATCACGATGTGCTCGGCATCCCGATACGTTGATCCCGGTGTTGGTTGAATTGCAAACGCCCGCTTAACTGATTCAGGAATAAACCCCGCCATGCCCGCGCCGCCAGCCAAAAGCGAAGCAGCCTTCAAAAAATCACGTCTGGATCCCATATTCCATAATTCTCAATGCAAAACGTTACGCGACCATAAACAAGAATCGGCAATGATCTTTGGCTGCATTGCACAGGTGACGACAAGGCGCGACTGCGAAGTGGTTTGAGGAACGCCTTTAGCTCGTCATCAGGCAGAGTGATGGGATTGCTTTAGCGAGTCGCCGCGGTAATGAAGGACGTTCTCTCGCTATGAGCTGAAGACGGCGCCTCCACTTTTTGACGCGGAACTCGTGGCAGCGGAACGCGGCGCCGAAGCAGAAGATATGCAGCGACACAGAATCAATGCTATAAACACTGCACCTTAGCTTTGTCCCGATCAAGCGTTGCGCTGGCTTTCGACAGCGCGGGATCAGCGGACAGGGCTTGGTGACTCTTCGGGTGTGGGCCCCTGTATCTCGTTCGTTGGAAATTTTCTATAGATCAGCGAGGACATAATATGGACATGCTCAAATCGACCACTCAGCACCTAGTGAAGCGGCCGACTCCGACTCCATGTTGCTTAAGTGGCGTTCATCCGGATTGGTCGATGCACCCTTCCTGGATCGCCGGAATTGAAGCATTGGATGCTTATAACAGCTGGGTTTGTGAAGTGCTTATGCCGATTGCGTTCCAATGGATTCTGGAGCATAAGGAGGCTGTGTATAAAAACGTAACTGAAGGCCTACAGGATGATGTCGGTGTAGTGATCGCTTCGGCCTTCGAGATCGTCAAGACGATGGACAGTTATAGGGACGGAGTGAAAAAAGCCCAAGAGTTTGACAAAGATATCGAGAACGGGAAGTTGGATCTCAATACAATCAATCCAGTTTGGACGAGCATTGTGAAGAACGTTCGAGAACAAACGAAAAGTAGTTTCACTGCAAAGGCAGATGTTCTCAAAGATACGATTCGCTAATTTTTGAACTGGCCGGCTACTTGTAATCCGGTCAGATTTCAGATGCTGGCGGAGAGATCGGTTGATTCTTCGCCAATGGGTACGCGGACCAGAGTGACGACGGTGATGTCGTCATCCTGGCCGAAGTGTACCGCGGCTTCTGTTGCCCTGGCGGCGTCGGGAAGCGTGGCAAAGAGCTCGCGGATCCGATCGAAGCCGTATATTTCTCCAGTCTTGTTGCGGGCTTCGAGTAAACCGTCGGTGTAGAGGGCGAGGTGATCGTTCACCTGCAAGTGCAGCCAGCTCTCCTCGTAAGCAACGGCAGGAAACAATCCGAGCGGGAAGGATCCGGAGAGCTCGAGCTCTCGATTGTTGACATAGGGCGGGGGATGGCCGGCACTAGCCATAAGGCAATTGCCGTGGGGATCAACGCGTAGGGTAAGACATGTCGCAAAACCGTCTCGCAACCGACCGCACAGGCGTCGGTTGAGTTCAGTTAGCAGTTGTGCAGGGCTCTGCGTCGTTTCAACCAGGACTCGTAGGAGTCCAACGATGAGTGAGACTGCGATGGCGGCCTTGATGCCTTTGCCGCTCACATCGCCAAGGATGACGAGGGTGAAGTCGTCATCGAGGGGGATGATCTGAAAGAAGTCTCCACCAACTTCAAGTGCTGGACGGTAGGAGCTGGTAATCGCGAAGCCACGTACCGACGGAACCGTTTCGGGTATGAGCACCTGCTGAAGCTCACGGGCGCTGCTCATCTCCTGATCGAGAAGGCTGCGACGACGGTGGTCCTCCATCGAAGTGCGATAGATCGCGTAGACGAGGGCGGCGAGCAGGAAGGTTCCTGTCAGTGTGGGTAATGACACCGCACTACCGTGGATCAGGAAGATGGGCTCGCGCAGTTTGTTAGCAAGAGTCCAATGAGTGAAGCGACTCCCTTGGGGAGCCAAGCCCTGTGCAACCTGCATCATGCCTGAAAGAAATGCTGCGATGACCACAAGCCTGCGAGCCAAATCTAAACGGCGGCGCTGTTTGATGGCGAGTGCGACGAGCAAGAGCGGCATCGCGGCGGTGATGAAATAGATGCCGGTGAGTACCGCGTCAGCTATCTGAATGAGCCAGAACCAACCCACGCTCGCGTCCAACAACGAGACAAGGCCATCGAGGACGGCGACGGACATACTCACGACGGCGACGCGCCGGACAAGCCGAATCAGCGATTGGTTGTCGTCGAGGTGAAGAAGCCAGAGAAGGAGAAACCAGAGAGAGATGTCGCGAATCGATGAAAAAGGCGGCCCTAGAGCGTTCGATATCCCGACCGGCCAAGCGATGCGCAATCCATAAAGGGCTAGGCGGATCAGAGGGCTTAGGGCGAAGCCGGTCATCCATAAGAGAGTGCGCTGCTGACGGTCTCGAAGCCAGGAGAGGAAGCCGAGCAGACCGGCGATTCCGTAGAGGAGGTACTCGCCGAACGAGACGAGATTGGCGCGGAGCCACTGGTAGTCGAATGTGGTTTTGTAGGCGGCAACGGAGTCGGGATAGCCGACGACAGGGGCTCCCTCAAACCCTCCGGAGAGTCCAGAATCGTCGGAGAAAAGAGGTGCTTTCCAAACCCGGATGGCGAGGGTACCTTGAAGTTCGTGCTTCGATGAGGATTGGGTGGATCCGGAGCTAAGCGGGTAGACGGCTGGCTCGTCGGTGGATCGGTACCAGATGGGAGAGGGAGGAAATCTTCCGCTGCTGCCAATGGAGCGTCCATTCCAGTAGATCTCGTATACGTCGTCAAGGTGGGGTACGAGGAGGCTGAAGTCGTTGCGATTGTCCGAAGCGGGGTTGAGAGAAAGATGCAGGCGGTACCAGGCGAAGCCGGTATAGCTGGGGTACCCTTGCTCGCCCCAGGGTCTCTGTGCGATTTGTGTTTCCCACTGGGAGTCGTCGAAGGAGGGCGAGGCCCAGAGCGGATCGTCGCCTAGGTGAAACCGCCATGGGCCGTTGAGCGGTGCGACAGCCCTACCTAATCCTTCGATCTGCGTGAAGGTTGATGATGTTGGCGATGGCGCGGTAGATGCTTGCGCCGCTGCCAGTTCGGGGCGAGCTATCAGGAGAGAGGCGACGTAAAGCAGGAGTGCGGACAGACAACGCAAATGCGATAGGCGCCAGCCAGGCGGAAGCATGTGGGAAGAATACGCCGGGTTGTCGATTCTGAGATATCCGAGCTTTTTGCGGTGGCTGTGTGTCCTTATAAAACGATGTTTTATCAGGCCCGATTCATCTTGCAATGAGGGTCTTGATTTTTATTACAAATTGCTATATAAATATCGCAATTTGTAATACCAAATGAAACTCAACGATAAAATTCGTTACCTTCGCGAGGTCGAAGGCAATCTTCGCGGTCTCAATCGTGCCATGACTCAGCAGGAGTTGGTCCGCGCGATTCAGCAGGAGAATGGTACCGGGAAAAAGGCAAGCAAGGCGACGATCAGCCAGTCATATCTATCGCAGATCGAGAGCGGTGCGCGGCCCCATTTGACGAATACGACGCGATTGCTGCTCGCGAAGTTCTTCAAGGTGCATCCTGGCTATCTTGTCGACGATCCCGAGGGCTATCACTCGGAGTTGATTTCCGACCTGCGTACTGCGGAGGACAAGCTCGACCTCTGGCTCGTCGGCGGCGCGGAGCGCTTTCGCCGCGATCCGGCGCTCTGCCAAGCGTTGCTCGCTCTGGCGAACCATAGCGATTCGCGACGCTGCTTTCTTTTGATCGAGAGAATTGTCGAGACGCCCGCGTTGCTGGACCGCCTCTTTCACGTCCTGCGGCCTGAAACGCCTTCAGCTGAGGCTACACCAACTCAACCCTCGCCACAAAAAGTTGCGAAACGGAGCACCAAATAATATGGACTCCTTCTATCTCATCTGTTTCAGTATTGGTCTGGTCCTTAGCTTGATCTCTGTCGTCGGAGGCTTTGCGCATCTGCATATCGGTCGCTTTCACGTTGGCCATATGGCTCATGGCCACGCGGCCCACGGGACACATCGCGGCTCGGGACTCTCTGCTGTGAATGGGTTCACACTGACTGTTTTTCTCTGCTGGTTTGGCGGCGCAGGTTATCTGTTGCATCACTCCAGCATCTTTAGCGGGCTGCTGGTTTTGCTTATCGCTCTGGTCAGCGGTTTTGCTGGAGCCATGATCATATGGACGCTTCTCTTCAAGCTACTTCTCCCGCGTGAGCGTGTATTGACGCTTGAGGAGACTGAGATGGCTGGTGTGCTGGCTCAAGTCAGCGATTCAATTCGGGCCGGCAACGGCATTGGCGAGATCATTTTTTCACAGTCTGGAGCTCGCCGCGCCTCTGCTGCGCGTAGCGAGGACGGCAGCGCAATCGAACGAGGAGCCGAGGTTGTAGTGATTCGCTATGACCGCGGTGTGGCCTACGTTCGTCGTTGGGACGAACTCTCCAGTGGTCTGCCATGACGCAATAAATTTCTTTCGACTCAGGCGGCCTCACTTGCCGAGGCGCTCCCCCGCTATCCACTCTCTTGAGGCAAGCACATTACACGCCCTCGCGTCCTTCGCGGACAAAGGAACGATATGCCGAATTCGGTCATACTTATTGTTGGTCTGGTTGTTTTTGCCACTCTTGCACTGGCGCTTCTGATGGCCAAGATGTTTCGCAAGGCGGGCCCAAACGAAGCGATCATTGTGTATGGATTTCGCGGCCCTCGCGTCATCAAGGGCGGGGGCGCGGTGATCTTTCCCGTCGTAGAAAACTCTCGCCAGCTCTCGCTTGAACTCATGAGTTTCGATGTTGCGCCGCAGCAAGATCTTTATACGAAGCAGGGCGTTGCAGTGACTGTGGAGGCAGTGGCGCAGATCAAGGTTCGCTCTGATAAAGAGTCCATTCTTACAGCGGCGGAGCAATTTCTTACGAAGTCTCCGGACCAGCGTGAAGGGCTCATTCGCCTGGTGATGGAGGGGCATCTGCGCGGCATTATCGGTCAGTTGACGGTGGAGCAGATTGTGAAAGAGCCGGAGATGGTGGCCGAACGTATGCGCTCTACATGTATGGATGACATGAGCAAGATGGGGCTCGAGGTGATCTCCTTTACGATTCGCGAAGTGCGGGACAAGAATGAGTACATCACCAACATGGGTCGTCCGGATATTGCTCGCATCAGACGCGACGCGGAGATCGCGGCGGCAGAGGCCGAACGTGACACTGCGATACGCCGCGCCATTGCGTTGCGCGAAGCAGCTGTTGCCAAGGCGTCTGCAGATCAGGATCGGGTGATCGCCGAGACTGCGTCGCTGGCGAAGCAGGCCGAAGCTCAGCGCGACCTTGATATTCAAAAGGCGCAGTTCACCGAGCAGAGTCGTCGCCAGGAGGCACAGGCGGATAAAGCTTATGAGCTTCAGACCAACGTGATGCAGCAGAAGGTCGTCGCCGAACAGGTGAGGGTGCAGCAGGTTGAGAAGCAGGAGCAGGTGAAGGTGCAGGAAGCTGAGATCCTGCGTCACGAGAAGGAGCTTATTGCGACAATTCTCAAGGGTTCTGAGATCGAGCGCCAGCGAATCGAAAACATCGCTCAGGCGGACAAGGCTCGCATCATGATGGAAGCTGAAGGCCGCGCCGCAGCTACAAAGTTGCAAGGTGAGGCGGAGGCGAACATCATCTTCCAGAAGGGCGAGGCGGAGGCGAAAGCGATGAACGTCAAGGCTGAAGCCTACCAGGAGTGGACGCAGGCTGCGGTCGTCGACAAGCTCATCACCAATATGGCAGACGTTGTGCGCGCCATGGCAGAGCCTCTCGGCAAAGTCGACAAGATCACCATCGTCTCTACCGGGAATGATGGAGCGACGGGTGCGAACAAAGTCACCGGAGAGATGACAAAGATCGCAGCCCAGGTTCCTGCGCTCTTTGAAGCTCTATCGGGAATGAACCTTCACGATCTCATGGCCAACGTTAAAGCGATGAAGCCGCGCGATAACGGCAACAGCTCTCAGGTTTGAGCTACAAATCGGCGCGGAGGATACTTCCGCGCCGAATCAGCATCATCTGCAAAGGAGAAATCCAATGGCATTGCTTGAACGTGTAGGAACGCTCTTACGAGCGAACATTAACGATCTCATCGAGAAGGCCGAAGACCCCGAGAAGCTCGCGAAGCAACTCGTCCTGGATATGGAAAATCAGCTTCTCCAGGTCAAGACGCAGGTCGCCATCGCCATTGCTGACCAGCACCTTCTCCAGAAAAAACTGAAGGAGCATGAGGACGCCATGAATCAATGGAATCGTAAGGCCGAACTCGCTGTTCAGAAGCAGCAGGATGATCTGGCTCGCGTTGCGCTCGGACGCAGTTTGAGCAGCCAGCAACTCGCGGCAAGCTTCTCTCAGCAGCTCGAAGATCAAACGGCGGAGACAGAGACTCTTCGCAACGCCTTTGGGCGCCTTCAACAGAAATTGTCTGAGACCAGATCCATTTGCGAGATGTTGATAGCGCAGCACCGCCGCGCCCGAACTGCAGGCAAAGCCAATGCCGCCCGCACGCTTGCCGCCTCGCACGAGAGATCAAACGTTCTGAACCGGCTACGCACTACCATCCAGCGCAATGAGGCAACGAACACGGCGAATCACATGATCCTCGAAGCTCAATCGCTTGAAGACCAACTTGATGGGTTGGAAAAAGAAGACAGGATCGAGCGTCTACTTGAAGATCTCAAAAGCCGTCAACCCCGGCTCACCTGAATCGAGAGCGGTTGCGAGTATGATATTCGTTGAAGTGAAGTGAACCCATTTTGGTACGAGTTATCCACTGCTATTTGATAAGGTTAGATGACTTAGGTCTTGATTGGCGCGGGTTTCGTAGGCATACTCCAGACAGAGTTCGATGGATGAATCTCTAAGACGGTGCCAACTGAGATACACCTGTGACCCGATATAGCCGTCAAGACGTAATCCGGATCCTTCACTTGCAGACACGCCAGTTAGTGGCGTGGGAGCGAGCGGGATTGATCTCTCCCCACGAAGATTACTCTTTTGATGCTCTGGGCCAGTTGCGCCGGCTGCGCGATCTGCAGGCTACGACGCGAATCTCTGCGAAAAGTATTCGCGCGTCCGTCGATGCGATGCAGCGATTGGGAGGGGTACGGAACCCGCTGCTTGAAGCGAGTTTCGTGCGCCGTGGATCGCGGCTTAGTTTTCGACATGGCGGCGCGTTGATGGATCCGCTCACGCAGCAGCTTGCCTTTGACTTTGAGACTGCGCCAGCTCGCCAGCTTCGTGTAGTGGGTGCGGGTGATATTGCTCTGCGCCAGGCCGCTGAAGTGCAGGAGATGTTCTTGCGGGCGGTACAACTGGAGGAGACCCCGGCTACGATCCAGGAAGCTGCCGAGATCTATGAAACGATTCTGGTGATGCGACCTCAGCATGCGCCAGCGTTGATCAATCTTGGAACTATTCACTACAACCTTCGCCGATTTGAAGAGGCCGAAGGGCTTTATCGACGCGCTACGTTGGCCGATCCCGAGTATGCATTAGCGTTCTTCGATCTGGGCAATGTGCTGGATGAGATGCAGCGACTGGTCGAGGCGACGACGGCTTATCAAAAAGCTGTGGCTCTGGTGCCGCAGTACGCCGACGCGCACTACAATCTGGCATTGGCGTATGAAAGGCAGGGACAGCGTCGAAGAGCGTTGCGGCACTGGCTGGCATACGTACGGCTCGATCCAGTAGGGCCATGGGCCAGTCATGCGAAAGAACAGGCTCGCAAGATTTTGAATACCGAGAAGCTCTCAATCGTCAGCCGTCGCGGACGATCGGTGAAGGTTGCCGGATAGCGATCTGTTCTTCTTCTACACATGCTTAGGTGGAACCGTCGTGTGCTCTCAGACGAGTGAATGGCTATTCATTTGTGTGTTCAAGATGCTAGACTCACCTTTTCCTGAATACGGTTGAGGTGAGTGGATGTCGCAGCAGGTCGGTCCGATGGCGTTGACGCAGTTGGGGGAAGACGAACGGCTCTTTCGTGACACGATAAGACGCTTTGCGGTGGAGCAGATCGGTCCGCTGGTACGTGGGATGGATGAGTCGCAGCAGATGGATGCCGGACTTATCCGGAAACTCTTCGAGCTTGGGTTGATGGGTATCGAGATTCCCGAAGAGTATGGCGGAGCAGGTGGAACTTTTTTCAACGCGATCCTTGCAGTGGAGGAGATCTCCGCCGTTGATCCGTCGGTTGGCGTGATGGTCGACGTGCAGAACACGTTATGCGTCAATGCGCTGGTGCGCTGGGCCAATGAAGACCAGAAGAAGATGTATCTGACACGACTTGCGACCGATACCATCGGGTCCTACGCGCTTAGCGAAGCGTCGTCTGGATCGGACGCATTTGCCCTGCAGGCGCGGGCAGTGAAGCGAGGCGACGACTATGTTCTCAACGGGCAGAAGCTTTGGATCACGAATGCGAAGGAGGCTGGACTGTTCATCGTTTTTGCGACGATTGATCCAGCGGCGGGGTACAAGGGAATTACGGCGTTCCTCATCGAAAAGGGTGCGCCCGGATTGACGTTAGGCAAGAAGGAAGACAAACTGGGCATCCGTGCCTCGAGTACATGCGAACTCATCTTTAATGATTGCGTTGTGCCGGCTGCACAGGTGTTGGGCGAGCCCGGCAAGGGATACAAGATAGCGATTGAAACTCTGAACGAAGGCCGCATTGGGATTGGCTCGCAAATGTTGGGTTTGGCGGCCGGCGCCTGGGGACATGCGGCGAAGTGGGCAAGGGAGCGCAAACAGTTTGGCAAGACACTGGTTGAATTTCAGGCCATGCAGTTTCAGCTTGCTGAGATGGCGACGGAGATTGAGGCGGCGCGGCTAATGGTCTATAACGCGGCACGACTTAAGGATGCGCAGCTCGAATTTTTGAAAGAAGCGGCGATGTGCAAATATTTCGCGTCACAGGTGGCGGAGCGCGTCGCCAGCCTCGCGGTCGAGGTCTACGGAGGGTCGGGGTTTGTGAAAGATTACCCCGTCGAGAAGCTGTACCGTGATGCAAAGATCGGAAAGATCTACGAGGGAACCTCGTTCATGCAGTTGGCGACGATCGCCAAGTTGACGCTGGGGAAGATTTAGCTTCTTCGGAGCATCCACCGCCATTGGTCCAATAGCTTCCCAGGTTCTACACTAGAGGAAGAGTATTGGTATGACCACTTCTACAATTTCGACAAAATCCGGACCAAGAGCACCTCTCCCTTTTCTGGGACTAGCCTGCGCAGTAGGCGTTTCGACGATGTATTACAACCAGCCTCTTTTGCTGGAGATGAGCCATAGCTACGGGGTTACGGCGGGGCGTGTCGGATTCGTTGCGGTTGCGACCCAGGTAGGCTATGCGATCGGTTTGTTTACCTTCGTTCCTCTTGGCGACGTCCTGGAGCGACGCGCACTGATGATGCGGATGTATGGCGCGGTAACAGTCGCACTCTTGCTGGTGGCGCTTGCTCCCGGACTGGGCTGGCTTATCGCCGCGAGCCTGTTGCTCGGACTCTTCGCATCGGTCACTCACGTTGTTCTTCCGATTGCACCGGATCTGGTTTCGCAGGAGCGGCGGGGACGTGCCATTGGCACAGTTATGACCGGATTGCTGCTGGGGATTCTCCTGGCGCGCACCTTCGCGGGCTGGGTGAGTGGAATTCACGGCTGGCGGTGGGTCTTCGTGGTGGCTGCGGTGATAAATGGGACCTTTGTTCCGCTCATCTGGAAGGTTATGCCGAAACTTCCTCCGAAGCAGCAACTACGCTATGCCGACGCGATGAAGTCGCTCTGGACGCTCTTTCGTACTCAGCCTCTGCTGCGTGAATCTTCGATTGTCGGCGCGCTTGTATTTGCGTCATTCAGTTGCTTCTGGACTACATTGGCTTTTCTGCTCCAGAGTCACTACGGACTGGGTGCCGGTGTCGCCGGAACATTTGGCGTGGTGGGCGCTGCAGGCGCATTGGTCGCACCACTGGCAGGCAGGTTATCCGACCGTCACGGATCACGCTGGGTCATCTCGTTAGGCATGGGGCTGCTGGCGTTGTCGTACCTTCTGCTTTGGGTGGAGGAGCCTGCAGGAATCTCGACCACGTCCCACATCATTGCGCTTGTGGTCGGAGTGCTGGTACTCGATGTTGGTGCGCAGATGACGCAGGTGGCCAATCAGACTAGGATTTTTGGGTTAGTGCCTTCAGCGCGCAGCCGGCTTAACACGGTTTACATGACGGTGTACTTTACCGGGGCTGCCGTCGGGTCGGCCTTGGCGACGATGGCCTGGGCGCATTGGAAGTGGAACGGCGTCTGCTGCCTGGCGATTGGGTTTATTGCGCTGGCTGGCCTGAGGCATGCGATCGGTAGCCGACATGCCGGGGAAGATCATCCTGTGACTTCGGAAGAAGATCTTTTACTGGAGGCTTAGGAAGCCTTAGGACCGGAGACGCATGATGCGGGTGGTGGGCGAGGCGGGGATCGAACCCACAACCCCGAGCTTAGAAGGCTCGTGCTCTATCCAATTGAGCTACTCGCCCGCGCGTCTCCTTCATTGATTGTATCGGGACCGAGGGCATTCGCGTTTCAAAAATTGGCGCAGGCCTAGCCTAAGACAAGATCCTTGCTGCGCAACAGGGCGACTACCGCGTCCAACGCCGAAGCCCAGTTTTGTTCTGCTGTTTGAGAATTGTGGCCGAGGGCCTTTATGTACAGGCTGACGGCAAAGCCTTCCTGCGGGCCGGTAAGATCAACCAGCGCTGGGCGGATTACGCAGTCGAGCATGGCAAGGGGATGGTCCAGAGGAGAAGAGTGTCGCGTGAGACGATGCATCATCTGCTCCATCTGATGATAGGAGGCGAAGAGAGATCGCTCGCGCCAAACAGTGTCGATATAACTGCCGAAGCCGGCGGGGCCCTCATCGGCAGTTACGTCGAGATTCGCGCGAAGGTCGTTGAGCTGCTCTGCGTCGAGCGGCCACGCATCGCACTTGGCGGTGAAGACGGGCGATCTGGAGGCGTTGAGCGCGCGCAGAGCATGCATCAAGGGCGGATGCTGTTCAACTTCGGGGAGATGGTCGAGATCGTAAGGGTTTTCGCGCAGATCGATAAAACGGCGATTGCCAGAGGGGTCGGAGGGGTCAGACCATGGAACGACGAGTACGGGATCGTCTGAGGAACATTCGGCGGACCAGTCAGAGAGCATTAGGAACTATCTTAGCGTTACTGGTGAGCAGATGTCGGCAGCGCCACTGATGCGCTGGCGAGCAAAAAACGAAGTAGCGTGTGCTCGGCCCAATAGCCGTCGTACCCCGTGTCGGCGTCGGGTTGGGCGAGAAAGGCGCAGTGGCCGCCATGATGAGTCGTAATCAGACGAATGTTCGGGTTTGCCTTCAGCCTGTTGCAACTTTCTTCGGTGATGCGAACGAAGGGATCGTCCAATGCGTGGAGGATGAGCGTTGGTACGGCGATCTGATCGATAACGCGGGCAGCGGCGGCTCGGTAGTAGTAGTCGGCCGCACCGGTGAAGCCTGAGTAGAGCGCGGTGATGCGGTCGTCCAACTCACGGAGGGAGCGGATACCGGTGGCCAGATTTGGATCGTAGACATGTGGAAACAACGCGACCTTGCGTCGGTATCGCATCAGAAGAGCGCGAAGGAACTTCAATTCGTAGACGCGGTTCTGCGGACGATGAAGAGCGTCTGCCGAGGCGCCGAGATCGAGCGCGGGGGATACGCCGATAACTGACCGGAGTTCTGGCGGCGCCGAGGTGCCCAATTCGCCGGCAAGTTTAAGAACGAGATTTCCTCCCATCGAATAACCGATGAGCGACATCGACTGCAGGCCCTGTTGCGCGACGAAGAAGTTCATCACTTCGAGCACGTCGTTTGAAAGGCCCGAGTGATAAAGCGTTGGTGAGAGCGCTTCGGTGCCTCCGCAGTTGCGCATGTTCATGCGGATAATGTTGCAGCCGGCACGCCACAGCTTGTTCGAGTTTCCGACGACATATTGAGAGTTCGACGAACCTTCCAGTCCATGCACGAGGATGGCTGTCGGTCGCGATGCACGCACTTCTTCTGGTTGCCAATGGCAGTGGCAGAGGACCTGACTTGCAATTTGCGTGGCGGTAGCAGGGGACACTTCGACCAGCGTCGCCTCGGGCGTGGGCAGTCCATTTATCCGAGGAAGGTAGTTGCCCATGATCGTTTGCAGATGCCCATTGATGATGAAACGCCGGGGCTGAAACTCTTCCGCGTGGCTCGCGATACTCTCGATCTCGTCTGTATCCATCACTGTTTCCTCGCCTGAGCCTGGATGCGGGCGAGAAATTGTACGGCGTTGAGTGCACCGGTAGGTTCGTCTTCGTGCTTGAAGTAAATATAAACGTCGCGTTGTTCAGCGAGCGCTGAGAAACGTTGCGCGAACGCGTCAAGCTCTGTCGCCGAATATCCTTCGCTTCTGCGTAGCCGGTAACTGGTGTGAGTCGCAGCAGTCTGCACCTCGGGCGTCAGCAGGTCGTCGCTTTCAGCAATGCAGAGCGCCGCGTTGTGCTCGCGTAGGATCGTGTAGATATTTTCGTTGAACCACGACTCGTGGCGAAATTCGAATGCAATCTGCGGAGCGCTTGCTCCGTGAAGCTGGGAAAGAAAGAGGAAGGTGCTGAGAAGCTCGGCGTCAGCCTTGAAATTAGGAGGAAGCTGGAAGAGTAGGAGGCCGAGTTTGCCCGCCTGTCGGACTGGCTCAAGGATTGACACAAACTGAGCCACCAGTTCCTCGCAACCGCGCAATCGCTTGAGATGGGTAACGCGTTGCGGCGCTTTGAAACTGAAGCGAAAGTCTGGAGGAGTCGCGGCGAGCCAGTCTTCAAGCATCTTCGCTGTCGGCAGGGCGCGGAAGGTGTAATTCACTTCGACCGAAGTCAGTTGCGTTCCGTAGAACTGAGGGAACTTCTTCGCAGGTGTGCCGGCAGGATAGAACTCAGGCTTCCAGGTTGGATACGCCCAGCCTGAGGTTCCAGCATAGAGACGCACCGGGAGTCTGTTAGCGGCGACCGGGACGGGCGTAGAGGAAGCTTGGGGTACGCGGGACAAGGTTGATCCGCAGTCCGAAGATTTGAGAAGTTTGGGGCGGCTAGTGGGTTTCGAACCCACGACATCCGCTGCCACAGAGCGGCGTTCTGCCACTGAACTATAGCCGCCGTATACTGGAATTATAGCACTGGCCGCCAACCGGGCAATCTCTGGGCGGGGCGGGAAGGGGTCCGATGCCATTTACCGCGAAACCCGAGATCTTGTCGCCCCGATTGAAACGCGGTGGGCGGGCTTTCGATGATGAAAACCTTGACTTGCTGTCGCACGTCCTCGACGATTTCATCAGAATCCCCGGCACCTCGATCCGTTTCGGCCTGGATGGTATTGTGGGCCTCATCCCGGGCGTCGGCGATCTGATCGGCGGAATCGCCTCCTGCATCATTATTGTTGCAGCCTGGGTGCGCGGTGTTTCCTACGTCACAGTAACGCGCATGGTGGCGAACGTCGCGATTGAAGTGCTGGTCGGTTCAGTTCCTGTTCTCGGAGATATGTTCGACATCGCGTGGCGTGCCAATCGCCGTAACTACGCGTTGCTGGTGGGCAGTGTCGAAGAGCCGCGAAAGCACACACTGCAGAGTTGGCTCTTTCTCGGTGTGGTGTGTCTCGTGTTAGCTGGACTGGTTATTCTGCCGTTGCTTTTGCTCACCTGGGTCTTTGACGGTCTCTTCCATGCGCTCTTCGGTACGAGCAGCCGCGGCCTCTTTCGCACGCTCTGATCGCGGCAACCGGCTTGATGCGATAAACTAAAAAGAGTCGGGGCGTAGCGCAGTCTGGTAGCGCATCTGGTTTG
>CAZZZG010000080.1:0-19059 GCA_964658525.1 uncultured Edaphobacter sp.
TGAGCTTGGGGCTGGCCATGCGGGCGACGCCGCCTTCGGCGCGGATCATGGCGGGGACGCGCTCGAGGGCCATGACGGAGATGGCTCCGGCCTCTTCGGCGATGCGGGCCTGCTCAACGTTCATGACGTCCATGATGACGCCGCCTTTGAGCATCTCGGCGAGGCCGAGTTTGAGGCGGAGGGACGGGGAGCCGAAGTTTCCGTTGCCGTTGAGGGTGTGGTCTGCCATGGTGTCTCCTTGATTCTTTACTTGCTGGTGCGCGGGTGGTGGCGCGCTGGTGTAGCTTATGTCCGCAAGATTCTTAAGTTTAGCAGTTTTGTGCTGGAGTGATTGGGTTGTGTTTGGGCGTTGTTGCGTGTGATTTGAAATTTCTTCTCTGCGTGAACCACTAGAATGGGGCTATGGAGATTAAACGAATCGGTTCGCAACCGTCGGGCAAAGGTCCGGCAGAGTGGTTTACGGGCACGGTCAGGATTGACCCGCTGTTTCAAGCGCCCGACCCGGCGTTTGTTGGCGGTGTCAGCGTCACGTTCGAGCCGGGTGCGCGGACTGCGTGGCATACGCATCCGTTGGGACAGACTCTGATTGTGACTGCGGGCTGTGGCTGGGTTCAGCGGGAGGGCGGCGCGGTTGAGGAGGTTCACCCGGGCGATGTGGTTTGGTTTGCGCCGGGAGAGAAGCATTGGCACGGGGCTACACCGACCACGGCTCTGACACACATTGCGATTCAGGAACGACTGGACGGCAAGACTGTGGATTGGATGGACCACGTCAGTGAGGAGCAATACCGGCGTTGATCCACTTTGTAGGTGTGCCCCTTCGGGTCGATGAGGATCTTCATGCCGGTCGACAAAGGATATGGCGGGGCCGTTAACGAGTGTGAGGCTTTGGGGCTGGATTTGGCCGAAAATTCAACGGTGATTGACACCGATTGGGAGGTTGGCGGATCAAACTACGCATAAGGGGGGTGTGTGCCCTGACGGAGGCTCCTGATGGTTGGTGAACTGACGATCGTGATTCCTGCCAAGAATGAAGTGGCGATGCTGCCGAGGTTGCTGGAGTCTCTTTGCAAACAGGACTATGTGGGGATGGCGGGGACGCGCGTCCTGGTGGCGGATGCCGGTTCGACCGATGGGACTGTTGAGGTGGCGCTGGGTTTCCGCGATCGGCTTGCGGTGGAGGTGGTGCCGGGTGGGCTGCCTTCGGTGGGCCGGAATGCGGGCGCGAAGCTAGCTACGACGAAGTATGTGCTGTTTCTGGATGCGGATGTGGAGCTGCCCGAGCCGACTTTGTTGCGGCGGGCGCTGTGGCGGATGGAGCGGCGAGGATTGCATCTGGCGACTACCAACATTGCCTGCCGGCAGGGTAGTTTCTTCGATGATCTGCTGTACGCGGGAAATAACCTGATGCAGCGGGTAGGATCGTTTACCAAGCCGTTTGCTACGGGGATGTTCATGATGTTTGACCGCGAGGTTTTCTGGGAGCTGGGTGGGTTCAATGAGCGGGCTTTGTTTGCAGAGGATTATTTGCTGTCGAAGGGCGTGTCACGACAGCGGTTTCGTATTGTGCGCGGGCGGGTGTTAACGACGAATCGGCGATTCCAGAAGCTGGGGCACTGGCGGATGGTGTGGATGTTCTTCAAGACGATGGTGCATACCTGGGATGAGGAGTACTTTCTTGAGGACCAGGGGTATTGGGGTGAGGCTGGATAAGGCGTTGTCCTGCCGGACGGGCCCACTACGCGTGGAGCGGCCACTTCGTGGCGTGTGTACTCTTTGTCCGGCCGTTGGCCGGTGATTAGGCGGGTGGCGTGACGCCGGCGGCGAAGAGTAATTTTTCGTCGATGGCGATGAAGAGGCCTTTGCTGCGAGCGAGGACCGTGCCGTCGGGGTGCTGGATTTCGGCTTGATGGAAGAGCTTTCGGCCGGGTGTGCCGTCTTTCGTTGGACGGTTGAGATGACGGCCTATGAGGACGAGCGGCTGGTAGAGCGGTACGGGGCGAAGATAGTCGATCTCCATATGGCGGGTCATGGCGAGGACGTTGAGAGGGCGATTGAGCTTGCTCATGGCTTCGTCGAGGAGCGCGGCGACGATGCCGCCGTGGATGTGGCTCGGGGGGCCCTCGTGCATGCGGTCGAGTTGGAAGTGGCAGGTGGCGGTGATGGCTTCCGGGTTTGACGTGTCGGTGGTGAAGGCGAGATGGAGGCCCTGAGGGTTGGCGGGGCCGCAGCCGAAGCAGTGATTGGCGCGCTCGTCGATGGTTGGGTTGCCGTCCATCGAGATGGGTGTGTGACGGGCGGAGTCGGAGATGGGCTGGTGTTCGCTCATAGCTGCCTGTGTTCGGACGTTAGCACACTGAGAGGTGAAATGAATAGCCATTCATTTTTGACGGCCCGAGGCTGGAATGCGGTTGCGGGTTATCTGGGGGTGGGTTCGCCTACGAAGACGAGGCAATCGTTTGGATCGGAGATGTGGAATTCGGTCATGCCGTATTCGCGGTCGAATAGGTCTCGGATGCGGTAGCGGTCTTTGAGGGTTTTGACGTGGTCCCAAAGCGGGTGGATGTCGGAGACTTCGATGTAGATTTCGGTGCGGCCGCGCACGCAGTTCATCACTTCTTCTGATGCTGCTTTTTGGAAGTGAATGGTTTGGCCGTCACGTTCGAGGATGGAGTATTCGGGGGACTGCATGGCGACTGTGAAGCCCAGGACTTCGCGATAGAAGGCGAGAGTCTCATCCATGTTGGCGACGACGAGCATAGGGCTGATGCGTTTTGCTGTGGTTGTCGGTGACATTGGCGTTTCCGTGCGGCTGTTTTTTGTGGCTGACGACAGGTTGCCACAAACGGAGGGTTCAGCATCGCTCTTGTCTCTTCACGCGGTGCAGACTGAGAGGATGCCTGGGCCGAACTTTTCGATCTTGTCGAGGCCGAGGCCTTGAACGGATTTGAGCTGGGTTAGGTTTTGTGGTCGGGCGAGGACAATGTTGCGGAGAGTAGTGGAGGCGAGAACAAAAAAAAGTGGGAGGCCGAGGCGTTCGGATTCGGCTTTGCGCCAGTCGCGGAGACGCTCGTCGAGAGCTTGCTGCTCGAGGGTTAAAGATTCGGCGGGCTCTGACGTGGTGGGGCGTTGACGGGTGAAGGTCTCGATGGAGGCACCCGATGTGGCGACACCAGAAACATGCGGTGATCTCTGCACTTCCCCCGTTCGACTTGGCTCAGGGTTCAGTCGAGATGACGATTCGTTGACGCGAGTTTGAGTAGAGGATTCTTTGTTGGTGCGGCGTGCTGAGAATTTCGCTGCGGGTGAAGATGATGTGGTGATGCGGGGGTTGGAGGAGTCGATGATGCCGCTGGTAGCTTCGGCGCGGCAGAGGGCGATGAGGTCTGCGCCGTAGCGGTCTGCTTTTTCCTGGCCTATGCCGGAGACGGTGAGGAGTTGAGAGATCGTCTGCGGGGCTGCGAGGACGAGGTTGTGGAGGACGCTGTCGGAGAAGACCATGAAGGCGGGTTTGCCGGTTTTGGCGGCTTCGGTTTTGCGCCACTCGCGGAGGTTGGCTTCAAGCGATTTTTGCGTGGGGGTGTAGGCGGCGGTGGTTTGGTCGCGCTCGGCTTTGAGCGAGGCCTTGGAGGGTTTGGTTTTGTTGCTTGTTCCGGATTTCTTGCGGGAGGTGGTGGTGGCTTGTCCTGCGTCTTTGAGGAGGAGGTCGGGTGGGAGGGGGCCGGTGAGGGTGCGGCCTTCGTGGGTGAGGGAGGCTTTTTTGTAGGTGACTACGTTGCCTTCGGGATTGGTCCACTGGTCGGTATTGAGGGTGATTAGGCCGGAGCGGGTGAGGGCGTCGAGTAGAGTGTCGAAGACTTTGCGGTCGGCGGCGGGAGTGTTGCGGAGGGTGGAGGTGGAGAGTTCGGTGTGGAGTTTGCCGGTGGCACGGGTTTGGCCGTCGAGTGCGCGGAGGATGGCGCGAAGTTGGCGCTCTTCTTCGGTGGTGGGCTGGCGGAAGGTTTGCGCGGTGGCGCTTTGGGGGGAGCAGAAGTCGCAGTGACCGCAGGGTCGGAGGCCGTCTGCGGTGTCGCCGAAGTGCTGGATGAGAGCGGCCATGCGGCATTGGGCGGATTCGGCAAACTGGACCATGCGATCGATCTGGGAGCGGCGGAAGTGGGTCTGCTCTTCGTAGCTGTTCTTCCGGGCATCGGCACTAGAAGCGTGATCGAACGATGAACCAACGCGTCGTACATTGCCGGCCATGTCGACCGTGGCAACTCCTTGAGCGATGAGTTTTTCGATACTTTTCTCGAATGCTTCTGGATCGATCCCGAGGCGCTGGCTCAAGACGGTTGGCATTTGATAGTCGGCTGTTAATCCTGCTGCGACCTTTGTTATATCGGACCATGCAGGATAGTTGCGTTCGAGAAGAAATTCCTGAATCTTCCGATCTACGAAGGAGTGGAGGAGTACGGTGCGGGAGGGTTTGCCATCGCGTCCGGCACGGCCGATCTCCTGGTAGTACTGCTCGACTGAGCCGGGGAGCGCGGTGTGGACTACGGTGCGGACGTCGGCTTTGTCGATGCCCATGCCGAAGGCGATGGTGGCGACTACTACTTCGAGGTTTCCCGAGAGGAAGTGACGTTGGACGCGCTCGCGTGTGGCGGGGTCGAGGCCTGCGTGATAAGCGGCGGCAGATCCGCCAAGCGTGGAGGCGAGGTCTTCGGCGGCTTTGCGGGATGGTGCGTAGACGATGGCGGGGCGGTTGGATTTTTCTTTGAGGAGGTTAGCGGTGAACTCGTTGCGGCGGGGCTTGGAGAGCTCGACGACTTCGATGGCGAGGTTGTGGCGACGGAAGCCGTGGATGAAGAGGTCGGGTTGAGTGAGCTTGAGCTGGGTGATGATGTCGCGCTGGACGGTGGGCGTGGCGGTGGCGGTGAGGGCGATGACAGGTGCGGGGCGGAGGGCGGGGAGGAAGGCGCCGAGGGTGCGGTAGTCGGGACGAAAGTCATGGCCCCAGGCGGAGATGCAGTGGGCCTCGTCGATGGCGATGAGGGATGGCTTGCGGCGGGCGAGCATCTCGGGGAAGTTGGGGACGCGCATGCGTTCGGGTGCGATGAAGAGGAACTGGAGGGTGCCGTCGAGGTAATCGCGGCAGGCCTGGCGGGCTTCGTCGCGGGAGAGGCCGGAGTGGATGCGGGCGACGCGGAGACCGGCGGCGGTGAGCTTGGTGGCCTGGTCGTCCATGAGGGCGATGAGAGGGGAGATAACGAGGGCGGTGCCGCCGCGGGCGATGGCGGGGAGCTGGTAGCAGAGGGATTTTCCTGCTCCGGTGGGCATGACGAGCAGAACGTCGCGGCCATCGGTGGCGGCGCGACAGACAGCCTCCTGGTTGGCGCGAAACTCTGCGAAGCCGAAGGTTTGATGGAGGAGGGTTTCGAGGTTCATTCTGCTAGATCGAGTTTCGCATAATCTTCGTGTGAGGGCGAAGTGGTTTGCGTGGCCGTCGAGGTAGACAGTTTGAGTCCTAGTTTGGTTCGAGATGGAGTGCAGGTTGGTGAAATGGAACTAGAAGATCTGGTAGTTCACTTCGACTGTCATCCGGTACGGAACCTGTGTGCCGTGGTAGGTTGCGGGAGTGAACCGATACTGCGAGACGACTTTGACCGCGTTCTGGTCGAGCTCGAGGGCTGCTTCACGTTGTTTCGTGGTCACCGTATCGGCGATCGATTTCGCAACGTGTATGTCAGTTGCAGTACCGTTCGTAGCCACGATGAGAGAGACTACGCAGTCGCCTCGAATCTTTTTCTTCCTTGCCGTCTCGGAGAACTCTGGCTCGACGGAAAAGATGAGCTTCGGAGGTGTGACTCCGTCTCCAGCGTGATAGATGCCGAAGGTGTCCGGATTGGGGAGCGACTGTTTGGGATTGGTTTGTGGATCCGGCTTTTTGTTCTCCGTGGGCGATGCTGCGGGTGGAGCTTGTTGCGCGAGAGCCAAAGTTGAATTTGTGAGGACGGTCGGAGTGAGTCCGATGAGGAAGGTTATGACGCTGAGCTTGGTAGCTGTCATGGTTGTCGTCCGAAAATCATAGAGAGAGTAGCAGGTTTTGCGCGACTCCCGAGTGTTTTCAAATCTCAGCTTTGGCTTTGGTGAAGTGCAGGCTGAAGGTGTGTGCGCCGGAAGCACTGAAACGATTAAACAATGGACTTTTCTCGTTGGGGTCTGTAGAAAGTTGACACGTCGACGAGGGTTTAATTTTGGAGAAGATAGATTCCGGGGTTGGTGTGCGCGATGCGAGATTGATGTCTCTCGACGTTTTGCGCGGTCTGACGATCGCTGGAATGATTCTGGTGACCGATCCCGGGACTTACAGCGCAGTGTATTGGCCATTGCTGCATGCACAGTGGAACGGTGCGACGCCGACTGACATGATCTTCCCGTGCTTTCTATTTATGAGCGGAGTGGCAATTACGCTTTCGTTCGCGGCGCGGATGGAACGTGGGGCCGACCGCGGGGCGCTTGCTCGTCATATCGCGGTGCGCTGCGTCGTGCTGTTCGTGATTGGCCTGCTCGTGAATGGGTTTCCTGACTACGATCTGCATACGGTGCGTATTCCGGGAATTTTGCAGAGGATTGCGATCTGCTATCTTTGCGGCGGTCTGATCTATCTGTGGTGTCGCGGCGATGGGCGACTTCGTGAGCGCGGCAGTTGGGTGATTGGAGCCTTGACGGTTTGTCTTCTGGGTGGGTACTGGGCAGTGTTGAAGCTTGTGCCGGTGCCGGGGTTTGGAGTTGGCCGACTGGATTCGGTGGGCAATGTTGCGGTTTATGTCGACCGGGCCGTGATGGGCACGCGACATATGTGGGCGTACGGGACTACGCCTGGGTACGGCGTGACGTATGACCCGGAGGGGATCATTTCGACGGTGAATGCGTTGGCTACGCTTTTGATCGGCGTGCTTGCGGGGGAGTGGATGCGCGGCAGACGCTCGGAGGAGAAGAAGGCTCTTGGGCTGGCATTGGCTGGGTTGGCGCTTGTGCTGGCGGGGTGGGTTCTGCATCCGTGGCTTCCGATCAATAAAAAGATTTTGACGAGCACGTTTGCGCTGTTCAGCAGTGGGGTAAGTCTGCTGGCGTTTTGCGTGTGCTTTGTGGTGTTGGATATGAGGCGGTGGCGTTGGTGGGCTGGGCCTGCGCTCATCTTTGGCACTAATGCGATCTTTGCCTTTGTGCTTTCAAATGTGATCACTACACTGAGCGACCGGATTCATGTGAGGGTTGGTGGCGGTAACTTGAGCCTGCACGCGTGGGGTTACCAGTACGGTTTTGCTTCGTGGATGCAGCCGATCCATGCGTCTCTGGCGTATGCAATTGCGATTGTCTGTCTGAATATGGGGATTGTGGGTCTGCTTTACCGGAAGCGGATCTTCCTGCGGATTTGACATCGTAGATTGGTAAGGCAGAGGGAATTCAGATCTCAGCTCTCGATAGACTTGCGATGTGAGTGGGAGGGAAGAGTTATGTTGAATTCGCGGCGGGAGTTCTTAGTGAAGAGTGCAGCGGCTGTGGGGACGATGCAACTGGCGAGACCTGCGGTGGTTGAGGATAAGGCAATACCTGATGCGATTCTCTCGCTGTTCAAAGGACTTCCCGGAGAGGTCGCGGTGAAGATCTATGCGCCCGCGGTTGATGTAAAGCCGGAGTTTGTGGTGCAGGCGAACTCGGCGAAAACGATGTTTGTGGGAAGTGCGATTAAGACTTTTATTCTTTGCGAGGCGCTGCGGCAGTCGGATACGCCGGAGGTTGTGAAGACACTGAGGGCTCGTCAGTTGAATCTTGATGCGAGTGTGTGGGCGCTTGATAGTGCGATCTTCAATCCGCCGAACCTGATCGGCAAGGTTTCGGAGAGGACTGCGTTAGAAGCGATGATTATCCATAGTGACAACACCGGAACGGATATGTGTCTGAAGCAGGTTGGGCCCGTTAAGGTTCGGGAGTTCGTAGCTTCGGCGGGGTTGAAGAGTTGTGTGATTCCGGAGAGTACGCGGTCGTTTGTCGGGTATCTGCTGGGAGCCAAGGATTACAAGAATTTCACCTGGGAGGCGGTCGGTGCAGCGGCGAATGATTCGATGGTCAACCTTCCGATGAACAACGTGGAGACGATGGCGTGCTCTGCCGACGATTTTGTTTCGTATTATTCGCGGGCGTTGCAGGGGGAGTTCTTCAAGAATAAGGAGACGCTCAATGAATTTCGCCGGATTCAATCCCTGGGAGATGCTATCTGGCTTCTGCCTCTGCCTCTGGGTGTGAGTTCGTTTTGTAAGGGAGGCAGCATCGACGTGCCGGGGTTTCATGCGGTGTGTGCGCCGGGAGCAATGTTCGTCGGTCAACGATGGGTATACTTCTGCGTGACGATCAACTGGGATGCGAAGGCTGAGAGAGACCCTGCGACGGTAGCTGCTTTTACTGCGGCCGCGAGTGGGGCGCTTTCGATGGCGAAGGATAAAGTCTCGGCTTGACTGATGCAATTGCGTGGGAACGATTTACCGGGTGAGGTCGGCTGGCCGGGGATGAATGTTAATTTCCAGCATCTTTAGATGTCATTAAATTATCTGATATTTGTCAGAAGGCGCCGAGGAGGCAGTATGTACCTGATTTTAATCTGTGTGGTTGGGGGACTGGTCCTGTTGTTCGGGCTTTTGAGGATGAGACAGTTGCGGCGAAGGCGCGAGCTGGAGGAGCACAGCATCGATGCGGACTCCCTACGCGAGTTGATGGAAAAAAATGCGGATATTCTGCTGTTCGATGTTCGACAACCGCTGGATCTGCTTGCGCATTCGGAGATTATTCCAGGCGCGAAGAGGCTGCCGCCTAAAGAGGTGCTGCACGAGGCTTCACTGATTCCGAAGGAGAAAGAGTCGGTGATTTATTGCACCTGCGTCAGCCAAAGCACGAGCCGGATGATTCTGGAGAGAGCATTGAAGCTCAACTTTACGAAGATCAAATTTCTGAAGGGCGGACTGGATGCGTGGAAGGCGAAGGGATATCCGGTCGAGCGCTATACGACACCGTTCCATCTTGATACGGCGTAAGTAACACCGAAGTACCAGCACCGGGAATGCGGAATTGCGGCTTTGTGAAGGCGGTCGGAAAGGTATGATGATCGCGTCGACAAAGCTGCAATTTGTTTCGGATTGTGTCTGCTTTGGATAGAGCTCCCGGAGAAGTGAATTGACCCAGACCGAGGCTTCGAAGTTTCTGGCATCTCGCATGCCTTGTGTTGTTGCATTGATGGTGGTGTTGATGTCGGTGCCTGCATTCTCTCAGGCTGCCGAGAGTAAGCAACATGCCGGGGAAGCTGAAACGAAGAAAGAAGAGCAGAGCGTTCCAATTCCCGCAGAGGCCGGTTCGATAACGAAACATGAGTGGGCCGCTGGGGGGCGGATGGTTCACTACACGGCAACCGCGGGAAATCTGCTGATACGGGACGAGCAGGATAAGCCGAATGGAAGCATGTTCTATGTGGCTTATACGGAAGATGGGGTGGATGCGAAGAGCCGGCCGATAACTTTTTTCTATAACGGCGGACCGGGCGCGGCTACGATCTGGTTGCATATGGGGTCGTTCGGGCCGGTGAGGGTGGTGACGCAGAGTCCGGAGGCGACAGGGCCGGCGCCGTTTGAGTGGGTGCAGAACCAGTACAGCCTGCTGGATAGAAGCGACCTTGTGTTTGTTGATGCGCCCTTGACGGGGTTTTCGCGTGCGGTTGGGAAGGGAACGGTTAAAGACTTTGCTGGAACCGATCAGGATATTGCTGCGTTCAGGAAGTTTATTGTGCGATACATCACGGCGAATCAACGGTGGAATTCGCCGAAGTTTTTGTTTGGCGAGTCGTATGGAACGACGCGTTCGGCGGGGTTGGTGAGTGCGCTGCAGAACGATGGGGTCGAGTTCAATGGCGTGACGTTGCTGTCGTCGATTTTGAACTACAACCGGCGTAGTCCGGGGCTGGACTATGAGGCGGTGGGTTATCTGCCTTCGTTCGCGGCGATTGCGTTTCACTATCACAAGGTAAAGACGAGCCTGGGGCTGGCTGAGTGGGTGGAGCAGGCGAGAGTGTTTGCGCGGGGGCCCTATGCGGAGGCGCTGCAGCAGGGCGACAAGCTGCCGGCAGTGGAGTTCGATGCGATGGCGGCCAAGGTAGCGGCGATTACAGGGCTGAGTGCGGAGTATGTGAAGGAGACGAAGCTGAGGATTTCAGCGACACGGTTTCGTAAGGAGTTGCTGCGCGAGGATCAGCGGACGCTGGGCAGGTATGATGCGCGGTTTATGGGATGGGACCAGGATTCGGCGGGGGAGAGTCCGAGCTATGATCCGTCGGACACGGGAATCAGCGGAGTGTATGTGGGGGCGTTTCATGAATATCTTCAGAGGGAACTGAAGTACATGAGTCAGGAGTCTTATTACACCTCTGGGCCGGGGGTGAATGAAGCCTGGGACTTCAAACATAAGGCTCCCGGGGCTGGAGGGGGGCGTGGAGGGGAGCAGGCGGAACCCGATGTTGCTGTGGATCTGGCGGATGCGATACGGAAAAATCCGAAGCTGCGGGTGTTTTCGGCCAATGGGTACTTTGATCTGGCTACGCCATTCTTTTCAGCGGAGTATGACTTGAGTCATATGGATTTGCCGGAGAAACTAGTTGATAACGTGCAGTTTGGTTACTATCCGGCGGGTCACATGGTCTATCTGAATGTGGATGCGTTGAAGGAGATGAAGGCTGATCTGTCGAAGTTCTACGCCTTGGCTCAACAGCGCTAGGACCACCGCGAAATACACAGGGAAATGCGATACGCGGCTTGCTTTTACCGTGTAAATGCCTTAGAATGAAGGTTGCGTTAATTTCCTTAAGCGTAGAACGCGTAGTTCGGAATCAAATATTGATGAGGTACTGATAAAGACATGGCAAAGCGTCGTGGAAATCCCAATTGGGGCAAGCCTGAGCCAATCGGCCCGGTTGTTCCAACGGTAACATCGTTCGAACAGGTTGTGAAGGAGTTTAAGCTCACACCCGATCAGTACATTCGTTCGACTCGGCTCCGTGAGTGGGCCCGTAGAAACAAGAATTCGAAGTACATTCCCGAGGCTCTTTTAGAAGCGTGGGGATTCGAGATCGAGTCCACGCTGTAAGTGTTTCGTTTCGATTTTGCAATTTGGTTGTAAAAAGCGAGCGCCGTCCTGAGTGGGCGGCGTTTCTTTTTTGCGTCGGACGTAAGATGAGAGGCGTCGAAAGAGATGCAGTTGGGAAGGCGGGGTTATGTTTGCTGACGTGGCACAGGCAGTGGCGGAGATTAAAGCGGGCCGGATGGTGGTCGTGGTGGATGACGAGGACCGCGAGAATGAGGGCGACCTGACATTGGCTGCGGAGTTTGTCACGCCGGAGGCTATCAACTTCATGGCCAAGTATGGCCGGGGTTTGATCTGTCTGACGTTGACTGAGGAGCGAGCGGACTACCTGCGACTGGGCCCGATGACACAGGAGAATACGTCGCGGTTTGGGACCGCGTTTACGGAGAGTATTGAGGCGCGGGAGGGTGTCACGACCGGGATTTCGGCGGCGGATAGGGCGCATACGATCAAGGTGGCGATCGATCCGCGTTCGACGGCGCATGATCTGGCGCGCCCGGGGCATGTGTTTCCGCTGCGTGCGCGAAAGGGTGGCGTGTTGGTGAGAGCGGGGCAGACAGAGGCTTCTGTGGATCTGGCGCGGATGGCGGGGCTGGTGACCGCTGGTGTGATCTGCGAGATCATGAACGACGATGGGACGATGGCGCGGGTGCCGGACCTGGTGAAGTTCTGCGCGGAACATGGGCTGTTGATGGTGACGGTGGCGGACCTGATTCGCTACCGGCTGCAGCATGAGCGCTACATTCATCGCGTGGCGGAATCGCTGATGCCCACGGCGCATGGTGAGTTTCGCATGATCGCGTACGAGAGCGAAGTGGATGGTGGGGAGTCGCATGTTGCGTTGGTGTATGGGGATGTGAGTGGTGCGGAGCCGGTGACGGTGAGGGTGCATACGCATTGTTTGGCGGGGGATGTTTTTTCTACGACGCTGTGCGATTGCAAGGCGGTGGTGGATCAGTCGCTGAAGATGATTGCGGAACAAGGCAAGGGAGCGCTGGTGTATCTGCACAATGGGAGCGCGGGTTTTGGCGTGGATAAGGGCGTGACGCCGGCGCGGATTGTGCTGCATCGGGAGCAGCGGGCTCGGGAGGGATGCGATGCTCGCGAGCATAGAACACTGCGGCAGGTGGGGCTTGGCGGACAGATTCTGTCTGATTTAGGGATTCATAAGATTCGGCTTCTGACCAATACTCCGACGCATGTGCCGGCGCTGCAGGGATTTGGGATTGAGATCGTGGAGCAGGTCCCGGTGTCGATTGGGGCAGTTCGGCGGTAGATTTTTAGAAAGTATTTTTGCGGCTGTACGGCGTGGGAAAACCACGGTTTAACGGGGTTTTGCGGGGGTGTTTTGGCAGAACGGGTGGTTTTGCTGTGGTGATTTTGTGGTGTGAATGTGGTGGGATGCGTGGCTGGCGTGGTGATTTGACCGCGTGATTTCTGGTTACGAAAGATACGCCACATCATTGAGATTTATTTTGGTCTTTTGCTGGCGGTGTCAGCTATGATCTGTAGATTCTCCCCGCAAGGCTGGTGAATGGTTCAGATCTGGCGCAAGCCAGATTTGGCGCGGCTTCGGTTCTTCAGGGAATCCAACCGCGCGGATAGATGGGCTGGAATGGAAAAGGGGCCAAGATGAGCGCGGTCGATTCGATTACGGCAGATACGGGCCTTGAGGTAATCGACCTTGTGGAGGATGCTTCGTTTGCGAAGAGGCATCTGCATGAGCGCGATATTGTGACCCAGATGGAGGGAATGCGTCGGGTGGCGCGTGCCTTTGTCGACAGCCCGGATACGATTCTGCAGGAGCTGGTGAATGCCGCGGTGGAGTTGTGCGGCGCGGACAGTTCGGGTATCAGCATTCAGCAGGAGACCGGAAGAGATGAGGATTATTACCATTGGGTCGCTGCTGCCGGGGCGTACTCGGGATTTCTGAATGCGGTGTTGCCGCGTTCGCCTAGTGCGTGCGGTGTTTGCCTGGAGCGGGGGCGGCCGCAACTGTTTCGCGTGACGCAGCGATTCTTCGATCTGCTGGGGGTTGAAGCTCCTGAGGTGACCGATGGGATTCTGCTGCCGTGGAACGAGGGGGAGACTCGCGGCACGATCTTTGTGATGGCGCATGGCCGGGATGAGGCGTTCGACGGGAACGACGTTCGGATGATGCGGGTTCTGGCGGATTTTGTGGCGATGGGTGTGAGGCACAAGCGGCAGCAGAAACAACTGATGGAGCAGGCGATGCTGGGGGCCGCGGCTGGCATGGCGAATGAACTGGCGCACAGGATCAACAATCCGCTGCAGAGCATTACGAACCTTGTGTATCTGGCGGCGGGTGGTGGGGTCGCTGGGGATGCGAGGGCGTTAGCGGATGAGCTTTCGGAGCCGGTTCAGAGGCTGTCCGTACTGGCGGCGCGGTTGCTTTCGCTGCCTACGGCTGCGAATCGGCGGCCACAGGCTGCTGACGAAGAACTTCACGCGGTTGCGGCGGGGTAAAGCTCTCCGACAGCTGAAGAACCTCTTTTCCTGAAGTGCGATCTTTTCCTGAGTGACGATTCGTTGGATAATGGCTGCGCTTTCGAGCAAGGAGGAGAGCCGTGCCGAGTTTCGTTCGCTTTGAGAGAGCAGCTTTGTATGTCTTGTTGAGTGGTGCGGTCTTCTCTGCTACGGGGATGGCTCAGCTGATGCCCGCGCCGCCGCAGATGCCTCAGATACCACAGGCTCCGCCGATACCGGATGCGCCGACGATGCCGCCGGACTTGCAAGCTCCGCAGGGGCCGCCGCCGGATGCGCCGCAGCAGAGGCAACAGCAGGATCAGGATCGACGGAATAACCAGCAGGGGTCGGCCGGGTTTATGGGGACATGGTGCGCGCAGGGGGATCCTTCGAAGCAGGCTTCGATCAGCAGTAATGGACCGATGCTGAACCTGACAAATGAGAGTGGAAGCACTTCGATTGGGAACTTCCAGGGAGACAACCAGATTGTTGCTCCAGAGTGGCAGTTTGTGACGGGGACGTTGAGTGGGGATGGGCGGCGGATCAACTGGTCGAATGGGACTTTCTGGGCGAGGTGTTACGGCGGTGGAGGCGGTGGTTGGTATCGACAGCCGAATCTGAATGGGAACTGGTATCCGAATGGGAATCGCTCGCTGCAGTGTTCGATTCAGCAGCGGCGGGGAAATCTTACTTTGCAGAACGAAGTTGGGGATAGGGCTACCGGATCGTTCAATGGCAAGTGGAGCGTGACGACGAACTGGCAGGGAAACAGGATCACGGGGACGATCAACAGGGATGGGACTCGGATCGATTGGAGTAACGGGACGTACTGGGTTCGGTATCGGCTCTATGGGCAGTAGGTCATGAGGCGGAGGGAACTCTGAGCTTTGGGTGGCGTACTTACCGTGCAGAACGTTGGGTCGGCGTTGTCTGAAGGAGAGTGAGATGAAGCCAGGTCTGGTTGCTTTGGCGTTGGCGGTGGTCTTCGTGTGCCCGGTTGCGCGTGGAGTGGATATATCGAAGATTAGCGAAGTGGAACTAGTTCAGCGGACACAAGAGCTTTACGATGCGGTTGGGCCTGGGAATCAGGCGCCTTGGAAGAAGTATGTCGCGGACGATGCGATGTTCTTCGATGAGAAGGGCAGGGCGATGGACAAGGCTGCGCTGATGGAAGATCTGCAACCGTTGCCTGCGGGATATAGCGGGACGATTCGGGTTTTGCATCCGAAGGCGCTGCTGGCGGGTAATGTTGCGATTCTGGGTTACGACTGTGACGAGGTGGAGACGGTGTTTGGGCGGGAGTTGCATGCCCGGTATCACTCGACGGATACGTGGATGTATCGGAACCAAGCGTGGCAGATTGTTGCGAGCCAGACGTTGCGGTACTACGAAGACCCGGCGGTGGGAGAGATTGCGGAGGCGCTGTTGAACGACTATGTGGGTGCGTATGAGCTTGCGCCGGGGAACGTGGTCACGGTGACGCGGCAGGGGAGTGAGTTGTATGCGCAGCGCAACTTGGGGAAGCCTTATCAGCTTTTGCCGGAGTCTCCGGATATGTTTTTTCGTGCGGGAGTTGAGGGGCGGCGGTTGTTTCATCGGGATGCTGCGGGGCATGTGGACATGATGGTGGACCGCAGGAACAACGAGGATTTGCTTTGGAAGAAGATTCGATAGTGCTTCAGAAATTCTGATTAGGAAGAGGTGTTTGTGCCGCCGACTACGAATGTCTGGATCTGCGCTGCGGGAGTGATTGTTCTTGTTGTCGGGTTTGTTGCTGCCAGAAAAGAGCTGCAGGCGTGGGTGGGGCTGGACAAACTTGTTGCGGTGGGCAGGGTGCTGTTTGCGGCGCCGTTGGCGGCGTTTGGAGTGGAGCATCTGGTGCTCGGCAAGGTGATTATTGGGGCCGTTCCGGTGTGGATGCCGATGCGGGTGTTCTGGGTTTACTTCGTTGGCATTGCGTTGATTGCCGCGGCGTTTAGTTTGGCGCTGGGGATACGCGTGCGTTTGACTGCGACGCTGCTTGCGATCATGTTCTTTTTGTTTGTGGCGATGATCCATATGCCGAATGTGATGGCAGACGTCCACAAGAGACTGATCTGGAATGTGGCTTTGCGGGATTCTTGTTTTGGTGCGGGTGCGCTGGCGCTGGCGGGGTCGTTGTGGTCTAAGGATGGCGAGAATGTGTGGGTTTGGGTTGGGCGAGGTATTTTTGCTGCTGTGTTGGTGGTGTTTGGCATGGAGTTGATCCTGTTTCCGCAGTTTGCTCCGGGGGTTCCACTGCCAAAGTTGACACCTTCGTGGGTGCCGGGGCCGCATGTTTGGGCGCTGCTGACGGGGCTGGTTTGTATCGGGGGTGGGGTGGCGATGCTGACTCGCAGATATTGCCGTGATGGGGCGACGGCTGTGGGGTTGGTGATGACGCTGCTTACGGTTTTTCTTTATCTGCCGATTTTTTTGATGGCTTCTGGAGTGCCCGATGGGTTGGAGGGGGCGAACTACGTCTGGGATACGTTGTTGTTCGCGGGGGCTGTGTTGCTGGTGGCGGAGGGGGCGCCGAGGGTGAGGTATGGTGTCGCTTTGGCTGATGAGATGGGGAGGGCTACAGTCGATCCCTTGCGGGGATGACTGTTGGATGGAAATTGTAATCGCAAGCGTTACAAAAGGATCGTGTTGCGCGGCGGTTTAGTGGCTGGCTGTGACGATTAGGTTGAGGGTGACGGTCTGGGTGAGTTCGACGCCGGTGGTAGAGGTGGCGGTGACCTGGTATTGGTAGGTGCCGGGTGGGGTGAAGCGTAGGTTGGGATCGGTGCCTCCTCGTCCGCAGCCGGAGATCAAGAGCGCGGGAAGGGTGAGGAAGATTGCGAATAAGAGCAGGCGGGTGGGGTGGGATTTTTGCGGGCTGCGCGATTTTGATTTCCAGAAGAAGAGGAGAGTTCGGTCGCGTGTCGTGTGGGTGTTTTGGGAGGTGGTGGGTGGGACGTCGGCTACGGTGTTGAGGTTGGCGATGGATTTTTGTGCGGCGCCGTTGAGGTTGATGCTGGAGGGGAGCAGCGAGCAGGTGGCATAGGGGCCGGCGGTGACGGGGGTGCAGTTGAGGATGACGGTGCCGCTGTAGTTCGATTGCGGGGTAAGCGTAAGGCTGTAGTCGGCGGCTTGCTCGCTGGGGATGGTGAGGGTGGCGGAGGGGCCTCCGTTGACGGTGAGAGTGAAGGTGCCGTTGGGGACGCCGGTGCCGGTGAGGGGGATGTTGAGGTTTTGGAGGCCGGTGTTGGGATCAGTGGAGGTGATGGTGCCGTTGCGTGCGCCGAGGGCGGTGGGAGCGAAGGTGACGGTGAGTTGGCAGCTGTTGCCGGGGGCGAGTGTGGCGGAGGTGCAGGGGACGGTGATGGCGTAGTCGCCTGTGATGGTGAGGGCGAGGTTGGTGAGGGGGGCGGTGCCGGTGTTGGTGAGGGTGAGGGTTTGAGCGGCGGAGGCTCCGATGGCGATGCTGCCGAAGTTGAGGGTGGTGGGTGCGGCTTGGAGGTGGGATTGGATGCCGATGCCTTGAAGGCCGGCGATTATCGGCACGTCGGTGAGGGAGGAGTGAACACTGAGTAGGCCGCTGCTTGCGCCGGTTTGAGTGGGCGTAAAGGTGACCTGGGCGGTGCAGCTGGTGGAGGCGGCTAGGGTGCCTCCGATGGCGGGGCAGTCGCTGACTACGGCGTAGGGCGGACTGGCGGCGAGGCTGAAGTTATTGGCGGAGGTGGTGCTGGTGTTGGTGATTTGGACCGGGAGGGTCGCGCTGGTGCCGAGTTGGACGGAGCCGAAGTTGAGTGAGAAGGGTGTGACGGTGATGGGGGCTGGGGTGGCGATGCCGAGCAGGCTGATGAACTCGAGGGCGTTGCTGGAGTCGGAGACTATTTCGATGGCGGAGATGCGGTTGGTGGTGGTGTTGGTGGCGACCGGCTGTGGAGAGAAGGCGATGAGGATGGTGCAGCTCTGCGAGGGGACGAGCGTGGCGCAGGTGGATTGGACGGAGAAGTCCGGGATGAGGTGGATGGGTTGGAAGTGCAGGGTGGTGGTGCCGGTGTTTGAGAGGGTTACGGTTTGGGTTTCGGTGAGGTCGCCTACCTGGGTGGGGCCGAAGGTAAGGGAGCTTTGGGAGAGGGCGTAGGAGACTAGTGGGGCTGTGTTCGAGGGTGCGGATACGGTGATGGGGGCGGCGCGGCCGGTGAGGGTGAGGAGGTCGGGGGCGCTGAGGGCGTCGCTTTCGATGATGAGGGTGCCGGAGTCTGGGGTGGCGGGGCCGGGTGTGGAGGCGGTTTGGTTGATGGGGGTGTAGGAGAGGGTGGTGGCGCAGCTTTGGTTGGGGGCCAGGGTGTTGACGCAGTTGGTGGCGGCGATGAGGAAGGGCCACTGACTGGTTAGGCGGCGGATGGTGAGCGGGGCGGAGCCGGTGTTGGTGAGGGTGATGGTTTGCGTGGTGCTTTGGCCGGAGGAGACCTGACCGAAGTCGAGCACGGTTTGGCCAGGGATGATGTTGCCGGAGATGGTGAGTGTGGCGGAGCCGATGCCGAAGCCTTCGACAAAGCCGAGGCCATTGAGAGTGGCGGAGCCGTCGGTGGGGGTGGCCTGGGCGAAGAGGGTGCCGGTGATGTCGCCGTTGGTGAGTGGGAGGAAGGTGATGTTGAAGTTGCAGGAGGCGTTGGGTGCGAGGGCAGAGCAGGCGGGGCCGTTGAGGAGGAACTGGCGGGGGAGCGCGATGTCGAGGGCGAGGGATTTGGCGGTGAGGTTGGTGATGGTGAACTGACGGGTTGCGCCGAGGGTGCTGGTGGGGGCGGAGCCGTAGTTGGCCTGGTTGGGGAGGATCTGGAGGCCGGCACTTTCGGTGGTGTAGGCGCCGGAGAGGGGGACGGTGTAGGTGGTGAGGCCGGTGGCGGAGCTGGTGACGGGGATTGAGAGGGTGTCGGTGACGGTGGCGGTGGTGGGGACGAAGTTGACGGTGATGGTGCAGACGGCGGCGGGGGCGAGGGTGGTGCAGTTGTTGATGGAAGAGAAGCTGGCGGTGGTGTTGGTGGGGGTGGCGATCTGGAGGGTGGCGGTGCCGGTGTTGGTGAGGATGATGTTTTGTTGCGTGGAGGAGAGGCCGGGGACGTTGTTGAAGATGAGTGCCGTGGGGTTGAGGGAGAGGCCGGGGTCGGGGGAGCCGAAGCCGGTGAGAGAGGCGGTGATGGGGCCGGTGGAGGCCTGGAGGGTGAGAGTACCGGTGCGTGCGCCGGTGGCAGTGGGGGAGAAGTTGATGTTGAAGAAGCAGGAGGCGTCAGGGGCGAGGGGGCCGCTGCAGGCGGAGCCTCCGGTGGGTGCGGAGCTGAGGGCGAAGTCGCCGGTGGAGATGGGGGCGGTTAGGTTGACGATGGTGGTGGTGAG
>CAZZZG010000081.1:0-18738 GCA_964658525.1 uncultured Edaphobacter sp.
GTCCATGCGGCGAGGAGCGCGGGGAGGGTGTTGACGTTGCCGAGGGATTCGAAGATGAGGGCGACAACCCAATAGGTGATAGCCAGACCAATGGCTGTGGCTATGCCAGTGAGCGACCCCTTCTTGCCCATCGATAGGGCGAAGGGGATGGCGAGGATGGCCATGACGAGAGTGATGAGTGGGTAGGCGATTTTTTTGTTGAGTTGTACGCTGAGGCGCTTTGTGTCGAAGCCGGATTGTTTGAGGTCGGTGATGTAACGAGAGAGTTCGGTGTAGCTCATCTCCTGCGAGGGGATGTACTCCTTTTTGAAATAAGTGGGCTGCTCGCGGATCTCGGGGAAGGTGGCGACGGTGAAGGGCTGGTAGCTGGCAATGGTCTCACCGGAGAAGGTGCGCTGCCAGCCGTTGTCGAAGACCCAGTTGTTGACGTGGGGATCCCACTGGGCGGATGCGGCAAAGATGCGGCGTTGTAGGGTGAAGGTCGCGGGGTCGAACTCGAAGACAGTGAGGTTGGCGAAGGTGTCTTTTTCTGCGTTGAAGTATTGGTAGTAGAAGATGCGGTAGGGTTCGCCGGCGTTGTTGGTCTGGCCTGAGATCCATTGGCGGTCGGGGCGAGAGAAGGTTTGGGTGGGCTTGTCTTTGATGATGGAGAGTAGAGCTTCCTGACGGCGGTTGGCGGCGGGGAGGTAGAGCTCGTCGAAGATGAAGAGGCCGGCTGAGATGAGGATGGTGACGATCAGGACGGGCGTGATGATGCGGTAGAGGCTGATGCCGCTGGATTTCATCGCGGTGAGTTCGGAGGTGCGACTTAGCGAGCCGAAGGTGACGAGAACCGCGACCAGGGCGCAGAGTGGCGTGACGTTGTAGAGGATGTAGGGGATGAGGCTGATGAGGTATTCGCCTACGGTGATGAGTGGTGTGCGGTTTTTGAAGATGGGGCCGATGAGTTCGAAGAAGGTGAAGATGAGGAAGAGGGTGGAGAAGGAGCTGAGGACGATGGCGAAGTTGGTGGCGTACTCGCGCATGACGTAGTCGTCGAGCAGGAGAGGGAACTGGATGCGGGAGATGCTGCGGAAGCGGCGGAGGAGCGTGGCGATGTCGTGCCGGGATCTGACGTTGGCGGATTCGTGTCCGTTGCTGGTGAGGCGAGTGACGAGTTTGCTGAGCCAGATGCCGATGGTGGAGACGAGGCTGAGGGCGATGCCTCCGCGAGACATTTGATACAGAAGGAGTGCGCCGGCAGCGGCGAAGAGGAGGTTTGCTCCCCAGACACCGAGGAAGGGCGAGAGCTTGCCGGATTGGGCGAAGGCTACGCCGACTGATGAAAGGAAGTAGTAGATGAAGACGAGGAGGATGGTGAGGACGAAGCCGGTGGATTTTCCTCCTCGCTTGGAGGAGATGCCGAGTGGGACGCCGACGAGCATGAGGACGAGGCAGGCGAAGGGATAGGAGAAGCGCTTGTTGAACTCGATGCGGTAGATGGATGATTCGCGCCCGCTCGTGGCTTTGATGGCGTTGGCGTTGCGCCAGAGCTCGGCGAGGGAGAGAGCCTGGATGGGCGTATTGACGCGGCCGAGGTGAGCGTCTTCGGGGGCTTCGGTTTCGATGGGGACGTCGGTGCTGGTGAAGGTGGAGATGTTGTATTGGTTGGGATCGGTGGCGGAGGTGTCGTGCTGGCCGCCGTTGAGGAGATGGAGACGGATGGTCTGGGCGTCTGGAGTGTTGGGCGTGCCGTTGACCACGACGGCCTGGTCAGCGGTGATGATGTGGGGATCGGTTGGTTCGGTGAGGTCGGCGAGGAAGACGTGATGCCAGAGGGCGGCGCCTGCGGCGGGGCTGGCGTCCTGTATGTAGAGGACACGGTCTTTGAACTCTTCATAAAAGACGCGGGGCTGGACTTCAAAGGAAGCCTGGGAAGATTTGAGGGATTCGCCTAGGGCGATGAGGCCACTGGCGGCGCGGGGTGCCAGGTAGAGGGAGTTGAAGAGTCCAAGGGCGAGGGCGATGGCGGAGACGATGGAGACGATGCGGACGAAGTCGATTGCGCCCATGCCGCTGGCTCGCATGGCGGTGATTTCGCTGTCGGCTGCGAGGCGGGAGAGGCCGAGGAGGATGCCTACCAGAACAGCCATGGGAATGGTGACGGTGAGGGCCGGTGGGAGAGTGAAGGCGATGATGCGGGCAACGTCTCCCGCAGTGGCGGAGTCGCGTACGACGAACTCGAGGATACGACCGAGATCGCGCATGAAGATGATGAAGGTAAAGAGGGCTCCGCCGAGGAGGGCGTGCGAGGTGACTTCGCGGAGGATGTAGCGGGTGATGATGCGCATTTTTTTGCTGCTTGGTTTGACTGGTTCAAGTGTATCGCGGGAGCGGGAAGTTGCTGATGAGAGAGAAGGAGTTAGATGAGGAGTTCGGGGCGAGGCAACTCGGGGGATGATTGTGCAGTCCATGTAAGGGGGCACACACTGAAAGAGAAGGCGTCGCACGTCCGGGAGTGGCCTGTGCGAGATGAGAGTTTTGACACGTGATTGACGCAACAACCGAGTTTCAGGAATACGATGATTCGCTGATGTCGTTAGATATTTTTACCTCCGAGCGTCGTGCCGCTGAGCTTTCGCCGAGCAGGATTTTGCTGGTGGATGATGATCCGGATATGCGCGCGTTGACGCGGACGTTTTTAGAACATGAAGGGTATGGGGTTTTCAGCTCTGGCGATGCGGAGCGGGCAGCGCAGATCTTTCGCAGCGTGCATGAGATTGATCTGCTCGTGACTGATTTGTACATGCCGGGGAAGTCAGGCATGGAGTTGGCGCGGGAGTTGAAAGAGATTCGGAGTGAGCTGCCGGTACTGATGATCTCGGGTGGGATGGTGGATGCGGCTCAGAAGCTGCGGCTGGAGAAGGAGGGATGGAGCTTTCTAGCGAAGCCGTTTCGGTTGCCGGAACTCCTGAGCACGGTGCATCGGATTCTTGCGCCGGTAGAGGCGCGGAGGTGGAAGGAGGCGCGGTAGGCTTCCTTCGGTGCGGGTGGCGTTAGTTCGGACTATCTGTTTCCGAATGTCCTAAGGGTTCGCGAGAAAACGATAGCCGACGCCGCGGACAGTGACGAGGTGTTGGGGATCGGCGGGATCGTCTTCGATGTAGCGTCGGAGGCGAACGATGAAGTTGTCGATGGCGCGGGTGTCTGTGTCCTCGTGGACTCTCCAGACATCTTCGAGAATGTCTTTGCGGGAGACGATGTGCCCTTCGCGTTGGGTGAGGTAGCGGAGGAGATCGGCCTCCATGAGGGTGAGGTGGGTTGTGCGGTTGGGGGCGATGAGTTCGAGGGTGTCGAATCGAATGGTGCGGTGGTTGAAGGCGTATTCGTCGGTCTGGTCGGCGAGGACTGGTGGTGGGGTTTTGGGGGTTGCGGTGTTCTGCCACGCGGTGCGGCGAAGGAGTGATTTGAGTCGAACGAGGAGGATGTTCAGGTCGAAGGGTTTGGCGAGGTAGTCGTCGGCGCCGGCTTCGATGCCTTCGAGGACCTCTTCGGGGCGCGCTCGGGCTGTCAGCATGAGGATTGGCGTGTAGCGGTGGGCTTCGCGCAGGGCGCGGACGATGGTGAATCCGTCGGCTCCGGGGAGCATGCCGTCGAGAACGATGGCTGCGATGTTTTCTGGCTGTGCCAGAAGATAGGCCAGGGCGGCGTCACCGTCGGATTCGTGATGTGTGCGGTACCCCTCGGCCTGGAGGTTGAAGAGGAGACCCTGGGCGAGGTGCTCTTCATCTTCGACGAGGACGATGAGTGGGGCGTTGGGTTCGGTCATGGGTCTTCCGGTTTGCTGCCTTGGTTCTATTTGTTACTTTTTTAGTCACGATTTATGTAAAAGGCGCTCGATCAGAGTGCTCAGACCATTCCATGCGATCTGAACTCCGATGCACAGAAGAATGAACGCGACGACGCGAAGGATTCCGTGGGCAGTTGAGGGCGAGATGGTGCGGGCGATTTTGGGCGCATAGGCGTAGCAAAAATAGATGAGGCCGGCGAGGAAGACTACTGCGATAAATAAGCCTATATGGGCTAGAACCTTATCCTCGATGCTCGTCTGTTGGTTGTGAACACTGAGGGTGAGCATGACCACGATACAGCCCGGACCGGCAGTGATCGGGAAGGTAAAAGGGTAGAAGGCTTTTTGCCGGAGGCTGTAGATTTCTTCGGAGGTTACAGCGGGAAGAGCGGCCTGAGTTTTCTCCGGGTTGGGTGCGCTGCTGTCCTTTTGATTGAGGAGATCCCAGGCGATCATTGCGATGACAATGCCTCCAGAGACCTGAACGATGGGAAGCGAGATGCCGAAGAAGCCGAGCAGATACGAACCGATGAGTTCGATAACGGCTAAGAAGATGATGGTATTGATGGCGACGCGGCGCGCAAGACCGCGATAGATGTCGATGGGAGCAGCGCCGACGAGACCAAGGAAGATGAGCGCTGAGCCGAGGGGGTTGATGAGCGGGAGGAGCGCACTGAATCCCAAGGCGAAGTATTTCCAGACTAAAGACATGGGAGGTCACGAAATTGTGGGATAACTACGAGCTTTTATGGATTGTACGTCGAGCCATCGAGGGAGGTCGTGTCGTTAGGGGCTGCTGGTGGAAGAATTCCGTGTAGCTAGCGGGAGAGTGATGGTGATGGTAGTTCCGAGACCGGGGCCGGGGCTGGTTGCGATGGCTTCGCCGCCATGCTGGCGGGCTATATTTCGTACGAGGAAGAGGCCAAGGCCCGTGCCTTTGATCTTGGCCATGGCTCGACCAGGGACGCGGTAAAAACGGTTGAAGATGCGTTTGAACTGGTTAGCAGGCAGGCCGACGCCGGTGTCGGTGACTTTGAGGGCGACCCATGTGTAGTTGGTGATCGCGAGAGAGCAGCGGATGTGGACTCCATCAGGGGAGTACTTGACGGCGTTGTCGAGTACGTTGATGACGGCAGTGCGAAGGTCTTCGGCGATGCCCTGGGTGTAGAGTCGGACGGCTCCGGGAACAGGCTCGAGGATGATGCTCTCTGAGTCAAGGTGGTGGCGCTGGAGGGTGATGGTGATGCAATCGGAGACGAGAGAGTGCACGTTGATGAGAGTGCGGTTTTGTTGCCGGTGGCGCTGACCTAGCTGGCCAGCCTTCAAGACCTGCTCGACGGTGGCCAGGAGACGATCGGAGTCGGAGAGCATGATCTTGTAAAACTCCTGGCGCTGGGGTTCTTCGATGGGGCGGCGCTGGAGGGTTTCGAGGTAGAGGCGGATGCTCGCGATGGGAGTTTTAAGTTCGTGGGTTACGGCGTTGAGGAAGGAGTCTTGTCGCTCGTTGCGGCGGATTTCTCGGATGAGGAAGACAGTGTTGAGCACCACCAGAGCGATGAGCGCGGAGAAGAGGATCACACCAAGGATCGCAATGGCGAGGGTGCGTTTGTTGAGGACGATCCAGGTGATATTGAGAGTGACGGCGAGGCCGACGGTGAGGACGCCCAGGGTGATGAAGGTGGCGATGGCTCCGCGGCGTCGGGTGATGTTCATAGCTTGGAGGAAGTATAGCGGGGTGATGGTCCGGGTGCTTCGCTCAATGAGGTATGGCGCCGGGAGTGAGTTGATGCCTTAGTCGCATACGCGATCGAAATCCAGTATTGTCGACCGGCTTGATGGTGCAGACATGTTGGTTGGGGAAGACCAACGTATCCAGAGAGGGCAGATATGTTGCTAAGAGTCGGAAGGTGTCGTAGAGGTCGGGTAGGTGAATCGCTGTGGGATTGTCATCGGGACGATGGAGGATGTGGGCATTTTCTGGAGTGAGACTGTGAATCGTGAGAGTGCAGACTTTCTGTGCGATGAAGGATTCTTCGTCGGATTCTCCGAATCCATTCACGTCCATACCGGCGATCGGTAGATTGATGATGTGGGCGACGGCAGCGATTGTGTTTACGAGGCGTGGGTCTGACTGGCTGACCCAGACTTTAGTGGGGCCGAGTCCTAGCGAGTCGAGATTGATCATCGCTTGAATATTCGTCAACTGCTCGGGACGGAGCTGTTTGGTGTAGAAATCGGAGCCGACGAGACCGTTCTCTTCGCCGGTGAATCCGATGAACATGAAGGTATGTTGCCGAGGGGCAGCGGCGAGGACTTGAAAAAGACTGGGAAGGAGAGAGGCTCCGCTCCAGTTATCGACTACTCCATCACCCTCGTCTGCGTGATCGAAGTGCGCTCCAATGATGATGGTGGCGGGTGTGGCGCCGGGCAGAAGGCAGATTAGGTTGGTTGTTTTCGCGTCGGAACGGTTTGCTCGGATAGATTGGCTGGATTGCAGCCGGCTTCGGCAAAGAGTTGCTTGAGAGCGGCCTCGCGTTTGGTGTCGTTTCCTTTGTAGAAGCCGAGGCGCTGCTTGATGGTGTCTAAAGGGACGGAGACCTGTTGTGCTGGAAGTAGGTGGTGAAGAAAGCAAATCGTGAAGATTGTGGCGAGGATAGACTTCGGTTGAAGTTGGACGAGCTGCATGGGTTGCTGGAAGTATAGCGGGGAGATCTATTGCAGGAGATAGCGCCGCGCTAGATTGTCCATTAGACTTTCGGGAGCGTCGCATAGGCCTGTGTGGACAGGTGAGACCTGAATGATGGTGCTGCGGGGTGAGACGAGCCAGTGGAAGCGCTCGCGCTGGCTGAGTTGCGAGATGGGACCGGCGGTGGGATCTGCGGCGCAGATTCGCGGGAAGGCTTCGAGGTGGTTGCGTACCAGATCGAGATCGATTTCGGGCCAGAGTGCACGGAGCCGTTGGTCGTCGATGTGAATGCGGGCTTCGAGGAAGCGCTGCTGCAGGCAAAAGACAACGATGCCAGCGTTGATGAACTCTTCGCGCTCGACGCGAGGGACGACGCGAATCACTGCGTAGTCAAATGAGATGGGCGCGAGCACGGATGGCCTCCTGGGTGAAGATGTGGGATGCGGCGAGACGCCGGGTGAGGAGATCGAGATATGCGGTGCGTGCTTCTGCTGGCGTGGGGTGTGCGGATTGAAGCCACTCGTCGGGGACTTGCGCGAGGATATCGGTGATGATTCGTGGGGTGAGACGGATGGCTGCCTCGGCGGCAGCTTGTTCGAGGCTCGCGGCCCAAGGTAAGAGGATGTGGTGGCGGACATCGGCGAAGGGGGAGTCGGCCAGGCGGCCGGCGTCGGGCCAGTTGTGGTGGAAGTAGAGGGCGGCGCCGTGATCGATGAAGTAGGGTTTGCGATGCCAGTTCAAAAGATTCGCGTTGCGAGCGGTTCGGTCTACGTTCAGAACGAAGGCGTCAAACCAGACGGCGAGGGAGGCAGTGTGTGATTCGGCTTTGTCGCCGGCTGCGGGGTCGAACATCGAGGAGCCAGGGAGATAATCGAGGGCGAGGTTGAGGCCAACGCTGGCGCGGAGCAGGTCGCGGATCTCCTGGTCGGGTTCGTTGCGTCCGAGAGCTGCGTCGACCTGTGCGAAGACGAGCTCAGGAATATTGAGGCCGAGGGTGCGGCCGATTTCGCCAGCTACGAGTTCGGCGACGAGCGCAAGAGGGCCCTGGCCGGCGCTGCGAAATTTGAGGACGTAAAGGCCGAGGTCGTCTGCCTCGATGATTGCGGGAAGTGAACCGCCTTCACGAAGAGCGGTGACGTACTGAGTGGCGCGGATGGTACGAAGCATTGCTGCTTAGTGTAGCCGCAGAGAGCCTCCTTGAGGCCAGAGGCTCTCTGCGCGTGTGTTAGCGGACTTTGAAGTCGGCGCGGCAACCACGATCTACCCAAAGGCCGCGACGATCGACACCCCAGGTGCTGTCACGGACGCAGGGAGATCCGCTGATCTGCCGAACCAGCCGAACGTCGCGCCTGCCACCGATATCGCACCATTTTCTTCCGCCATCGTTGGACGAGCAGGTTACGACGATACTGGGTCCATATGCGGGCGGCGGCGGGGGCGGAGGTCCGCCGCGGCCGATGACAAATTCCGCACGGCAGCCGCGGTCTACCCAAAGGCCACGACGGTCGATGCCCCAGGTACTATCTCGCACGCAAGCGGAGCCGCTGATCTGGCGGACCAGACGGACATCACGAGAGGGACCAATGTCGCACCAGTTTCTGCGACCGTCGTCGGAGGAGCAAGTGATGCGTGGCGGTCCACCGTAGCCAGGTTGCGCGGTTGATACAGAGGGGGCCGAAAATGCAGCTGCGATGAGAACAGTTGCTATGAGAAGGAGCATTGTAGTGCGCGTCATCTTGCCTCTTTCGAGATTAAGATTTGTCACTGGCCCTTGCAGCGGTGGTTCCGGATGAGAATAGCGAGAAGTAGGACGCTTGTCGAGGTTGGATGCGTTAAATTAGAAGGCCGTCACCTGTGAGGATGACGGCCTTTCGACTTTTATTGGTCGGTTGTTAGAGAACGCCGGCCGGTTTGGGGTTTTGGGAGTCGAATTTAGCGATTTGGATCTTTTCGGCGAGACCGAGTTTGCTGAGGACCCAAATGCAGTAGTAGTTGATATCGAACTCGTACCATGCGAGACCGTGGCGTGCGCTGACGGGGTGGGCGTGGTGGTTGTTGTGCCAGCCTTCGCCACCGGTGAGCATGGCGACCCACCAGTTGTTGCGGGAGTCGTCTTTGGTTTCGAAGCGGCGTTTGCCCCAGAGGTGAGTGGCGGAGTTGACCAGCCAGGTGGCGTGAAGGCCGATGGTGACGCGGAGGAAGGTTCCCCAGAGGACCATGCCGAGAGCGCCGACGATGTGGTGGCCTGCAGGTGCGAGTGCCGCGCCGAGGGCGACCTGAAGCAGACCAGTGACTACCAAGGGAAGGTAGTGATATTTGCTGAGCCAGACGTGAACCGGGTCCTTAGTGAGGTCGGGAGCGTAGCGGCCGAGGAGGGCGGTTTCGGAGTGAAGCGCGCGACCGGAGAGGATCCAACCGGCGTGAGCCCACCAGGTGCCGTCGTGCGGAGTGTGTGGGTCGCCTTCGTGGTCGGAGTTTTGGTGATGGACGCGATGGGTGGCTACCCAGAAGATCGGACCGCCCTCGAGCGCGAGGCAGCCGCACATGGTGACGAAGTACTCGACCCACTTGGGAACCCTGTAGCCGCGATGGGTGAGCAGGCGGTGGTAGGCCACGCCGATGCCGATGTTGATCGCGAAGAAGTACATCACGAAGAAGACAGCCAGATTTTTCCACGAGAAGAAGAAGAGGGAAGCGATCGCTCCGACGTGGAAGAGCCCCATGGCAATGGTGGTGATCCAGTTGATACGGCCCTGCTGGTGTTCGCGGCCCATGCGGAGGTCCTGCTTGATCTTCTGGGTGACTTCGGCGACGGCCGGAACGACGGCGGCGAGTTTGGGCGCTTTTACCGGGGCTTCTTCGATGGTGGTGATGGGAGTCATAATTTGATCGCTGTCCTTGTGTTTCAGGTCGTTCTGAACTGCTAATACTGACGCTATCAGGGGTGACGGGGGACGTGGTGTAAGACTTTTGTAATGCCACCCAAAGGTGGGAGTTGATAGGCTTGAAGTATGACAATTGGGACGAAAGTTGCACCGTTTAGCTTAAAGCCGTGGTTTAGCGAAAGAGTTTGGGGTAAGAGCGATCTGAAGCCATGGTTCGAGGAGACTGGAACGACCGAGTTGGTAGGCGAGGCATGGTTGACGGGGCCGCAGTGCCTGGTGGAAACGGGACCGTTTCAAGGGCAAACCCTTGCTTTGGTTGGTGAGAAGATGGGTGGCGAATTTCCTCTGCTGGTGAAGATCTTGTTCCCGGCCGACAAGCTGTCCGTGCAGGTGCATCCGGATGATGCGCAGGCGAAGGCGATGGGAGAGACGCGGGGCAAGACTGAGTGCTGGTATGTGCTGGAGGCCGAGCCGGGGGCAACGGTCGCGCTTGGATTGAAAGAGGGAGTGGGTGCGAAGGAGGTGGCGGCTTCCGTCGAGGGAGGGACGATGGAGATGCTGCTGGAACACGTGCCTGTTTCGGTGGGAGACATGCTTTTTGTGGATGCGGGAACGCTGCATGCCATAGGTCCCGGTGTGGTGTTGCTGGAGACGCAACAGACGAGTGATGTGACCTATCGTCTGTACGACTATGGACGGCCGCGGGAGCTGCATCTGGAGAAGGGGCTGCAAGTGATTAAGCCCAAGACGCAGGCGGGGAAGGTTGTGCCGCGGAAGATGGATGGGTTCACACGGCTGATCGAGCAAAAATATTTTGTTGTGGATCGGTTTGATGTTGCTTCGGCTGGTGAGGTGTCTGTTGCTTTCGACGGAGCGGGATGTCTGATTGGTCTGGCAGGACGTGGAGTTGTGAATAGCAGCGAGGGTCAACTGGAGTTAAGTCCGGGGAAGGCAGTCGTGGTGCCTGTTGGTGGTTTGAGCATGACGGTTGAGACCGGCTCCGGTGTTTCGTTTGCGAGGTGTGTGGCTCCGGTTTAGGAGGCAAGCTTTCGATGAAGGCTCGAGTGTCGAAGAGGGATACGCGACATGTTGCTCTGCTGAGAGGGATCAACGTCGGTGGCAAGAACATGCTGCCGATGAAGATGCTGGCGGAGATCTTTGCGACTGCTGGGTGTACGGATGTAGCGACCTACATCCAGAGCGGCAACGTTGTCTTTTGTGCGAAGGATAAGCTTGCCAGGGAACTGGGCGGCGCTGTTTCGAAGCAGGTGGAGAAGCAGTTCGGATTGAAGGTTCCGGTTGTGATTCGATCTGCGGCTGAACTGGATGCTGTGATTCGTGTGAACCCATTCGAGGGTGCGGAGGAGATGCTTCACGTTTTATTTCTGGCCGATCGGCCTGGTGCGGATCTGGTCGCGGGATTGGATCCTGCGCGGTCGTCGCCGGACGAGTACGTGGTGGTGGGGAGGGATATCTACGCAAAGCTTGTGACCGGGGCGGCGAAGACGAAGCTGACGAACGCTTACTTCGACTCGAAGCTGAAGACCGTGAGCACGATGAGAAACTGGCGGACGGTTTTGAAGCTTGCGGAGATGATGGCGTGACGCTGAGTTAGTTGAGCTAAGTGAGACTAGTTGAGGAAGACGCTCAATTCGTTGGCGGCGTTACGAAGATGGTTGAGGAAACGGCTCTGCATCTCGAGGACGGAGAGCCGGGGGGCATTGCCGCTGAGATTGAGTGTGGCGACCACGCGGCCCGAAGCGGCATATACGGGGACGGCGAGAGAGCGGAGGCCGACTTCGTACTCCTGATCGACGAGCGCATATCCGTTGCGACGTACGTTGCGCAGGGCGAGGCGGAGCTTTTCTACTGAGGTGATGGTGCGGGTGGTGTGCGGGGTGAGTGTGGCTTTGGCGAGATACTGCTCGAGCTGCTCGGTGGGGAGGTAGGCAAGGAGCACGCGACCCATGCTGGTGCAGTAGGCGGGAAGACGGCTGCCGATGTGGAGATCCACGGCCATGACGCGATTGACCTGGGTGCGGGCGATGTAGACGATGTCTTCGCCGTCGAGTGTGGCTACGGAGAAGGACTCGCGGAGTGCAGCGGACATGCGCTCGAGAATGGGCTGGGCTGCGGCGGAAAGGGTGTTTGATGTGGTGTAGGTGTGGGAGAGGGTGAGCATCCTTGGACGGAGCGAGTAGCGTGAACCGTCTTCGGCACCGGCAAAGCCAAGCTTGGTGAGGGTATAGAGACAACGACGCACTGCGGCGCGAGAGAGACCGGTCTTTACGCTGAGTTGCGAGATCGTCATCTGCGGGGATTGCTGAGTGAAGGCCTGGATGACGATGAGACCGCGGGCGAGCGAGGTCATGAAGTTGGGGTCGCCTGTGAAGACATCAAGAGATGAAGCGGGAGTAGGTTTGGGTACTGAGGGTGGAGTGGGCGGGAGGGAGGAATCGGACGATGCGAGGGTTTGGCGGGGGGTGAGGCTCATGCGGGTCCCTTTCCGTAGCGTTATCAACATTATGTTCGATAGACGGACTATCACTACGATAAACGCACGCATTCGATATCGCAAGACGTTCGATGATCCGGTCCGGATATCGGCGGGAGATTTTGCTCAATTTAGGGCGTCATGGGCGCGTCAAGGGCTAACCGGGCCACGCTTTGTGGGTTATTTGATGGAGAGATTCTACCGCTGGTCGAGAACGGCGACCACATCGGCTGGTTCGGGACGGACCCGAAAGTCAGCGTAACCTTCTGCAAAGAGGATGGTGTTGGTCTGATCGATGACGAAGACGGCGGGGAGCGGTAAGCGCCAGCTGGCCTCGGTGGCGTTGTGATAGCTGAGGCCGGCGTTGTTGAAGGGGATGTTTACAAGAATGGACTGGTAGTAGCTGCGGAGGTCTGGCGGAATGGTGTGGGCTATGCCAAATCGCTCCGCGATAGTAGCGCCGGGGTCGGCGAGCAGAGGATATTGCAGGCCGTGCTGCTCGAGAGTGAAAGCGTTCTGACGAGTGGTCTGCGGGGATATGGCGACGAAGATGGCGCCGCGCTTGCGGAGATCGGTGTGCAGATCGCGCCAGGCTTCGAGTTCGGTGACGCAGTAGGGATCCCAACGGCCGCGGAAGAAGTTGATGACGAGCGGCCCGAGCGCGAGGAGGTCGGTTGAACGGACAGGTTTGTGAGTGAGAGCGTCTTCGAGAGTGAAAGCCGGAGCTTGCGCCCCGGCTCTCAGTGTGCGGTCTTCGATACCGGTGTTGAATAGAGCTTCTGTCGCCTTTTCGGAGACGGCGAGGCGCTCGGGCTGAACGAGGGCGCGTGTATTTTGCGTGATGCGGTCCAGTTGATCTTGAAGCGAGATGTTGAGAGCAGCGGTCACAACTACATTATTGCAGCTGTCTCTGGGTTTTTGCTGGTGGTCTGGCTTTCAGCAACGTTCGTTTTGGCGTGGCAGGAAGTGGCGGGCTGTGACTGTTGCGCTACGGTTTTGTTGTGACTGGCGTTGGCGGCTACGGGGGCGGCCTTCATCTCCTTGATGAGGGTGACGAGACGGGCGAAGGCCTGTTCGCGTGCGGTTTTGTTGCCGGGGACGGTGTTGCCGGGATCTTCGCCGGCGCGCATGAAGCCGTGACCTGCACCGTCGTAGGTGATGGGCTCATACTTTTTGCCAGCGGCTTTCATAGCGGCTGTGGTCGCGGGGATAGTGGCGCCGATGCGGGCGTCGTTGCCCGCGTAGAAACCGTAGACGGGCGCGGTAATCGTGGTCACGTCCGAGGGACCAGGTCCATAGAAGACAAAGGCGGCGGAGAGATCTTTGCGATGTGCGGCGAAGGCGAAGGATTTGCCCCCTCCCCAGCAGAAGCCGGTAACTGCGATTTTACCGTTGGCTGCGGGGAGTTTTTTGCCGTAGTCCGCTGCAGCGTCTAGGTCGGCGTTGACGACGGCGGCATCGAGGCCTGAGACAGCTTTGACGGTGGCGTCCTGATCGGGGAAGGCTTCAGAGCCACCGCCGTTGGGGCCGAAGCCAGTGAGGAGGTCAGGGGCGATGACGATGAAGCCTTGCGCAGCTAATTCGTCTGCCATCTCTTTAGCCCAGTCGCTGAGGCCGAAGATCTCATGAATGAGGATGACGACGGGAGCTTTGGTTTTGACTTCGGGGTACACGACGAAGGCCTGGACGGTGCGGTCACCGTGCTTGAGAGGGACGTATTCATGATGGCGTGGGGAGGCTTCGAGGCGGGCTTTGGCCCAGTCTTGTGCGTGGATTGTGGCGGTGGCGAGGGGAAGGAGAAGAGCTGCGGCAAAGAGTCTAATGGCGCGAGGCATCGTGAAAGTCATGGGGAGGAGTGTAGTACGCGATGGAGGGGAGGGACAAGATGTCGCTCTTGATTTGTTGCCGAATTATTGTGAGTTCACTATAGGCGCAGGAGTGATGCAACTTCGCAACGTCGATAGGTGGGCTTTTATACTTCGCGGATGGACAGGTTTCATTTGCGAGTTGCAGGGAAGGACGATGTTGCTGCGATCCGTGAGCTGATACAAGCATCGGTGCGGGGACTGCAGGTGGCAGACTATTCGTCAGAGCAAAGAGAGGGAGCGTTAGCTACGGTGTTCACTGTGGATAGTCAGTTGATCGCAGATGGCACTTACTTCGTGGCAATCGCTGACAGTGGAGTAATGGCGGGATGTGGCGGGTGGAGCTTCCGAAAGACGCTTTATGGCGGAGATCACCAGATGGAGAAGATCGCGCCGGCGAAGCTGGACCCCAAGTTGGACGCGGCGAAGATTCGAGCGATCTTTGTGCATCCGGATTTTGCGCGGATGGGTCTGGGAAGTCTGATTCTCGCCACAGCTGAAGAAGCCGCGAGGACAGAAGGGTTCACTCGCTTTGAGATGGGCAGTACATTGACGGGCGTCACGCTCTATGAACAGAAGGGATATCGTGAAGTCGAACGCAAGAAGGTGCCGGTGGGTGGCGGTGAGACGATTGAGGTGGTGCGCATGGTGAAAGTCGCCAGCGGACTCTGTCGTTGAGTCGCACTCGAGAGCAGACGGTTTCCCCGTAGTGATTGCGATGAGAGTTGTCAGTAGACAAAGTGTTGACGTTGGCAAGCGGGTGTGTAGTCTTCAGGTAGATGGATGGAGGTCCTGTCCGATGGTTGAAATGCCGATGATTGCGAAGGGTGTTGATGAGCTTTACTTGTTGCCAGGGATGACGAATCGGCATGGGCTTGTAGCAGGCGCCACCGGGACAGGTAAGACCGTCACGTTGCAGGTGATGGCGGAAGCATTGAGTTCGATCGGCGTGCCGGTGTTTGCCGCGGACGTGAAGGGGGACTTGTCGGGTATCTCGCAGGCGGGGAAGAGTTCGTCGAAGTTCGATGCTCGGTTGAAGGCGATGGGGCTGGGCGAGTGGAGCTTCGCTGGGTGCCCGGTGGTGTTCTGGGATGTGTTTGGGAAGCAGGGACATCCCGTGCGTGCGACGGTTAGCGAGATGGGACCGCTGCTTTTGAGTCGGATTCTGAATCTGAACGACACGCAGACGGGGGTGTTGACTCTGGTCTTCAAGATCGCCGACGACAGAGGGTTGTTGTTGCTGGACATGAAGGACATGCAAGCGATGCTGCAGCATGTGGGCGAAGCTGCGAAGGAATACCAGACGCAGTATGGAAATATTTCGGCGGCGAGCATAGGTGCGATTCAGCGGGGGTTGGTGGCGTTGGAGCAGCAGGGAGGAGATCTTTTCTTCGGCGAGCCAGCACTGAATATCGATGATCTGCTGCAGGTAGATTCGAGTGGCAAAGGGGTCGTGAATATTCTGGCGGCAGATCAGCTGTTGCAGTCACCACAACTCTACGCAACGTTTCTGCTTTGGCTGATGAGTGAGTTGTTTGAGAAGCTGCCGGAGGTTGGCGATCTTGAAAAGCCAAAGCTGGTGTTTTTCTTCGACGAGGCCCACTTGTTGTTCAACGATCTGCCTTCGGTTTTGCAGAATCGGATTGAGCAGGTAGTGCGGCTGATTCGGTCGAAGGGGGTCGGGGTGTTCTTTGTGACGCAGAATCCGATCGATGTGCCGGATACGGTGCTTAGTCAGCTCGGGAATCGTGTGCAGCATGCGTTGCGGGCGTTCTCTCCTCGAGATCAAAAGGCGGTGAAGGCCGCCGCACAGACGTTTCGGGCGAACCCGAAAGTGAATGTTGAGGCGGTGATTACCGAGTTGGGCGTGGGGGAGGCGCTGGTTTCGTTTTTGGACGAGAAAGGAATTCCTGCGATGGTAGAGCGGGCGATGGTGTGTCCACCGCATAGTCAGATCGGACCGATTACGCCGGAGCAGAGGGCTGTCATCATTAGGAATTCGGTGGTGGCGGGGGTGTATGAGACGGTGGTTGATCGAGAGTCGGCTTATGAGCGGCTGAAGGGGAAGGCTGCTGCTTCGGGGGGTGGGTTGGCTGCGCCTGCGGGTGCTTCTGCGGCCGCGGGCTCTGGATGGATGGAGGCGGCGGGTAGTGCGTTAGGTGGGGTGCTGGGGTCGGGTGGATCCCGGCGGGGGGACACGGTGCTGCAGGCGGCGGTAAAGAGTGCGGCGCGGACGATGGGGAGCACGGTGGGGCGCCAGTTGATCCGTGGGGTGTTGGGTTCACTGCTGGGAGGGTCTAAACGGTAGACGGCGGTGGGAGGTTCGCTCGGGCTATTTGGTGCAGGACGAGCAGGTCCCGTAGACGAAGAACTCGTGGCTGGAGTACTTGAAGCCGCGGGGGAGCTTGGGGCGGGACTGCATCTCGCAGCCTTCGAGTTCGTGGACGGTGCCGCAGACGTTGCATTGGAAGTGGTGGTGGTGGGCCTTGCCGGCGACCTCGTAGCGGGTGGAGTGGCCGGGGACATCGACTGGGATGAGCCACTTGTCGTCGACCAGGCTGCCGATGTTGCGGTAGACGGTGGCGATGCTGAGGGCATCTACGTCTTTCTGGGCGAGGGCGAGGGCTTCGTCGGGGGAGAGGGGGCGATTCGCCTCGAGGAAGGCAGTGCGGATGGCGTCTTTCTGGCGGGTGTTGCGGGTCTGGACCGTAGTTGGCATGAGCACGCTTGGGTAGCGTCTTATCCTAGCGTGTTGCGAAGATACTCTCAACTAGATGGTTTGGTAGGGAGGGCTGAGTTGGCCCATTCGTTCGTACGGAATGGGCCTGCCGCAGTTATATAACCTTCATCAGGAGCAGGATGAGGACGATGAGCAGGATGAGGCTGATGCCGCCTCCGCCGTAGTAGCCGAGGCCAGGTCCCATGCGATAACCGCCAAAGCCGAACACCAGAATCAGAATGAGCAGAAGGATAAGCATCTTTATTTTTTCTCCGTTCGGCGAAGTTTCGCCCGATGGAGGGTGTGATGCTAATTTTGTTGTTGGCGCAATCGAAAATTCTTTGGCCGTTCAATTTTGGTTAGTGGGCTAGCCCTAGAACCCCTCCCCCCTCCCACCGAGGGTATTTTGCAGGGAAGTTCTTTGTTTGCTTTGATTTGCGGACAGCTTAACTCGGTAAAATATTGAAAACAAGTGCGTTGTGCGCAAAATACTTGTTTTGAGTGATTTACCGGTGTTTCTGCCTCATCAGAATCAATCTTGGATCCGTTCAAAGCTGTTAATAGGATATCGGGTTGAGGGAGGTGAATGCGCAACGCGAAAGTCCAAGTCTGGAGCGGGTCTTCGCGTTTTCGGGACTTGACATTCGGCTTTTGGCTCATTTCCTGATGAATTTAATTTTGCCGTGAACGGTCTTGTGGGGCTTCTGTCTGGAGGCGGCAGAGTGGTGTGGGCCTTTGGCATTGGAGAGCCGGTGCGACAGACAGGGCAGGCCATCAGATGGTCGGTGGCGTGGCGGTTTGCGGCCTGGACGGCTTCGGATGTGTCCATCTCCAGGGCAAGTGCTTCGATTGATCTGGATTTGGCGGGGAGTTCGCACTGACGGCGCATGGCTTCGGAGATGTTCTGGAGGAGTAACGCACCCTCCGGACAGTAGAGGATCGACATTTCTCGTGCCTCCTTCTCTGAAAGAGACGTTCTGAGGAGTTACGAGTGGCGAGGGGGTTTGGATGGCCCGAAAGTTTACAGAGCGCTGCACAGGTTTTGTGGCGTTAGTTGGTGGTGGCTAATGGCTTACCGATCTCCCAATGGTGGCCGAAGGGATCGAGGACGCGGCCAATCCGCCAGAACTCTTCCGTTCTGATGGGGCAGACGATGGTGGCACCGGCGGCTACGGCGCGGTCGAAGGCGGCGTCGGGGTCTTCAGTAGTAAGGACCATGTGGACGGTGCCTCCGTTGAGAGTCTCGGGGCTGAACTTTTGGTATTGGGGCTCTTCCTAGGCGACCCAGAAGCTATAGCCGTTGATGGTGAGGTTGGACATCACTCCGCCGTTGGGCTCTTCGTAACGATGGATCTCGTCGGCTCCAAAGGCGGATTTGTAGAAATTGACGGCTTCGGCTGATCTACGGACGGATAGGAAGGGGACGAGAGTGGTCTTTTGGTTATTGTTTGAGGGATTCGCCATGAGGCTCCTCTTCGGTGGTTTGTGTGTTTGACGCTCGCGCATGGGCGGAGAGGAGCACTACCTATGTCGCAGGGATTTCGGCAAGTTAGCTCTGCTGTCGATTTTTCCAACGCACAACGACTATAAGGTGAACGCCCAATGTGCAAAGGTTGCGCCCCCTGACCAATAAAAAAAGATGTCCAAGTTGGGATACAGTCGTGGGCGAAGAGAGTTGGGGAGAAGCGAATGCCCACTGACGCGATTGAAGAAATGAATGGGCATCGGCATAACATTGTGGCGTCCGGACGGTCTCACACGTATGAAAGACGGCCCAGAGCAGGTGAAGCGACTTCTTCAAGGAGGCTGGTGCAATGACATATCGAACGGTAGGAGCGATAGCGTCTGGCGTGGTGTTTAATGCGGTTCTCTTCGGTGCAAGTGGTGTCGGCTGGGCGCAGGGAGCGAAGGCGCCGTATCCGGCGATGGCTCCCATAGAGCAGTACCGCGTGGCGAGCGTGGCGGACGAGGTTGCGCTGGCGCGCAGTGCGGCGAATGTGGCGGTGAGCGGTGATGCGGAGGTGATGGTGCTCGGCAGCCACGGTTATGAGACGGCGGCGAAGGGTACGAACGGCTTCGTCTGCCTGGTCGAGCGTTCGTGGGCTACCAACTTCGACGATCCTCAGTTCTGGAACGCGAAGCTGCGTGCGCCGCATTGCTTCAATGCGGCTGCGGCGCGGTCGGTGATGCCGGCTTATTTGAAGCGGACGGAGTTGGTGCTGTCCGGATTGCCGAAGGATCAGGTAGAGGCACGCATGAA
>CAZZZG010000082.1:0-18576 GCA_964658525.1 uncultured Edaphobacter sp.
TCGAGATGACGCTTGCGGGGATTACGACGGTTGGGGAGTTTCACTATCTTCATCGGACTCCGAACGGCGAAACTTATGCCGATCCTAACCTGCTGGCGAAGCAGGTGATCCGTGCGGCCGAGAGCGTGGGGATACGGATTGTTCTGCTTCGGTGTGCGTATGTTCGTGCAGGCTTTGAGCTTCCGCCCGATGCAGGGCAGATACGTTTCATCGAACCCGATGCGGAGACATTCTTGGTTGATTCAGAGGCGTTGCGGAGTGAGCTTGCGAAGATGGCGGCGACTGTGAGCTTTGGGCTTGCACCGCATAGTGTGAGAGCAGTTCCGCGGGAATATTTGAAGACTATCTCGGCCTGGGCGCAGACGCATGCGATGCCTTTGCATATGCACGTTGCCGAACAGCCTGCAGAGATTGAGGCTTGCGTCGCTGAGTATAGGGCGACGCCGTTTGAGTTTCTCGATCAGCTTGGCCTGATGACGCATGACTTTACTGCCATCCATGCGATTCATTTGCAGGACGGCGAGATTGAGCGGATGGGGCGCGGGAAGATTACGGTGGGTGCTTGTCCTACGACGGAACGCAATCTTGGGGACGGGATTCTTGCCGCGGCTGAGTTGATTGATGCGGGTGTGTCGATTGCGTTTGGGACGGATAGCCACACGCAGACGGATGCGCTGGAAAATGCTCGGGAGCTGGAATCTAATCTGCGCCTGCGGCACCTGCAGCGGGCGGTTCTAGATGGCCGACAGGGTGAGGCTTTGCCGGCTCTTCTCTTCGACTTTGCTACGCGTGCCGGGGCGCGATCGCTTCATGTGGAAGCTGGTGCGCTGGAGGTGGGGAAGGCTGCTGACTTCTTTACGGTGGACTTGTCGGATTCTTCCATCGCGGGAAGTCTGCCTGACGAGCTGTTGACGAATATTGTGTTCAGTATGTCGCCGAGGGCAGTTTGCGATGTCGTGGTCGATGGCAAGGTTGTCGTTGAGGAGAGGCGTCATGCGATGGGGGATGAAATCATCGAGGCGTTTCGACGGGTGCAGACGCGACTTGGGACGGAGCTATGATTCTGCCTGGAACTCTGCTGCAGGAGCTGGTGGGTATTCCGAGCGTCTCAAGCATGAGCAATCGGCCGGTCGTTGAATGGATTCAGGGGGTACTCGAACCGCTTGGGTGGCACTATCGGGTCTTTCAGTATGAGGATGCAGCGGGTGTGGTGAAGCTGAATCTTATTGCGTCGCCGGAACCGGTGAGCGATGGGCGGATCGAGGCGGAACTTGCGATTGTGTGTCATACCGACACGGTTCCTTTTGCGGCTGAGTGGATAGAAGCAACAGAACTTCACGAAAAAGATGGGATGCTCCATGGGTGTGGGGCATGTGACGTGAAGGGTTTTCTTGCGTGTATTCTGGCGGCGGTATCCGGGATCAATGCGGAAGAGCTGAAAAAGCGGTTGTGCCTGGTGTTTACCTCGGACGAAGAGGTCGGTTGCCGGGGAGCGCGACACCTTCTTTCGTGCGATGCGATGTGGGCGAGATACGCGATCGTTGGAGAACCTACTTCGCTGGCTCCTGCACGTGCGGGCAAAGGCTACTGTCTTGCTTCGATCAAAGTTGTGGGTAAGGCCGCTCATAGCGCGTTCCCTAAGGCGGGGCGATCTGCGATCTTTGCTGCGGCGCGATTGCTGCGAGAGATTGAAGCGCTAGCGCAGGAGCTGACGCTGGATCGTAACGATGCGTTTTCTCCGCCTTGGACGACGTTGAACGTTGGTGAAATTCGCGGGGGGACGGCGAAGAATGTTGTGCCTGCTGAGTGCATTTTTTTATTGGAATGGAGGCCCATTCCGACTCAGCGGCCGGAGGTTGTTCTTGAGCGGCTGCGAAGGATCATTGATCGGATGAAGGTGGAGGAGAGCCAGGAAGGAACTGAGATACAGGTTGAGGTCTTGAGGATGGATGAAGGGTTCGAGACCGGGGCCGATAGCGCTGTGATTCAGGCCGTCATGAGAGAATCCGACTCCGCCATCAAGACGATTGCATTTGGGACCGAGGCGCCGTGGCTCGCTCGAATGGGAGCGGAAGCTGTGGTCATAGGGCCGGGATCGATGTTGACCGCGCATAGTCCGCGGGAGTGTGTTCCGATCGCTGAGCTCGATGAATGTGTGACAATGTTGCGTCGTGCCATCGAAGAGCTCTGCGGCTAACGACAGCGCGTTGGGCCTGCCGGTAGATATCCTGTTTAACTAGTGATCGCCTGAAGAAGCGCCGGATGCGTGGTGGCCATGTTTGCTACGAGCTCGCCGAATAGCGAATTAGCCCAGGCGAACCAGCTTCTTGTGAATTTTGTGGCGTCGTTGCGATTGAAGCTCTCGTGCATGAAACCTGATCCGGCGCTGGCGTGTTTCAGCATAGCGAGAGAATGAGCGATCTCTTTGTCGGAATGGCTTGTAAGTGCGTAGGTGGTGATGGCCATGGGCCAGATCATGTCTTTGCCTTCGTGGGGGCCACCGATGCCCTCACCTGCGCTTCCCTGGAAGAACCATGGATTGCGTTCGCTCCACACAAAACTACGGGTGCGAGCATAGAGGGCCTGGTCGGGGGAGCTGTGAATGTATGGGAGCGCGAGAAGACTTGGGATGTTGGCGTCGTCCATCAAGAGTTGACTGCCGTAGCCGTCTACCTCGTAGGCCCAGATTGGGCCTTGCGGGGTCTGCGCCACGGCGTGTTGTTGGAGAGCCTTAGCCACCTCATCTGATAAAGCGGTGGCTTCGTTTGCGAGAGCTGAATCGTGCAGAATCTCGTTGGCCATCTGGGCCAGATAACCAAGGGTTGTGACTGCGAACAGATTCGAGGGGACGAGGAATGGGAAGGTGCAGGCGTCATCCGATGGTCGAAAGCCTGACGCAATGAGACCGACGGGCTGCACCGGCGCGCCGTATCCGTCGTTGGGCAACGTCTCGGTCGGGATCTTCGAGGTTCGCTGGAAGCGGTAGGGTCCGAGGCCCTGCTTGCGCTGTTGCACTCGCATCGTCTGGACAGCGAGCTTCATCGCAGAGTGCCAGGTCTCGTCGAAGGGTGAGGTATCTCCTGTTGCGCGCCAGTATCCGTAGGAGAGACGAATTGGGTAGCAGAGCGAGTCGAGTTCCCACTTTCGCTCGCCTACGCCGCGCTTCATGTCGGTCGCGTCGGTTCTGCTCCACTCGAGCGTAGGCGCGTCGAGGTCGGCCATGAAGGCGTTCGCGTAGGGGTCGATGAGGATGCACCTCGCCTGGCGACGAATGACGCCTTCGAGCATTTTGCGAAGTTCCACGTCCTTTGCAGCCAGTGGGAGATAGGGCCACACCTGAGCGGAAGAATCGCGCAGCCACATCGCAGGAATGTCTCCCGTGATGACTGCGGTGTCTGGTTTACCTTCGAACGTGCCAAATTCGATGGTGGTGTCGAGCGTGTTTGGGTAGCAGTTTTGAAAGAGCCACGCCAGTTCGGGATCACCGATTTTGCTGCTCACGTTTGTGAGATAGGCTTCAACGGCTGCGCTGCGAAATTTTCTATCCTGGAGGGAGGGGCGTTTGGAGGTGAATGAAGATGGTGCAGTGGCTGCTAAAGCTGTCGAAGGCCACAGGCTGAATGCGACTGCGGCTCCTGCTGTGACTCGCAGCATTTCGCGGCGGCTGATTTCGTTATCTGTCATTTTGATCGACTGGTTCCTGGATAATAGAGGTGATCGGAGACACGTCGAGATCCCGGAATATTTGGCCCCGCTACTAATATTTCACGTGGATGACTTTTTGATCGATAATTCGTCAATATTTTGATCATTACAGTCGGTTCGGTTTAGTCTACGTCAATACACTGTTGCGAAGGCAGATACCGTCTGAGCAACTTCCACCTTTGTGTTTGTGATTGAGTATCCACGGAGCTTCAGTGATTTCAAGAAGAACATTCCTCGGCGGCGTCTCGGCTGCCTGTGCAGTTGGTGCGACGGAGACAAGCGCATTCGGCAAAATCATTCACGGTTCCAAGGCCGCTGCTACCACATTCGATGCGGCGTCGTTGGTTGATATCAGAATCGGGACCGGTGGGCATGGGCATACGTTTCCGGGAGCCACGGTGCCATTCGGTGCGGTTCAACTAAGTCCGGACACCTTCAATGATCAATGGGACTGGTGCTCGGGTTATCACATCTCAGACACCTCAATTATGGGGTTCAGTCATACTCATCTGAGCGGCACGGGATGCGGTGACCTGCTTGATTTTCTGGTGATGCCGGGAACTGGTGAGTCCAAGATTGTGCCTGGTCCACGGAGTAATCCTGACGAGGGCTATAGGTCGCGATTTGACCATGCGGACGAACATGCCGAGCCGGGCTTCTATTCTGTCTTGCTGAAGGATTATGGGATTCGCGCTGAGTTGACCGCGACCGAACGTACTGGACTGCATCGGTATAGCTTCCCGGTTGGGGCTGACGCTCCAAAGTCTGGTCATATTATCGTCGACCTTGAACATAGTTATGCCTATAACGGGCAATCGGCCGTAGTCACTTCTTCGCTTGAACGTATTGCACCAGATACGCTCGCGGGCGGGCGCACCACGAAGGCCTGGGGTGATGGGCGGCAGATCTACTTCACGATGAAGTTCTCGCAGCAGCCGACTAGGGTTGTCTTTTATCGGGATGGGGTTGAGGTTCCGGATGGTACACAGCGGTTCACGGGTAAATCTCTGAAGTGCGTTCTGTTCTTTGATACGGCGAAGAATCCGGTGGTTTTGGTGAAGACTGGGATCTCCGGCGTGAGCGCGGAGTCTGCAGCGAACAATCTGAAGGTTGAACTTCCAGGATGGGACTTCGAAAAAGTTCGCCGGGACGCACGTGAGAAGTGGAATCAACAACTCTCTCGCATCAGGATCAAAACGGAGAACGAGACGCATCAGAAGATTTTCTATGCGGCGCTATATCACGCTTGTGTGGGACCTTCGCTGTTCGATGATGCCGACGGGAGCTACCGCGGGATGGATAAACAGATCCATCGGCTACAGAACGGCCAGCGAAACTATACTGCGTTTTCGCTGTGGGATACCTATCGTGCCGCTCATCCTCTATATACGTTGATCGCGACCGATCGGGTTCCGGACTTTGCAAATGCTTTGATTCGCATGGCAGAAGAGAGCCCCGCCGGAATGCCGGTTTGGCCGCTGCAGGGTTGCGAGACCGGGACGATGACCGGATATCACTCCGCCGCTGTTATCGCTGAGGCTTGCAACAAAGGCATTGCCGGAGTGGACTACGAGCGCGCCTACAAGGTGATGATGAAACGTGCGATGGTGGATGACTATCGCGGTCTGGGTTATTACCGTTCGAAGGGCTACATCCCGTGCGATCTCGAAGAAGAGTCCGTCAGCAAGACGTTCGAATATTGCTACGATGACTGGTCGATTGCGCACGTCGCGAAGAAGCTTGGCCACGCGGACGATGCGGCGATGCTGGTTCAGCGATCACGCAACTATCGCAACTACTACGACCGCTCGATGAACTTTGCGCGACCTAAGCTGGCGAATGGGGAATGGGCTGGGCCCTTCGATCCGATCGAGATGGGAACGACAAAGAAGTGGCGCGATTTTACTGAGTCGAACTCATGGCAGACTACGTTTGGGATTCAGCATGATGCGGCGGGGTTGATTGAGATACTGGGTGGGCAGAAGCAGTTTCTTGAGAAACTCGATGAGTTGTTCGATCAACCTTCGACTCTGCCTGCAGATGCTCCGCCGGATATTGCGGGACTAGTGGGCCAGTATGCGCATGGCAACGAGCCATCGCATCATATTGCTTATCTTTATTCGTATGCGGGGCAGCCGCACAAGACACAGGCGCGCGTCCGCATGCTGATGGAGACGATGTACGCCGCGCTTCCAGATGGGCTGCAGGGCAACGAAGATGTGGGCCAGATGTCGTCCTGGTACATTCTCAGTTCCCTGGGCTTTTATTCTGTGGATCCGGTGAGCGGTAATTATGTCTTCGGCACACCGTTGTTCGATCAGGTCAATGTGCAACTGGGCGACGGTAAGCAGCTTGAGATTGTCGCGCATCGTCACTCGCCGACCGATCAATACATTCAATCTGTGACTTTCAATGGGAAACCGTATACAAAATCCTGGTTCAATCATCGGGATATTGTGAACGGGGCGCGCATCGTGCTCGAGATGGGGGACAAGCCTAATCTTGCGTTTGGATCTCAAGCAGCGGACGTGCCACCATCTTTGACGCTTGAGAGCGCATAAGCGGCTCGATTTTATTAATTTTCTTCCAGCCCGTTTGATGAGGCCTTGATGACGAAACTTCTGCTCTGCCTTCTTTTATTTGTCCCAGCGGCTTTTGCGCAGCCTAAGACGCTGTTCTATATGACTGATCATCCGGATTCGGTTCGCGATTTCATGGAGCATCAGAACAAGATCGATATCATCGTTCCAACGTGGTATGGGGTGGATTCGAATGGGCTGGTGTTCGGAGAGCCGGATCCGGCCGTTATGCGCGTTGTGAAACAGCGGCGCATCGCTTTGTTTCCCATCATCGCTATCTTCGATAAGACCGGAGTCCACTCGTTGCTGACCAGCGATAAAGCACAGACGGCGTTGATTGGATCGTTGATCTCTGAATGCAAGCACAATGGCTACGACGGCTTCCAACTTGATTTCGAGGATATTTCTTGGACCGACCGTGATGCTCTTTCGGCGACTGTGAAACGGATCGCCGATGCGATGCACCAGGAACACTTGCAATTGCAGATCGCGGTCGTTCCCAACGCGCCTGGGCACCCGGGGCATAGCGCGTTCAGCAAATGGATCTTCGCCGACTGGCGCGGAGTGTTCGACCTGAAGGCGCTTAGTGACTCGGTCGATCTGATCTGCCTGATGACTTATGACCAACACACGCGATGGACTACACCTGGGCCGGTTGGGGGATGGGTGTGGACCAATGAGAATCTTGACTATGCGCTGAAGGTAGTACCGAGGGAGAAGTTGTCACTCGGGATCGCGCTCTATGGCTATCACTGGTATGCGGGTGATCCGGGGCTGAACGAGAAGGAGCAGAAGCCTAACATCACCGCAGATTACATTAGCGCAGCCGACGTACAGACGCTTCGTGATACCTACAACGGCCATGAAGAGTGGGATCCAGTGGATCACTCGGCATATTTCTTTTTCTATCGCGACCAGATGCGTGAGTGGATTTTTTACACTGAAAAACGCGGATTTGCCGATCGCTACCATCTGTCCAAGGAACAGCACCTACAGGGTATTTGCGCGTGGGTTCTTGGGCAGGAAGACAATGCTATTTGGAGCGTTTTGCCAGAGCGGCAATAATAACGAGTTCGGTGTCGGCTAACTACTACCGACACTTCCCTATCGCGTCGGCGATCTCCAGATCTTCTTCCGACGAGGAGATTGATGATGCTCTCTTCGTCGGAAGAAAACCAATTTCATTGACGCTGCACTTGATGAACTGCGGCTCTAGTTCGGGGGGAGTTGTGTAGCGTTCCAGCCTCCTCCGAGGGCCATTTGCAACTGGGTGCTTGCTACAATCCGCCGAGCAACCAGCGATGCGGCGGCTCTTTCATCCGTCAATTCGATTGTCTGATTCGTCAACACTTCCAGATAAGGGGCGAGTCCGCGCTTGTAGCGAAGTGTCGAGAGCTCTGTACTCTTTTTCGCTGCATCTACGGCCCTGTCCTGCACCGAGGCCTCTTGTTCCAACACTCTCAAAGCCGAGAGTTGGTCTTCCACATCACGAAATGCGGAGAGCACCTGCTCGCGATAGAGAGCCGTTGCTTGCTCTCGCTGCGCAACTGCCAAGTCCATCTGGGCTCTTCTGCGGCCGGCATCGAAGAGAACCTCATTGACTGAGGGGCCGGCGTTCCATTGCGTACTGGTTGAGTTGAAGAGATTGCTGATAGTGGAGCTTTGCACGCCACCGCCCGCGCCGAGAAAGACGCTGGGGTAATAGGCAGACTTCGCGACCCCGATGAGAGCATTCGCGGATGCAACGCGACGCTCTGCCGCTGCGATATCAGGACGCCTCTGCAGAAGTTCCGATGGGACGCCGGTGGGAATGCTGGGGGGATCGCCTATGATCGGGTGCTCTGCGATGTGAAAGCCAATCGCGGGCTCTCCTACGAGAACAGCGATTGCGTGTTCGAACTGTTCGCGTTGAACGCCGAGATCGATGAGCTGCGCTCTGGTCTCTTCCAGCTGTGCTTTTGCCTGCTGGACATCGCTGTCGGAGCTAAGGCCGCCTTTCAACCTGTCTTCGGTGAGCTGAAGAGCCTCGGCATAGGCATCGATCGTCGACCGCAGAAGCTGCAACTGAAGATCAATTCCGCGAATCTGGAAGAAAGTAACAGCGAGGAGTCCCTGGAGGCTGAGCTGAGTGTTGGCGAGATCGGCAGAAGTAGCCTGCGCGCTTGCTGCGCTCGATTCGATCTGCCTGCGTATTCCTCCCCATAGATCCGGCTCCCAAGAGATGCTCAGCGGAATTAGAAAATCCCAATAAGATTGGGCCGTATTTACCGGCCTCAGAGGTGCGTTATTGGAGATTCGATTGCGCGATGCGCCGGCGCCTATCGATACCGACGGGTACAGCGCAGAACGATTTTCTCGAACAAGATCGTGAGCCTGGTCGTAAGCCTGAAGAGCAGCGGCGATGTTCTGGTTCGCAGTCGCGCATCGTTGCTCAAGATTGTTTAGTTCGTTGTCCTGGTAGACTGCCCACCAAATTCCGCGGTCGACTCCATCTGCGGGCTTCGCGGAGGCCCAGTCGCCGTTGTGGCCTTCGTCCGAGAAAGCGGGAGGAGCGGGCATCGTCGGGACCTTATAGTTCGGCCCAACCTTGCAACCACTCATCGCCAACGCGCCAAGCAGCGCACCGGGGACTAACAGATTGCGGACCTTCATCACTTGCCCCCCGCAGATTGATTCTGATTGTTGTTTGGGGTAACGACGCGAACTTCTTCTCCGTCTGTCAGTGAGTCAGGTGGGTTCCCGATGACGGAATCTCCCGGCTTTAGTCCGGCTAAAATTTCGACAGTCGTACCGTAATCACGACCTGGCGTTACACGCATCATGTGCGCGTGATGATTTGCGTCGACGGTCGCGACACGCAGTCCATCAGTCTCCAGGATCAGAGCGCTCACCGGGACTATCAGAACAGGCGCCGCACTGGAAACGTTGAGATGCACCTCCGTATAACTTCCCGGTAGCAGTTCGCCTGACCGATTGTCTACGTCTACCTCAGCAAGCAGAGTCCGTGTAGCAGGATCAACCGCATCCGAGGAACGCACCAGTTTGCCTTGGAACGTACGTCCGGGATATTGCGGCAGAGTAAGCTTCGCGATCATTCCGTTTTTGGCGTCAGGTGAATAGATCTGTGGCACGTTGATATAGACGCGGAGAGTGCGTACCGCCGAGACATCGAATATTTCTTTATTTCCCGAGTTTGCGCTGCCGGAAGTCGAGGTGCTTCCGGTTGTGGTGATGAGTTGTCCGATATCCAAATTGCGTGCGGTAACCACGCCATCAAAGGGGGCTATGATGCGTTCGAAGGAGACTAACTCCTCCAATCGCTGCACATTCGCCTTTGCCGAAGCTACCTGAGTGTTTCTCGCGTCCAATGCCTGAGCTGCGGTATCGGTGTCCTGCTGAGAGACAGCGTTGCGACCTATCAGGTCGCTGTAGCGATCAGATGTTACCTTTGCGATGCCCGCATTGCTCTCGGCGGTGGCGAGGTCTGCCTTCGCGGAGGCGAGCTGCTGATCCAGCTCAGGAGTTTCAATCACAGCAAGCAGCTCACCTTTGTGAACAGGTGATCCGATGTCGTGATACCAAGCTTTTACGTAGCCGGTTGTACGTGCATAGATTGGCGCCATCGTGAAGGCCTGCATGTTGCCGGGAAGCACGATCTCCCGGCCACCCGGCTGCATGGTGGGCTTCTCTAGAGTCACCGGAGGCGCGGAGGTGTTCTTGGTGTAGGTCGTCAGCTCAGCGCTTGCATGTTTACGTGTAATGATTCCAAAGACCGCAATGACGATGGCCACAACCAGCAAAATCGCAACAAGAGAGAGTACAGATCCGCGCGAGACAATTGGCGGCTCCTGTTTTGTCTGTTTAGCATCGCCCGTAGCCGCTTGCTCTTCGGCCGCGTGTCGATCTCTATTTATTCCCGTTGTCTTCTGGTCATCGGCGTTCATTGCCATCTCTCCAAATGCGCTGTTGGCGCGGTGTTCAGTGGGTTGAATGATCCCGGATCACTCATACGGTCTCTTGCGTATCTTCGATGTCTTGCGCCACGGGCGGATCATTTCGATGCATAAACGAAAAGAAGACAGGCACGAAGGTTAGCGTTCCAAAGGTCGCCAGCAAAAGTCCCCCGATGACTGCGCGTCCAAGCGGAGCGTTTTGTTCGCCACCATCGCCCAGCCCGAGGGCCATCGGAACCATTCCGATGATCATTGCGAGCGCTGTCATAATAACGGGGCGGAATCGCGTAAAACCGGCGGATAGAGCGGCATCGTGAGGACTCAGTCCAAGGTCCATCTGTTCTTTTGCGAAGCTGACTACCAGAATCGAGTTTGCTGTCGCGACGCCAACGCACATGATCGCGCCAGTGAGCGCGGGGACGCTGATGTGGGTGCCGGTTAGAAATAGTAACCATACGATTCCAGCCAGAGCACCAGGTAGCGCCGCGATGATGATGAATGGATCAAGCCAGCTCTGAAAGTTCACCACGATAAGCGCGTATACCAGGACGATCGAGAACAGCAATCCATAGATCAATCCAGTAAAGGAGGTATGCATCGTCTGGATCTGTCCACGAACAAAGACTTCTGTTCCACGAGGTAGCTTGCCCTTACTGTCCTTGACCATCTGTTCCACTTTGGTCGCAACGCTTGCGAGGTCTGTTCCTTCGACCGCGCCGTAGATGTCAATGACTGGCCGCGCGTTGTAGTGGCTTACAGTGCCTTGCTCGGTCCCTCTTCGAATTGAGGCGAGGTTGCCGAGAATCTGAGATTGCTGTGTCGAGCCATTCGTCGCAATCGGAAAATTTTCAAGTTGCTGCAGAGTGAGCACGTCGTATTGCGGGGTCTGCACGGCGATGTTATAGCTGACATGGTTTTGAGGGTTGAGATAAAACGTTGGATTGGTCTGAAAACTGCCGCTAAGACTGGTAAGCACGCTATTCGCGACGTCTCGCTGACTATAACCGACCTGTTGAGCGCGGGTGCGGTCGACATCGATCGTCCATATTGGCAGGTTGAACGGCTGTTGAATTCGCAGATCAGTCGTCCCGGGAATGTGGCTGATTTGCTGCATCATCTGTTCGGCCAGCACGCGATTCTGTACGACCTGTTGGCCAACGACTTGGATGTCAATCTGGGCCGGCAAACCAAAGTTCAGTATCTGGCTGACCATGTCGGTCGGCAGGTAATAGAACTCTGTGCCTGGAAACTGCTGCGTGAGTTTATCGCGCAGTTCATGGGTGTATAGGGCTGTGGGACGATGTTTTTCGTCCAGCGAGACCAAGATGTCTGCATCAGCCGTGCCGACGGGAGCGGAGTTCGAGTAAGAGAGATTCAGGCCGGAGTACGGGATGCCGATGTTATCGATGACTGAAGTTAGTTCAGCCGCTGGAATCTCTCGACGGATTACATCTTCGATCTGATCGCATAGTCTCGCAGTATCTTCGATGCGAGTGCCGGTGTGCGCTCGAACATGCAATTTGAATTGTCCTCCGTCGACTGAGGGGAAAAAGTCCTGCCCGAGCCACGGATAGAGAAGAACCAGAGAACCGATCCAGAAGGCCACTATTGAGAGAAGGAATACAGCCCGGTATTCCAGGCAGAAGCTCAATAGACCGTGATACCAGTTGCGCAGTTTTTCGAAGTAGCGCTCGAAAACGAGTTGAAAGCGAACGAAGGGGTTGCGGCTAACGTGTGTCGAATGCGACTCTTCATGCGGTTTTAGAAGATATTTTGCCATCGTTGGAACGATGGTTCGAGAGAGAAAGTAAGATGCGAGCATTGCGAATACTACTGCCTCGGCAAGCGGGACAAAGAGATATCGGGCCACTCCGCCGAGGAAAAACATCGGAACAAAGACGATGCATATTGAAATCGTCGAGACAAAAGCCGGGACGGCGATCTGAGCAGCTCCGTCGAGAATCGCCTGTTCGACCTCCTTGCCCTCTTCCAGATTTCGATTGATGTTTTCGATCTCGACGGTTGCGTCGTCGACGAGAATACCAACCGCCAGCGCCAGTCCGCCGAGTGTCATGATGTTGATTGTTTCGCCCAGAGCGGCCAACATCAGCAAGGAACAGATCACCGACAGGGGGATCGAGACGGCGATAATAATGGTGGAACGCCAGCTACCGAGAAAGATCAGGATCATCGCGGCAGTCAGACAGGCGGCGATCAAGGCTTCGCGAACGACACCGCTGATAGCACCACGAACGAAGACTGACTGGTCGGCGATCGGCTGTATTCTAAGGGCCGGAGGCAACTGAGCTGCTATCAGCGGAAGTTGGGCTCGCGTGTCGGAGATAATTTGCAACGTCGAGGCGTTACCCGTTTTCTGCAGGGTCATCAATGCGGCACGTTGCCCGTCTACGCGCACGATGTTCGTCTGCGGAGGAAATCCGTCGCGAACGTTTCCTATATCGCGGATATAGGTAGTCGAACCGTTTACTGTCTTAATGGGCAAATCATTCAACGCAGCGATGGAGCTAGGTGCACTGTTTGTTTCGATTTGGTAGTCGATGTGACCCATCTTCATGTCGCCCGCAGGCAAGATGATGTTCTGCGTCGAAACAGTATTCACAATGTCATTAGCGGAAAGACCGTAGGCCTGCAGCTTCTGCGTATCTACATCCACCTGTATCTGGCGCTGCTTGCCGCCATAGGGAAACGGCATCGAAGCGCCCTGGACTGTTGCCAGTTGAGTGCGAATGAAGTTGGCGCCGAAGTCATACAGCTGTTGTTCGCTCAGACCCTGGCCCGATAATCCAAGTTGCAAAATCGGGACGCTTGAAGCGCTGTACTGAATGACCAACGGCGGTTGCGTTCCTTGCGGATACTGGCGAAGCGCTGTCTGCGCGATAGCTGTAACCTGCGCAACGGCCTGCGAGATATTTACCGACGGACGAAAGAAGATTTTTACGACAGAGACGCCACTCAGTGTTTGGGATTCGGTGTGTTCAATGTCGTTGACTACAGTTGTCAGGTTTCGTTCGAAGGGCAGCACAATTCTGTCGCTCAACTGCTCGGGCGACAGGCCTGCGTAGTTCCATACAACGGATACGACCGGAATATCTATGTTAGGAAAGATATCGACCGGCGTGCGCAGCATGACTACGGGGCCAATAATAAACAGCAGCAGCGACAAGACGACAAAAGTGTAAGGTCTCCTAAGAGCGAGACGAACGATCCACATCAAAACTCCTTGGGCGCTTCTTCTTATATTGCCTAGCTGGGTGTGAGGCGCTACGAGTGGCGTCTCATAAACCTGTCTGTTCGTGTGTCATACAGTACCGAACGTCTAGAAATGAGATGTCGTCACAGTGGCTCTCGACTCAAACTTGTCCTCTGTGGCGTTTTACGACGCTTTTCCGCCGTCCTCTTCTTCGTAGGACGTTGATAGTCAAGGCGCCTCAACCCACCGAATACAGCTTTCACGATGGTCTCGGACTCAGAGCCGTTTAGAGCACCGTGACCTGCGAGTAATCGAAAAATTGTAGGTCCATAGATCAGGTCCAGAACAAGGTCTCCATCTAGTGCACTGCGAATCTCCCCGCGATCTACCCCACGCCGCCACATGATTTTTGCAGCATCTCTTCGTGCGTAGAGGAATCGTTCGCGAAACGAGGCGAGAAATGCCGGGTCGCTCTGCCCCTCCGCGATGAACTGACAAAAAAGTCTTCCTAGCGTAGACGTGTAGAAAGCAGTTAAAGACTTCAATTGCTCCGTAAAATCTTCTTCGGCGGATCCCGTATCCGGCATCACGACTCGTTCGTTTATCCCTGCCAAGTAAGCGTCGAGTGCCACCATGCTCTTGTTGGGCCACCACTTATAGATAGTGGCCTTGCTAACGCCCGCCCGTCTCGCGATCGCATCCGCGGTCACTTTTCGCAGCGACTCGCGCTCCAATAGTTGAAGCGTTGCTTTCAGGATGGCAGTCTTTGCTTCGAGACTGCGATGGCGACCGCGCTTCTTTGGCTCATCCTCGTAATCGAGGTCTTGCAGTTGTCGCATGCTCGTTTCTCGTAGAACTTTCAGGGATCGCACAAATGCAGATGCGCCAAGCCTATGTGCTCTTCGATTCAAATCCTCTATTCCTAGACTCAGAATCTCATGCAATTATAAACTAGACGTTCAGTATATAAATGTTTCGCATTTTTGAGAATTGACATCCGAAAGACGGGAATGTCGCGTCAAAGACTCCGTCCGCAGGGCCGTGGCCCCATCCTTATGACAAAAGAGCGAAATGGAGGTTGCCATCTGCCGGTGCAGACCCCGGAAGCGGTTATAAGTTCGTCGTCGTGGCTGCCTAAACGGTCAGCTTTTTCATGTAGTCGGCGTCGATCTTGAGAGATTCCATTGGCGGGAGGTTAAACTCCTCCTGCTCAACAAAATAGTGTTTGATGTTTGCCTTCTTCGCCGCCTCAAAAACCGGGCGATAATCGAGGGTTCCTCGCCCCAACTCAGCAGCGGGGGGTGGCTCGAGGTTGGATGCCGACTTCTCCGCGTGTTTGAAATCTTTGACGTGAAGCATTGAGATCCGAGACGGATAGCGCTTCAGATAATCTATTGGGTTGGCGCCACCAACAATGACCCATCCGCAGTCCATTTCGAAAGTGACAAGATCAGGATCGGTCAGGCGAACCATCTCGTCGAATGGGACGACCCCATCCTGTTTAGCAAACTCCATTGTGTGGTTGTGATAACCGAACTTCATGCCAGCGGCTTTCAATTTTTCGCCAAACTTGTTGAATTGATCGGCGTTCCAACGATAGTCGTCAAGGGTGAAGGAGGTAATCTGCGTGCGATACGACATGTCTTTCAGCCGTGATGGGTCTTTGATCCCCGGGAAGGCGCAGATGATGTACTGCACGCCAATCTCTTTGTTGAAAGCGACGATCTTGTCGAAGTCTTTGGTGAGACTCGTGTAGGGGTAGTGGGCGCTAACGCATTTCAGGCCCGCAGCCGACATCGCACTTTTGACTTGTTTGGACGAGTGGTCAAAGTAGCCCGCCGTCTCGACTTCCTGATAGCCGAGGGCGCTGATCTGTTTGAGCGTCCCTTCGTAGTCCTTCGCCATCATCTCGCGGACGGAGTAGAGCTGAAGGCCGATCGGCAGGCCAAAGGGCGATGCCATCAATCGATCAGAGCGAAGGAGGGAGGAGCTATAGACAGCTGCGGCGGTGGCAGACAGGATAAAGTTTCTGCGTGTGTGACGAGTCATCGGGATCCTTTTATCTGAAAGAAGTACGGTCGGCACAGCTCGTTCGCTGCTGGGCCATCCGAAGATACTTACCTTCTGTCGATTCGAAGTACAGTTCAGCTACGTTACGACCAGCAAGGTCCACGGTACATCAATAATTGATTTTCGGGTATCGCTTCGGAGATCACTGACGAGAGGCACAAGATATCGACGACCGGCCCTCAGACCCACCCTGAGGTCCGGCCGCGAGATAAGGTTACCGAAGACGTCTCGTTTCGCCGGCGAGGTCTAACGGTTCTTACCTGAACAGATCATCGTCACTGGCTACATCTTTTCTCCAAAATGGAACTGCAATCTAAAGGCTTTAGAACAGTCACAAGCCTGCTAGAGTCCTTGCCATCGAGGTTATGCATGCGTGGGAGGGAATACCAGTGCCACCTGATGAAAATTTTTTATAGCCAGTGCCTGCGATCCGGTTCTGCAATCGATGACGAGCTTTGTTACGTGAGAAAGGCGCCAGCGAGTCGTTCTGCTGCGAGTGCCAGATCGTTTTCGTTGACTGCAGCAAATGTGAAGACGAATTGCACGTGGCCCGGCCGCTGGATCTCAGTAGAGGCGGGCCAATAAAGGCGTTCTACCCGAACCCCAGCGGCGACCGCGCGGTCGAAAGCATCTTGTTCAGATAGTTCGATCTCGAAGTCGGCCAGGAAGTGCATGCCTGCATTGTCTCCATAGACTGTGACTTTTCGCCCGAAGTGCTTTTGCAATGATTCGACAAGCACGGCACGTCGGTTACCGTAGATGATCCTCATCTTTCGGACGTAGGGTTCGAGGTGGCCCTCGGTGAGGAAGTCGGTGAGGATGCGCTGGTCGATGGAAGAGCTTTGAAAGTCGCACAGTAGCTTGGCTCCTGTAAACATGTTCTGGAAGCCTGGGGGGACAACGAGATAGCCCAACCGCAAGGTGGGAAATAGCAGCTTGGAAAAAGTTCCCACGTAGAGTACGGGAGCATCGGGCACCATCCCTTGAATGGAAGGGAGGGGCCTTTCGTTGTACCGATACTCGCTATCGTAGTCGTCCTCCAAGATCAGTGCGCCGGCTTCTTTGGCCCATGTCAGTAGCTCCATGCGGCGGGAGATGGAGAGGGAGACGCCACGCGGATATTGATGCGAAGGCGTGACATAGACGAGTTTTATAGCTTTGTCGTTGTGCTTCTTGAGCTGCGAGATCTGCATGCCGTTCCGGTCGACCGGGATCGGCAACACCGTTGCTCCCTGGGAGGAGAAGATTCGTCCCGCGAAACGATACCCCGGCGCTTCCATCGCGGCGTAGTCCGATGGATCCAGGAAGATTCTGGCTGCAAAGTAAAGGGCCTGTTGCGATCCGCTGGTGATGATGATCTGACTGGGTTCGCAAACGACGGCGCGTGACACACGCAGATAGTGGGCCACGGCTATCTTGAGGTCGGTGCTGCCGCCCCACTCCTGCGTGTATTGCAGAAGGCTCAAAGCCCCCTCCTGCATGCGCCGAACCAAGAGCCGTGTCCAGAGCTTTATCGGAAAAGCGGCTACATCAGGTCCGTGTGAATCCAACCGAATGATCTCGGGCGGGACGGGGGAACGAAGCGGCGCATCGAGGAACTCACCATATCGGGAGAGCCGTTTGGGTACTTCACTCTCGACTTGCGGAACGAGAGCGACGGTCGAATTGGTGGCGTACATGTCCCATTCCGGGAGTCTGGTAGAGACAAAGGTCCCGGAGCCGCGCCTGGTCTCAAGATATCCCTCGGAGATAAGTCGCTCGTAACACTCGGTGACGGTAATTCGCGAGACACCAAGGGATGTAGCGAGTGCCCGGGAGGCCGGGAGTTTAGTCCCAGCTTCGAAGCGCCCCCCGATGATCCCGTCGCGGAGACCGTCGTAGATCTGGCGATAGAGAGCGATCGGGGAGATCGGATCGAGTTTGAGGGCTACTTCCATGGATATAAATTTACCTGTCTTACGTCCTTGGCTAGCAACTAGTTCCCGTCGACCGCCAGGTCTCGGCCGGACTTGGTGCGGGCCAGGGTACGGACGATTGACGCGGCAGCGGGTTCGATCGTTACCGAGCGGGCGTTTGTGGAAGCGAGTTGGAGGCCGTAGAGCAGGATGGCGGCGCGCTTTGAATCGATGCGATTGCGAGCGAGGGCGGCGACCAGGAGTGAGATGGAGACCTGGATGGACTCGACATCTTCGAGGGGCGGGAAGTCTAGCTCGAGGGGGACGGCTTCAGGGCGATATTGGGGTGTTTCAGCTGCGGAGGCTGGTGGGTTGGGCCTGTCCGCGGTGAGAACTGGTACGGTTTCAACGAGATGCTTGTGGCGGCGGAGGAGCCGGGAGTGGAAGTAACAGAAGGCGGAGAGACCGAGGGAGGGCGACTTGCAGCGGCGTCCGTTGGTTTTGATGTGTCGGCAGATGGTGGTTTCCATTTTCTTTGTTCTCCTAGTCTTGCAGTTTGGTACCCCCTCCCCCCCGGGGTATTTTGGGGATAAGTGAAATGGATGCAAGAGGTTAGCGGCAGGGTGTGGCGCTAAAATATTGCATCCATTTGGGTTACGGCTAAAATACTTATTTTCTTGCAGTTAGAGGCGAACTATCGCGGTTCCCTTCTTCGGTCCTCGCTGCGGAACGTGGAGCGTTTGTGGTCCTTTCGTGGTGCGTTCATGGTCCGTTGTGGACGTTAAATGTGAAGGGCTGCCGCAGCTTTCGCCGCAGGCAGCCCTTGGTTTTGATCTCTTATTTAATTGTAGCGAATTGGATATAACTCGTACGCCAAATTTGGCGAAGTTTTTTTGAATTATTTTCAGACGCGCCTGAAGCTTCGGCAAGTCGGTGCGATGATGGGTGCACCACAGCCCCGGGGCGATCTCTCTCTTTGTGGTGAGAGGGAGTTTTGTGAAGAGCCTGGCTGTCGAGGATCTCATGCTGCTAACTCTGATGTCGCGCCATGTTGGGAACGTTTATGTAATCCGATGCAAGGGCCGCATCGTCCTAGGCGAAGAGGCGAAGGCGCTGGAGGTGGCGCTGGGGGCCTGGCGCGCCCTCGCCCATGTGCGGCGCGC
>CAZZZG010000083.1:0-18056 GCA_964658525.1 uncultured Edaphobacter sp.
GGAGATTATTTGCCGAGGCGAGGTTACTGCACTGTGACATCGCCACTCATCAAGCCTCGCGCATTGCGTTCGGGAGCGACGCTGGCGATTTTGTCACCGGCCAGTGCGACCAAGTCGGAACTGGTCGAACGCGGCGCAGCGCATCTCCGTCGACTTGGGTACAAGACGGTGATTGGATCGCGTGCGCTGGATAGCGGGCCGCTGTACTATGCGGGGAAGCTCGAAGATCGCCTGCACGACTTTCATGCGGCATTTGCAGATCCGGATGTGGATGGGATCGTATGTACGCGTGGTGGCTGGGGTTCGGCGGAGTTACTTCCACACCTTGATGCAGCGTTGATTCGTACGAATCCGAAGGCTTTCATTGGGTACAGCGACCATACATCGCTTCATTGCTGGCTTCAGAACGAAGCGAATCTTGTTACTTTTTACGGCCCGATGGCGTCGGCTGATTTCTCGCGTGACGATGGCGTTGACATGCCGAGTTGGCAGCATAGTTTGACCGGCGATTGCGCGTGGTCGCTCGGGGCAGCGGAGGGGCTTCGTGTGCTGCGGGCCGGGCAAGCAGAGGGTTTGGTGACGGGGGGATGTCTTTCTATCTTTGCGGAGGCGCTTGGCACGCCGTATGCGCCACGCATCGAGAACGACAGCATTCTTTTTCTCGAAGACATTGGAACGAAGCCGTATCAATGGGATCGTATGCTGCTTCATCTTCGCTATGCGGCGATTCTTGAGAAAGTGACGGGAATTGTCTTTGGGGATATGGGGCAAAGTGTTTCGCCGGAGGAGACTGAGTATCTCGAGCGAGCAATTCTTCACTCGCTTAGTCAGTTTGATGGACCGATCGGTATAGGCCTGCGGTGCGGGCATGTAAGCACGTACAACGTTACGCTGCCGCTTGGCGTTTCTGCGCGGCTGGATCTGACGGAGCCGAGGAATCCGCAGATGCAACTTCTCGAAGCGGCGGTGAGCGGTTAGGCTGGAGTCTCGCGACATGCAAACTTCCAAACATATTCATCTGATCGGTATCTGCGGGACGGCGATGGCGTCGCTCGCCGGAATGCTGCAACTACAGGGACATCGCGTGACGGGCTCCGATACAGCAGCTTATCCTCCAATGAGCGATCTGCTCGCGTCGCTCGGCATTCCGATTCATGAGCCGTTTGCGGAGAGCAATCTGAAGCCCAGGCCCGACCTAGTGGTGGTTGGAAATGCGATCTCGCGTGGCAATGTTGAGCTCGAGTATGTTCTGGATACGCGGATTCCATTTTGTTCGATGGCTGCGATTTTGCATGATGAGTTCTTGCCGGGGCGTGAGTCGCTGGTGGTTGCGGGAACACATGGCAAGACGACCACTACGAGCATGTTGGCCTGGATCTATGAGGTTGCCTCACAGCAAAACCCTGGGCTGGCACCGTCGTTTTTGATTGGCGGGGTTGCGGAGAACTTTGGCACCAGCTTTAAGGTCCGTCCGACCAAGCCGTTTTTGCTGGAGGGCGATGAGTACGATACCGCGTTCTTCGATAAGGGACCGAAGTTTCTCCACTATTTTCCGGATGCGTTGATTCTGACGCACGTGGAGTTCGATCATGCGGATATCTATGCCGACCTTCCGGCGGTGAAGACCGCTTTTAAGCGGCTGGTAAATCTTGTGCCGGGACGGGGGCGGATCGTTGCGTTTGACGGTAGCGAGAACGTGAGCGAGTGTGTCGAGAAGGCTTTCTGTGCGGTTGAGCGATATGGCTTCGATCCTTTATCGCATTGGCGGCTTGCGGATCTGCGACACGAAGGAGCGTTAACTTGGTGGACCGTTACGCGCGCAGGTGCTGCGTTTGCGGATTTGAGCCTGCCGATGGCGGGTGCGCATAATGCGCTGAATGCTACTGCCGCGGCAGCTCTGGCGGCGGGGCAGGGCGTACCGACGGAGTCGATTGTCGAGGCGTTGGCAACGTTCAAGAGTGTGAAGCGCCGGCTTGAGGTTCGCGCCATTGTTGGCGGCGTAACGATTATCGATGATTTTGCGCACCATCCCACGGCGATTCGTGAGACGCTGCGAGCGCTGCGTGAGTCTTATCCGAACCGGCGGCTTTGGGCGGTGCTCGAGCCACGATCGAATACGTTGCGTCGGAATGTGTTCGAGCTCGACCTGGTGGACAGTTTGGCGTTGGCAGATCGTGTTGTGCTGGCTTCTGTTTTCAAATCCGAGAGCATTCCGGCGAACGAGCGGTTGCACCCTGAGAACGTGGTGAGAGCTTTGAATACCCGAGGCGTGCCTGCAAGTTTGTTAGCCGATGCGGACGCGATCGTCGAAGTAGTTGTCCCGCAGCTGCACGAGGGCGACGTTGTTGCGATTCTCTCGAATGGCGGGTTCGGGAACATCTACGGGAAACTCCCGAAGGCGATTGCGGGTAGCACTTCGAGGGCGTAAATCCCTAGCTTTTTTCGCGATTACGGTATCCTTGAAGGTGGTATGTTCGCGACTTTAAAGCTCGTCTTTGTCTATCTCACACTCGGTCCTATTGCGGGGATCGTTGGCATTCCCTATACGCTGTTAGTCGGAGATATCACTCGGCTTTATCGTGCTGCGATGTGGGTGACGAACGCAGGTGTGCGCGCGGCCGGCATCAAGATTGAGATTGGTGGATTTGAAAATATTCCGGTGGGCCGGAGCTGCATCTTCATGAGCAATCATGTCTCGAATCTTGATCCTCCGGTGACGATTCCGCTTCTGCCTGGGCGTAGCTCGGTGCTTCTGAAGAAGGAGCTGATGAATATTCCGATTCTGGGCAGGGCTATGCGGATGGCGAAGTTTGTACCGGTGGAGCGGGGCAGCCGACGTGATACCGCACAGGCGACGGTGGCGGCCGCTGGAGATGCGCTTCGGTCGGGGCTGCATATCCTGGTGTATCCGGAAGGAACGCGTTCTCCAGATGGAAGGCTTTCGACTTTTAAGAAGGGGCCATTTTTTCTGGCACTGGAGACCAAGGCTCCGATTATTCCAGTCGTTGTGTCGGGGACACAGACGATGATGCGGAAGGGAAGCAGTGCGATTACGCCTGGATTGGCGCGGATTCAGCTACTGGCCCCGATTGAACCTGCGGACTATGCGACGCGGGACGACCTGATGCAGGCGGTGAGGAACGCAATTGCAGGGGCTCTGCCGCAGGAGATGAAGCCGGCGGATTATTTGACGATGGCGTTGTAGCCGTCTGTTTGAAGCCGCTGTTTCATGGCATCGGCATCTTTTTTGGTTGGAAAAGGCCCGATCTGGACGTGCAGCAGCTTGTCCTGCGGCTCGTGACGGACGGCTACGTTGTAGCCCCGGTGCTTCAAGGCCTTGATGAGGACGTCGGCGTCTTCCTGGTGGGAAACGGCGGCTACCTGGACGATGGCCAGTCCCGGTGTGGTGGGAGTGATGGAGGCGACTGCTGCAGGCTTGAGGGCGGCAGGCCTGGTCGGAGGGTCGGGGCGAAAGTCTGCGGCGACGGCTTTGACCCGGGTGAGGGTGGGAGCAGGTTGGGTTGTTTCCGGAGTGTCGGTGACGACGGTGGTCGTGGCTGCATCATCGGCCGGGGTTGCGGGCAGAGTGGATGCGGCGTGAGTCGCGGGGCTTCCGGGCGCGGGCTTGGAGACGCTGGATTCCGAGCTTGCGGAGGGAAGTTCCGCTGCGCTGACGACAGGCGGGGTCGAACGCTTGCCGAGGGAGTATCCGAAGCCGAAGAAGACCGCGCAGAGTAGAGCGAGCGCGAAGAAGATACCAAGGATAGTGGTGGTGCCAAGCGAGATCTCACGGTCCTGTCCGCGAGAGTCGCGAAGATCCTGCAAGTCGTCGTCGTTCTGGTAGCGGCTGTTCACGGTCAGACCTTCTTTTCCAGCGCCGGGTCGGGCGTCAGTGTCTTATTGAACAAGTTCATCAGCTCCATTGGAAGGGGAAAGACGATGGTGGTATTTTTCTCGACACCTATCTCGGTAAGGGTCTGGAGGTAGCGAAGCTGGAGGGTCATGGGCTGGGTGGCCATGAGTTGGGCGGCTTCGACGAGCTTGGCGGCGGCGTTGAACTCGCCTTCGGCGTGGATGATCTTCGCCCTGCGTTCGCGTTCGGCTTCGGCCTGCTTGGCCATGGCGCGGAGCATGGACTCGGGCATATCGACCTGTTTGACTTCGACGGAGACGACTTTGACGCCGAAGGGAGCGGTGTGTCCGTCGATGATGGTCTGGATGCGGATGTTCAGGGCTTCGCGATGGGCGAGAAGACCGTCGAGATCGACTTCGCCGAGGACCGAGCGCAGGGTGGTTTGGGCGAACTGCGAGGTTTGGTAGATGTAGTTAGCGACTTCGATGACGGCTTTTGTGGGGTCGACGACGCGGAGGGTGATGACGGCGTTCACCTTGAGGGTGACATTATCGCGAGTGATGACGTCCTGAGGGGGGACCTCCATCGCTTCCTGGCGGAGACTGACGCGAACGATCTGATCGAGGGGGCGGAAGATCCAGATGAGGCCCGGTCCGGCGGCTGCCTGCTTGACGCGGCCAAGGCGGAAGATGACGCCTCGCTCGTACTCTTTGAGGATGTTGAGGGAGTTGGCCAGGTAGAGAACGACGATGACGATGGCAAAGAGAAGCGGGAGAGACATCATAGGGTGGGACCTCTGTCAGCCAGACTGCAGCCGCCGCTGCGATTGTAAAGCAGGCGCAGCGGAGGCTCGTGTTGCTGGCTAGAAGCGGTAGAAAAAGCCGAATCCGGGCTGGAACTCGGTGGTGTGCTTCTGGATGGTCAGGTAGTTGGTCTCGAAGTCGGGAGCCTTGAAGAAGGTTTCGCGGAATTCAGCGCGAGCGCCGAAGTGCTTGTTCAACATGTAGTCGCCGCCAACGTTGTAGAAATAAGTGGCGCGGGCTTGCGGCAGTAGACCTTCGCCGCCGCCGGGTGTGGGGCGGAAGGCAGTTGTACCGGCGCCTCCACCGATGAACGGATTGACGCCGTGGAACTGACGCTTGGGGTGGACGACATATCCAAAGCTGTATTCGGAGGCGTTCTGCTGGACTCCTCCTACAGGCGTAGCACCGAATGGAGTAAATGTCTGGGTGTAGCGGGCGTAGGCGTAGTTGAATTCAAAGCCGACGTAGGGGGAGACTGTGTAACGAATTGTGACGAGCGGGCCTACCGTGTTTCCGGGATGGAGGTTGATCGCGGTCGGAACAGCGTTGATGACGGCGGTTCCGTTGGAGTCTTTGTTGATGATCGCGGAGGCGACTACTCCGATATCGAGACGCTGGAGCTGACGGTCCAGCCCCGAGGTTTGTTGGGTGGCCTGAGCCTTGGCGGTTGATGCTGCCAGGGTGAGCAGCAGGCAAAATAGAACACTCCGAACACAGGACTGGGGCGACACATTCAAAATCAAGCAAAAACTCCCTTAGCGAAAACTTCTATCCTTTCAGTCTACTCTGGCGTGGGGGTGGATGGGGGCCCGGAGGACGGGTCAAACCGGCTTTTGCGCGGGTTCCACGACTAGAACAAGGCCATCCAGATCGCGGACGGAGACTAAAGAGCCGACCGCGAGTGATTCAGGGCCGCGCAGGGACGCCTGCCAGAGCTCGCCACGGATCTCTACCTGGCCGGTGGGGCAGAGTGGGGTGCGGACGACGGCAATGCCACCGATCATGGCTTGCGGGCCGGTGAGGACCTTGCTACGGCGCGCCTTGAGGGCTATCCAGGCAAGACCGAAGGAGATAGTGCCGAAGCCGAGGCCGGCGCCCAGGGCCGTCGCGAGATGAACGCGGAGCTCGGGGATGGGGCCATCGACCAGAGTGGCGAGTCCGAAGATGAGTGATGCGATGCCTGCGATTGCGAGGACGCCGTGGCTGCCGAACTTTGCTTCGAGGAGCATCATGACGAGGGCTGCGATCAGTAGAACGATCGCTGTATGGCGGACGGGGAGGAGATTCAGGCCGAACAGACCGAGGAGAACGAAGAGCGTGCCAATGGCGCCTGGGACGACAGTGCCGGGGACGTTGAACTCGAGGTAGATGAGAAGGCCGCCAAGGACGAGCAGGAGGACCGCGATGTCTGGATTGGTGAGTTTGCTAAGCAGGCGTTCGCGTTGCGAGGGAGCCGTGGTGACGATCGTTGCTCCCTGGAGATGCAGGGTTTGGGTGGTGCCGTCGAAGCGATGGATCTCGCGGCTATCGAGAGTCTTGAGCAGGGAGTCGTCGTCGGGTGAGACAAGGTCGATGAGTTTTAGTTTAAGAGCCTCTTCGTCGCTGTAGGACTTTGAGTTGCGAACGGCATCTTCGGCGGCTTCGACGTTGCGGCCACGGCGTGAGGTATAGGAGCGCAGGAAGGCTGCGGCGTCGTTCTCGATCTTTTGTTTGAGGATGGGATCGAGCTTGGTGCCTTCGACGATGGGGTGGGCCGCGCCGGCGTTGGTCCCTGGGGCCATGGCGGCAATGTCGGCTGATTCGAGGAGAAAGAAGCCCGCGGAGCCTGCCCTGCTGCCCGTTGGGGAGATGAAGATGATGACTGGGACGGGCGAGTTCTCAATGGCCTGAACCATGACGCGGGTGGATTCGAGTAGACCGCCGGGTGTGCCCATGGAGATCAGGACTGCCTGGGCGTGGATGCGTGCGGCTTCGTGGAGTCCGCGTTGAAGATAATCTGCGGTGATGGGTTGGATGGTGTCGTGTATCGTGAGTTTGACGACGGTGCCGGGGATTTCAGGGGCAGCGGAGAGCGTTGCTGGAGGAGCACAGCAGATCGCCATCAGCAGGGTGAGGGCGAATCTGATGACGTGAGTCATGGCAAGCTCTGTCCACGAGCCAGCAGGGCCTGCCGCATGCCTTGCGCGGCGGTATCCTTCGGCTCGAGCTGGAGTGCTTTGTTGACGTTGGCGGCGGAGGCAGTGGTGTCGTTGGTCTGGAGATCGAGCCGGGCGAGAACAAGGTAGGCGGGGGCGTTTGGGTGGAGCTTGATTGAACTCTCTGCCTCTGCACGGGCTTCGGCTGAGTTTCCGCTGCGCTCGCGCACCTGGGCAAGGCCGGCGTGCGCCTCTGCGCTGGAGGAATCGGCGGCGATTGCGGTCTGGAACTCCTGCTCGGCTTCAGGAACCAAACCCTGTGCCAGATACTCATGACCTTGCTTGGTGTATTCGGCTGCCTGTTCAGCGGGTGGCAAAGTGGCCAGACGGATCGCACGCATCTGATCGAGTTGAAAGGCCGCTTGCCTGAAGGAGGCTTCAGAGTAGGCGCGGCGAATCCTCTCGAGCGGGTCGAAGTCGGAGGTTGTCTGAGTGGTGACTGCGTTGGCGGCAGGTGGCGTGCGTCCCGCACTGATACTGGTCTTGAGCTGCGCTGCTTCGGTGTCCGCGGGGTGCAGTTTCAGAGTGAGATCGACCTCGCGTCTTGCCCCCGCAAAGTCGCCCTGGCGATACATCGCGACGGCGAGGTTGTAGTGGTAGTCCGCGTCGTTGGGGTCGGCGGTTGAGGCGCGTTGAAATAACGGAACGGCGTTGTGGCCCTGGCGGCTGGAGGCCACGGCCTGGTTGTTGACCACCTCGGGGAGAGGGAGCCGGCTGGCGACGAAGGCGAAGGCGGATTCAGCTTCGGCATACTTCGCGGTGTTGAAGCGGGCCAGGCCGATGTAGAAGCTGGCTTCAAGAGCGCGTCGATCAGTTGGGGCGATCTTCGTAAGAGTTGCTGCGGCCTGATCGTATTCGCGCTCTGCGTACTCTGCTTTGCCGAGGGCGAGAAGAGCTGCGGGATAGTTCGGATCGGCGACGATGGCTGCCTGCAGACGCTTGATTCTCTCCTGCGGGGTTGTCGCATCGGTACCACGAATGTAGTTCTCAAAGGCGCTGAGTTGAACTCCACCGGATGCGGCGAGAAAGGTCTGCTGGGCCACGCTGAAGTGCGGATCGATTTGTCGGGCTACCTTCCACGCGATGGCGTTTTCGACGTCGAAGAGACGGTTGAGCTCGCTCGAATCCTGCAGTGGCGCAGAGAGCTTGAGCTGATTGACCTGGAGCACCTGTGCCTGCACGGAGATGCGCCCGTTCGTAATGTTGTAACTGCCTACGATGACGAAGTCGGCGTCGAGGTTTTGGGCGATGCGAATTGTTGTGGCGCGAGATGGCCTGAAGTCGACTGGGAGGCCGAGGTGGTCGAGTGCGTACTGTCGGTCTTCGCGGGTGATGGTGAGGAAGCCGGCTGATGAGAGGCGCTGATTGAGCGTGTCGGGAAAGGAGTCGCCGACCCATGCCAGAGCTGTCTGTCCAGAACGATTGTCGAAAGGAAGGACAAGGACGACGCGGCCTCCGGTTTCAGATGGTTCCGAAGACTGCGAGATTGCAGGGATGCTGCATAGCAGGAGCAGGGGAAGGAGCCAGGGCCGTTGAAGGATCGAGCGAACTAGAAGGCGCTTCGTCACAGATACAAGTATAGAGGGCTTTGGCGGCGGGGGATGATCAGCACTTGGGTTAATCACTTTGAAAGGAGGCTCAAATAGACGACGTCAGGTATTTTCCTTGCTGATGATGCCGCTTCTCACACGACGGCGGGTGGCGGGTCAGTGAGCGAAACCCTTCTGGCGGTATCTCATTCCTCAGGAGGTGCACTGTGGGAGAAGTTCCAGAAGGCATTTACGGAGAAGATGTTGTCGACTCGGTCGGGCCCATTGTTGTTGAAGGTGTATTGATTCATGTAGCCCAGCTCTGTGCGGATCGATCTACTGACGTTGATACCCGGGCCGATGAAGACCCGATTCCTGTCGGCTCCCGACCTGGCTCCGAATGTGGTGCTGTTCAGGTTGACGAATATTTCGTCGTACGCTGCGAACAGCCAGATCTTTTTCGCACCAAGCGGCTGTATTAGTTTGCCCATCTCGCGGAGACGCACGCCGGTGCCGCTGCCGGCGCTATTGAATCGTTGCTCTAGACGCGTTCGCGACGAAAGGTCCGTATTGCCGACAAGACGCTGCCAACTGACCTGTTCCCAGATGCGGTTTTCAGTCGACGGTTTTAGCGTATACGGCTGTTCTGTGCGGACGTAGGCATACCCAACCCAAAGCGACCAGGCTCTATTCAGCGAATACCCGATACCGGGGCGCACCAGTCCCTGTGAAAAACGGCTCGAGTCATCTCCGAGCCGCAACTGTCCATCCATCCATAGCCGCCATGAACCCTTCGCATTGTTCATCGACGGTGGAAGCTTCCCCGTCATTGTGCCCCCGAACCACGTCCCAGAGTCAACGTACTGTGCTTCAAGAGTTGGAGCAGAAACGAGCATGACACCAATGAACAAGAATCCGATTACGAGGAGACGGTGCAGGCATTGCCTTTTGGCTGTGCGCTGCGTTCGGTTGAGTTTTGTCTCCCGTGACAGCAGTGTCACGATCATCCTTCCTCCATTGATTCCAGGCCGCTACGGATTCTTCGAGTTTGGCGAGATGTTCGAGATTTGCCAATCGATCGTAGTAGTCGATGCGCCGAATTCATCATAAGGCTATGACCAAAGGTTCGTTCGAGTTTCCTGCCGAGCGAACGAGCTCCTGCTTATGTAGGTGAATTGCACCGGCGGTTTTCCCTACCGTGTAGCTGTCTCGGGCTTTTGCGACGGAACTAGTGTCGCTTCGACGATACGGGGAAAGTGAAGTACTGCTGCCCACTCGCCTTTTCGCTGTGCCTGCCAGACGACCTGGCCGTGGAGCAGAGTTGCGACTTCAGAGGGCGAGAGGTCGCGATGGAAGTCGAAGTATTTCGTGTCTGCGGACTCGTTCTGGCGGCCGAGGTTGATCTGCTTTGCCAAAGGCGCCCATTTCGTGGAGAAGATGAGGGCAACGTCGTAGCTTCCCGGATCGGCTGCGGCTCTTTGGATCTGCTCGAGCGAAAAGTTCTGGATCGGTGTGGTTTTGATGGGGTGATTCGTGTAGCCGAGTTCGGGGCGGTTCAACTCGGAGACTGCAGGCCACGCTGTAAGGACTGTGGCGTCGGGGTAGTGAAGGTCGATGAAACGAACTGCCTGTTGGTGCAGGACGACAAAGTCGCGGTAGGTGAGATTGTCCTCAGGGGCAAAGGCATACGGCGGGTTAATCCAGATGGCAGAGAGGAAAGCTGCGGCGCTGAGCATGGCGATGACGAGCCAGCGCTGAGGGATGCGGCGACGCCACGTGTTGACGCAGACGAGGAGGATGAGCGGGTACATCGGCAGCAGATAACGCGTGAGAAGTGCGCCGCCTAGGATAGAGAAAGCGATCCAGTTCGCGAGAAGGATGACGCCGATCGCATAAAGTGCTTGCCGAGGAATGGGGAGGCGCTTATTCGTATCAGAGAGCGGGATGAAGGCTGCGGCCAGCATGCACATGACGGGAACAAACATGTTCATGTGTGCGAAGAGGTGCAGGAGGCGATGCCAGAGGCAAAGCAGGATGCGATAGGCGTCCAGGTTTGCGGTGGCGTTGTAGCGGAGGAACTCAGGATTGCCGAAGACGAAGCCTGTTCGGTGATAGTGGTACGCGTACCACGCGGCGAGTGGCACGATGGGGGCGAGAAGAGCGACGATCCAGCTGTAGTGGAGTTTGCGGGCTATAGGTTCGCTTCGATTGTTTATGAGGAGAACTGCTTCCCATAGCGCGAGAGCTACGGGCGTGACGATTGCTGTCTCTTTCGAGAGTGCTGCTAGAGAGAACAAGAGAGCTGCGAAGAGCGGATTCAGCTTGGGCTTCGTTGATCTCTGTGTGGAGTCGTTGGAGTTGAAGTAGAAGCTAAGTCCCCAGAGGGTAAAGGCTGCGGCGAAGATGTCGGCGTGGGCGAGCGTGCTTTGCGCAAACCAGATCGGGTAGAGGGCAGTGAGTACGACCGTGACTGCGGCTACCGCAGGGTTGGTAAGATCTCTTGCAATTTTGTAGACGCCCAGCAGAGCTGCAGCGGCGACCATGCAGACCAGGGTACGGGTTCCGCTGACGACGTATCCCGAGAGATGCCACCAGCCCGCTAGAAGAATCGAAGGCAGGGGTGGGTGAGCGTTGGTTACGGTGCTTTGCGGGATCAAGGTGCCGGTGCGGAAGAAGTCCCACGCGGCGGGAATGTAATAGCCTCCTTCGTCCCAGAAGTAGGGCAGGCGAAGGAGGCGGAAGTGGGAGAGATAGACCGCAACGAAGAAGAGCGGATAGAGCATCCAGAGAGGAATATTCTCGAACGGCTGCTGACGGTCTTCGTCGAAGCTGCGATGGGGTTGCACGCTTTAGTTGATGGGGCCTTCGGTCTGGGGGAGCTGCTCGAGCGTGATGGAGCCGAAGGTCTGCTCGTACTGTGCCAGATTGTGTCCGAGGACGTTCCAGAGAGCCTTTGCCTGCTGAGGGCTGAGGTAGATGCCCTGAAAGTTCTTGACGTTCAGTTCGTTCGGGCTGTCCTGCGTCATGGTGCCGAAGACGAGGAAGAAGTCCCAGACGCTCATGCGGACTTGAACGCTGTTAGCGTAACCATCGCGGTAGTTTTCTGTTTTGGTGAGGTTGAGCTGGGGCTGGTTGTCCTGTGGCTGATTGGGGTTCTGCTGGCTCATCGAATCTCTTTCGGGGATTAGTTACTTTCAATTACTGGAGTCTGGTGCGGGAGAAGGGACTCGAACCCCCACGGATTTCTCCGCTTGGACCTAAACCAAGTGCGTCTGCCATTTCGCCACTCCCGCATTCTTCGTGGGCAACACCGAGATGGTGTGCGAAGAACTAAAGTGCCACAACCAGCCTATGGCAAAGGGGTGTTGTTTGCAACGTTATCAGTGATGAGAAACGGTCAGTGCTTGATCAGCCACATGATCCAGCTGGCTGCGATGGTGCCGCCGACGAAGAGAACGAAGCAGAAAGCCCCGAAGCGGATCATCATGCGGGGTTCAGAGCGCTGGGTAATGCCGAAGACGATGGACGTGAAGAGCGAGAAGAGCAGGACTGCTCCGAAGTGAGAGATGGTCACGAGCGCTTCCTTCCGGTGGCCAACGAGTGCGCGTCGACGGCGGAGATGATATTGAGGAGGCCGGCGACGACCATGAACTTCGTCCCGTAGTCGGCGGTCGCAACCTGCACGGTGACCTGGCCGAGATCGAAGATGCGGGCGAGGACGTAGAGGAGGCCGTTGCCAAGGTCGCCGGCGAAGTTAAGGATGTCGAGCAGATCGCCTGTGTTGGGCGAGTAGATCTTGCCTTTGAGCGCGAGGCCGATGGTGAACATCGCAATAATCGAAACCATCAAAAGGCCGCCACGGATCCATTTGCGCTGCATCAGATGCCCTGCGCCTGGGATCAGCCAGCCCGCGATTAAAACCATCGTCGGCATTGAAGAAGATTTTCCAGCAACCCGCGCCTGCGCTTGTACGTTCGTCGTCATTGTCACTTGTGATGATATCAGTTGTTCTCTTTGCTTGAGATCTGGGAACGCTGAGAGCAACGTGGCCAGAATCAGGCAGGAATATATCGGGACCTTCGTTGTTATGGATGTAGGGCTTCGTCTCCGCACCCAAAACCGGCTCCTGAGCCATTCGCAACTTTCAAAAATGAAATGGGAAAATGGAAGTCAGTATGAAAGCACTCTCAAAAATATCCTCGCTCCTTGCACTTGTTCTTTCAGCGTCAACGCTTGTTGCGCAACATCATCATCACGATGCGGAAGGCGGCGACCCTAACGCCATCAACGCGAAGCTCGGCACCGTTCATATGCCGGTTTCCTGTCAGACATCCGTCCAAACGCCCTTCGAACGCGGCGTCGCGCTGCTTCACTCCTTCTGGTTTGAGGAGGCTAGAAAGCAGTTCGAGGCTGTAGCCGCAGCCGATCCCCAATGCGCCATGGCTCAATGGGGAATCGCGATGACCGAGTGGCGTCCTCTATGGGACGGAATGCCGGACAACCGGCGACTCGCTGGTATCGCGGAGATCGACAAAGCCACCGCGCTCCACGCCAAGACCGACAGGGAGCGCCGCTATATTGCTGCACTGAGTGACTATCTTCACTCCGACCCGTCGCAAAATGACAAAGCAACTCATTTCTATGCCGACGCAATCGGTGCCCTGCACGCCGCCTATCCCGACGACGTCGAGGCGACCGCCTTCTACGGCCTTGCTTTGGTTGCCAGTAACGAGCCACGTAAGGCGCTCGATGTCCTCGAACCCGGCTTCCAGGCGCATCCGGATCATCCCGGATTCGCGCACTACATCATTCACGCGGCCGATAGTCCGCAATACGCTGAGGAGGGCCTACCGGCTGCTGAAAAATATGCCTCCATCGCGCCAGACTCCGCCCATGCTCTGCACATGCCCGGACACCTCTTCGCCCGGCGCGGAATGTGGCAGGAGGATGTCGACTCCAATCTGGCCTCCGTGCGCGCATCGGAGTATGCCGAGAAGCACAACCTGGGAGGGGTAGGGCATCAACTGCATGCCTACGAGTTTCTTCTCTACGCCTACCTCCAGCAAGGCAAAGATGCCGATGCCCGACAGGTTTTGGATCGCCTGGAACCCCTGGTCGCACATCTTCGTTCCTTGCCTAACATTCAGGATGATGGGATGGCTCTCTTCATCACTTACTTCCAAGTGGAGATGCCCGGGATCTATTACATGGAACTCCACGACTGGAAGTCTGTTCTTGCCATTCAAGAGCCTGCGGGCTCTATCCTCGCCGCCAGGTACTACCGTTTCTGGGAGCAGGCTATCGCTGCGGGACGTCTGCGAGATGCCGCGGCTGCAGATAAGGCCGCTGCCGGAGCCCAGGCTCTCTATGATCAATTGGCGACCGATAATAGTCCCATCGCGGCTGAAAGAGAGGCTGCCGAGGGCACCATCAAAGCGTGGCAGAGCTTTGCACATAAAAACGATGAGGAAGCCCTTCGTCTGATCAGCGCCGCAGCCGATAGTCAGGACCGCGTCGGTCAGGCGGAAGTCGACATCCCGGCACGGGAGATGTACGCGGACATGCTGCTTACAGAGAACCGTCCTGCTGAGGCTCTCGTTCAATATCGGACGGCCTTGAAGCTTAGTCCGAACCGGTTCAACGCGCTTTACAACGCTGGCCGCGCCGCTGAGGAAGCAGGGAAGCCAGAGGAAGCCAGAATCTACTATCAGCAGCTGATGAAGACAACTGATCGTGGCGAGCATTCAGAGCGTTCGGAAGTCATCTATGCCCGCAACTTCTTGCTGAAAGCATCATCTGGCGCAATGTAAGCCATCTGGCCGCGAACTGTCCCGATGAAAGTGAAGCAGCCGCATTCAAACTCGAACGAGTTCGGTTTGGATGCGGCCTGTTACCTCGGCTTTGTCCTTGCGGGCGATCATGTCGATCTCACTGCGAATGCCGAACTCGCCGGGGAAGTAGAGGCCGGGTTCGACGGAGAAGCAGGTGTTGGGCAGGAGGAGACGCTCGTCGTGGGTCTCGAGGTTGTCGAGGTGAGCTCCGTTGCCGTGTAGGACAGTGCCGATGTTGTGGCCGGTGCGGTGCGTGAACCGTTCACCGAAGCCTGCTGCTCGGATGACGTTTCGTGAGGCATCGTCGGCTTGCCATCCGGCGATGGGTTGGTGGGCGGCGAAGGCATCTTGAACGACTTTGATGGAGGCGTCTCGTGCGTTACGGACGGTGTTGAAGATGAGGTGCTCGCGTTCGGTGGGTTCGCGGCCTACGACGCCGGTCCAAGTGATGTCGTACCAGACGGCGGACGGGTTGTTTGCGAGCTTGGCCCAGATGTCGATGAGGACGAAGTCGCCTTTGCGAATGGGACGGGAGTTGGCGGCGGTGGGTTCGTAGTGGGAGTCGGCAGAGTTGGGACCGGCGCTGACGTTTGGTCCATGCTCCCAGTCGAGGCCGGTGCGCGCCATTGCCTCTTGCAGATACTGCACCATGGTGTGCTCATCGGTGCCGTTGGATCGTGAGCGCGTGCCGATCTCGTTCCATGCGGCTGCCAGGATCTCGTCGATGTGTTTTTGCGCGACGTAGTGGGTAGCGAGTTGTGCGTCGGTGAGGACGGCTTCGAAGTGGCTGACCAGATCTGCGGAGGTGACGATCTCTTTTCCGAGACTGCGGATTAGTTCGATGGTGCCTGCGTCAACCATCGAAACGTACATGATGGCGTTGCGCGGGGAGTATTGCATTGCAATCTTCGTCTGACCGGCGAGGAGCGCTTCGAGTTGCGATTCCAGTTCCTGCCAGGAGGAGTAGACGGACTTTGTGCCAGGGAGTGTGTCGAGGCGACCGGCTTCGATGCGATGGACTAGCTTTTTCGGTTCGCCCTGTGCGGGGATGAGATAGAACCAACGGCGGGTGACGTGGGCGTTTGGGTCGAGGCCGAGGATGCTATAGGAGAGGGGGTCGCGGTGGTGATGATCGTAGAAGAGCCAGCCGTCGATTTTATTTTCGTGGAGGGCGTGTTGGATTGCGCGAAGGTCGAATTTAGTCTTGCTCTGAGCTTCGGTGATGATGTCCTGCATGGTATCTCCCCGCCTAGGTGAAAAGTGCGCAAAGTCCTCAAACCAGAAGACCTGAGTTCGACTTACTGGTCAAGTTTTTGCGGCTTAAATGCGATGGCCCGGCTGTTGGCCGGGCTTCTTCCAGTGAATTCAGGTTATAAGGCGCGGGGACTGTGCGTCTTAGTCTTTCAGCGAACCGATTTTCGAAGCGTAGATGTACCCTGCGTGGCGCGGGTCTGTGGGATAGCCGCCATCGTCGAGCCACTTCACACGGAAGCCTTTTTGTTGGAGGCGCTGGACGATTTCTGTTGGGTCCCCTACGTTGTTGTGGACTTCCATCGCGAGATTGTCGACGTCGTCGAGCCAGTGCACGGAGTCGCGAAAGATGTCGAACTCGGCACCCTCAATATCCATCTTCAGGAAATCGACGTGTTTGATGCCGTAGGTCCCCATGAGTTCCTCGACTGTGATTGCGAGGTTGGCGTCGAAGTCGTAGGGGTCGCACATGGCGTGGAGCGCGGCGTCGTCGTGACGGAGTGACTCTCCGCAAAGGACGCCTTGATGTATGGTGAGACCCGGCACGGTGTCGAGCCTGGAGCGGAAGCTGTTGTCGGGGTAGGTGAGGGGATCGATGCCGACCACTCTGCCATTAGCGCCGGCCAATTGCTTGAGAAGGCTTGAGACTACACCGGTGTTGCAGCCCAGATCGAGGCAGGTGTGAAAGTTGAGGTGCTTGAACTCCCGGAAATAAATTCGCCGAACGAAAAACTCTCGCAGGAAGGCGTAACCGTTTCCTGCTGTGGTGTTGATTGCATTTACATCCACGTCGAGGTCGCGGCCGAGCAGGTGGAAGCGAAGGACACCGCGCATAGCGTGGTCGGCGGAGTAAAATTTGCGTTCGCGAAGGACTGTTGGAGCGTTCTGCAGGACAGCCCCATACCAACGCAATGCTTGCGATTTAGGCATGGTGTGCCAGGTTTGGATTACATCATCGGCGAGACGTCTCAGTTGCTGGGCCATGTAGCTCCATAGTACCAAGACGACTGAGTAAGAAGGGACAGTCAACTATGGGCTTATGCGTGGTTAGGACCGGTGATGATACGGGTTTGAAAAGCTGCCAGGGAGATCTAAATAGAGAGGCCGGGATTGCTCCCGGCCTCTTCATTGTTGATTGAATTGGATTATGCGTTGACTGAGTTTTCCGCGTGGGCTGCGGCTGCGGTGGCTGCTTCGCGTTCCTTCTCGGCCTTCTCTGCTTTCCGGGCTGCGGCAGAGTTCTGGCCAAGCTCGGCAGCAAGGGTTTCCGTGGTGAAGGATTCGATCACGTCGCCGACACGGATGTCCTTGTGACCGGCGAGATCGATACCGCACTCGACGCCCTGACGGACTTCGGAGACGTCGTCCTTGAAGCGCTTGAGGGAGGCAATCTTGCCCTTCCATACTTCGGCGCCTTCGCGGATCAGACGTACCTGCTGGTCGCGCTTGATGAGACCGTCGGTGACACGGCAGCCAGCGATCTGACCGACCTTGGTGATCTTGAAGACGTTGAGCACTTCGGCGCGGCCGGCGTAGTTCTCCTTGAAGACTGGCTCGAGGAGGCCGTACATCGCCTTGGTGATCTCGTCCTGCAGCTCGTAGATGATGGAGTGCAGACGAATCTCGACGTTTTCGCGCTCAGCGATCTCGGCGGACTTGCGATCGGGACGGACGTTGAAGCCGATGACGACGGCGTTCGAGGCGGATGCCAGGAGGACGTCGGACTCGGTGATGGCGCCGACACCGGAGTGGAGGACGCGAACGCGAACCTTCTCGGTGGACATGCGCTCGAGCGAGTCTGCGAGAACCTCGACCGAGCCTTGCACGTCGCCCTTGAGGATGAGGTTGAGGTCCTTCATGCCGGCCTGCTTGATCTGCTCGGCGAGGCCTTCGAGCGAGACGCGGGAGCTCTTGGCGAGCTGCGCTTCGCGCTCCTTCATCTTGCGGTATTGAGCGATACCCTTGGCCTTGTCGCGGTCGGCCATGACGAGGAAGGTGTCGCCTGCGTCGGGCATGCCCTCGAGGCCGAGGATTTCGACTGGGGTTGAGGGACCAGCTTCGGTGATGGGGCGACCGCGGTCATCGAACATGGCGCGGATCTTGCCGAAGGTGTTGCCGACGATGTAGCTGTCTCCGGTGCGGAGGGTTCCGTTCTGAACGAGGATGCTGGCGACGGCGCCGCGACCGCGATCGAGCTTGGCTTCGATGACGGTTCCGACGGCGGGACGGTCGGGCTGGGCTTTTTGTTCGTTGACGTCGGCGACGAGGCAGATCATCTCCTCGAGCTTGTCGAGGTTGATGTGCTTCTTCGCGGAGACTTCGACGAACTCGGTGTCACCACCCATGTTGGAGGGTTGAAGGCCGCGCGCGGTGAGCTGCTGGATGACCTTGGAGGGGTTGGCCTCGGGCTTGTCGATCTTGTTGACTGCGACGATGATCGGCACGTTCGCGGCGCGGGCGTGGTCGATGGCCTCGAGGGTCTGGGGCATGACGCCGTCGTCTGCTGCAACGACGATGACGACGATGTCAGTGACCTTGGCGCCGCGGGCACGCATGCGGGTGAAGGCCTCGTGACCAGGGGTGTCGAGGAAGAC
>CAZZZG010000084.1:0-17645 GCA_964658525.1 uncultured Edaphobacter sp.
TGTTGTTGGAGTGGAGGAAGATGGGCATGGTGGTGCCTTCGCCGGCGCGGTCGCCGAGGTGGCCGCTGGCAACCCCCTGCCGGTCGCGGCCATGGGACTCGTAGCGGATGACGCGGACGGTGGTCTGGACGGTGTCCTTGTGCATGGCCTGGCTGGAGGCGATGGAGTACATGCGAGGGGTGAGGCGCTGGAGGACGTTGAAGAGCTGCTGCGGATCGGTGATGACCCGGGGGAAGTCGGTGGCGAGGTCGACGAACTCGCGTCCCCAGCAGTACTCTTCGGCGCGGGCTTTGTTTTCAGGACCGACGAGGCATTTGAGGCCTTCGATGTTTGGGGCGAGCTTGGCGTACTGGCCTACGGAGCCGCGGGCGAGCTTGCCGATGCCGAGGCGAGTGCGCAGGGCCTCTTCGAGGCTGATTTCGACCTTGTAGTGGTCAAGGACGCGCTCGCGGCCGGTGAAATGGAGGGCTTCGAGCACCTCAGCCACGGCGATGGCGCGGTTTTCGGGGATGATTCCGACGGCGTCTCCGGGGGTGTAGGTCATGCCCTCTTCGATGGACAGCTCTACGTGGCGGGTCTCCTTCTCCGAGCCTTCGCCGGTGAGGAGGCGGTTGTAGGTCACGGTGGAGAGGAAGGGGTTATTGCGGGTGTATTTGGATGCGTGTCCGGTCGATTGCTGTTCTTGATCTGCCACTTCGGTCATCCTTCTATCGTAAAACGCATTGGGTCAAAAATGCTTTGCAGGTCGCGTTCTTTTGAGGTCTTTTCATGGTGTTTCGCTGGTACGTTGTGGTGACTTCGTGGCGCTTTGTTGCATCTCGTTTCCAAGGAGTTTCGAGTCAGGCCTGTTCCCGACCCCTTCCCCCTCCCCTTGGGGGTATTTCGCGCCGATGTTATTTGTTTTGAACGGTTTGCGGAGAGGGTGTGTCTGTAAAATATTCATTACAAATGAGTTGCCTGCAAAATATTGGAAGGAAACGGGTTAGCTCTCGATTTTCGTGCTCCTTGCTGCCAGTGGAGGATTAAATGAAAAACTGCAAGGAGACTTTTCCCTTGCAGTTTTCATGCTGTTCTAAGTATATCGGATCAGGCGGGGGTAGTACGCCATGCGAATCCCCTTGTCTGGCGAGGGGTTTCATCGAGGTGGGGCTTGACAGAGATTTTATACTCCCGGTCTCAGGTCCACTCAGGAAATTGGCTGCGGTTCTCGTCGAGGGCGGAGATTTCTTTCATATCGTTCGCGGTCAACGAGAAATCGAAGATGGCGAGGTTCTCTCGGCGATGTTCAGGATTTGACGAACGCGGGATGGCGATGACTCCGCGTTGGTGGTGCCAGCGCAGAACAACCTGTGCCACGGTCTTGCCATGCTTTTTGCCAATCTCCTCCAACACTGAATTCGTAAAGAGAGCGTTTCGCCCTTCTGCAAACGGAGCCCAAGCCTCCATCTTTACGCCATCTGCACGCAACGACTCAAATTCTTCCTTTTCCTGCAGGAACGGGTGTGTCTCGACCTGATTGATGACAGGCTTCGTGCTCGCACCTGCCATTAGGCTGGCGAACTGAGCTTTGTCGAAGTTGCTCAGTCCGATCGCCTTGATTTTCCCGGCGGCATGGAGCTCTTCCATCGCACGCCACGACCCTTTCACATCTCCGCGTGGCCGATGGATGAGATAAAGATCGAGGTACTCCAGCTGAAGTTTGTCGAGAGCCGTTTGGAATGCTTTCTTTGCCGGTTCGTAACCGGAGTCATCGACCCAAATCTTGGTCGTCACAAAGAGAGTCTTGCGGTCGATCCCGCTTTTCTTGATCCCGGCACCCACCGCTTCTTCGTTTTGGTAAACGTGGGCTGTGTCGATCAGTCGATAGCCAGCAGTGATAGCGTCTGCAACACTTTCCATGCACACATCACCCTTCAATCCGTAGGTGCCGAAGCCAAGCATGGGCATCATGACTCCATGGGCTAGCCGCACCTTCGGTATGGCAGGCTTGTGATCGGGGGATGCCCACCCCAAACGGCTGAAGGCGAGCGACGCCGCGGCGAACGCTCCCCCCTTGAGCACCGCTCGACGGCTGGTCGCACCTGCCCTGCTATTGCTACTGATATGCATCATCTCTCCTTATACCCATTTCAGTTTTACACCCAGGGTCCATCGATCTGCTAAGGGAGCAAGGGGACGCGGCGTGCCCAGCAGAGATCAGCTGCGGACTAAAGTATGTTTACCGCTCTAGCCGCCAACAGAGCGACGGTGGTGAAAGAGATGAGAGATTGGATCATCATCAGCACTTTGGCCCATCGAGATAATACCGGGCAGTCGGTGGGTGAAAACGCGGTACTCGTGTTGAAGGCGATGAATAGGTAATCCACAAATCCCGGTCGCCAGTACTGCTCTCCCATCTCCGTTCTTGTGTCAGCACTAAGCGTCATCTGCGGAAACAAGAAGGCCCCATCGGTATGACTCTCGCGTAAATCCCTCTGGTTTGGCCCTCCGGCGTCCAAGCGCCAATACCAGGATGCAAAGACAAGAATGTTTGTGACCCATAACGCCGCAGCCGACTGTAAAAGGACTTGAGGAGAAAGCTTGTGGATCGGCAAGGAAGCGATCAACAAGCCCAGTGACCAGGCCATGTCGGCAGTAACCACCACATTCAAGGCATAACCAAATAGTTGATTGAGCTTTAGATTTCCGCCGCGTCTTGCGAGGACGGTCGGAATCATCAAAAAGCTAACCACAATGAGAAGGAGCCAGTCGGGGCCAAAAGAGAGAAAGCTGGGGATAGCTAACCGTAAACCACCCACAGCAAACATAGCTAACAGCGCGGGCCAGCGAGGTTCGTGTCGATTTGTTGGTCCTGCCATTATGAGCACCTGTGATGAAGCATCGACCGCATCTATTGCCTGGGTGGTGCGTCCTTTTGAAGACGCCTTCCGAAGATCAGCCCGACCGTTGTACCGATCGTTGACGAGTGATCGCTGACGCCGAAGCGCAGGCCTCCGTTAATGCCGAAGGCCTCGCCAAACTGGTGATAGAAGCCACTAAAAACATAGGTGCCTGGCGGGGTGTTGGATTGTGAAGTGTTCTGACTAAAGACCTCGGCATAGAGACGCGTGTCCTTCTGAAGGTGATAGCTGAGAGCGAATGACTGTTGTCCGCCGTATCGACATCCTGTAGTCGTCCGGCAATCAGACTGTACTATCGAGCCGTTTGCGATGACGTCCACGTCTCCGTTCTTTCCATAGTGGTGGTTGAGGAGCAGAATCGCCTGTTGACCGTAGCCTTGAAGCGGGCTCGCCGAGGCAGTGGGAAGCTCGGCCTCATACTGCAATGCGATTCCCGGCGCAGTCCTATGGTACTGTTCCTTCTTTGCCTCGACCTTCCCGCCGATCTCGATCGTTCCGACTCCATTGGTGGTGATTCCGTCCTGCTGTTGATGATTGAACGCAGACCAGTCGAAGTCCAATCTGAGTCTGGGCAGCAGAGAATAAGTAAACAGCGTATCGAACGTCTGCTGATTGCCTGGTGGGTTCTGGGGATAGGCATCGTAGCCTACCTCCACCTGCGCGACACCTTTGCTCTGGATGGCCGCGCTGTTGGCGATCGTTGGTCTTGTGGGATTTATGTTTAGATCTTGCGCCGACATGCTGATCGTCAGCAGCGGGAGAACACCAAGGAGCCAACTGGTTCGATTCATAGGCGGCAATGTTCAATGTCGGAATTTGCAATTCGATCTTTTTGATCGATTGAAGTGAGCTCCAAATCACTACCGGCGCCTTAGCAAAAAGATTACCAGCAGAACGATCACGATAAACCCCAGACTTCCTGGCCAAATGAACCAGCCGCCGCCGCTCGAGTATCCGGCCACCAAGCATCCGGATAATCCCAAGGTCGCGAAACATCCGGTTAGTACGATCGACAGTTTCGTGAGCAAGAGGGAGGGTGAGAGCCTTTCTTTATGATTTCGCACGTTCGTTTCTCCAATATGGGACGGGATAGACAACTTCATCGATTTTCGAAACGAGCGACCGTAGGGCACTGCTGCCGATGACTTTCAGGTATGAACTTCTATGATGCAAAAAAAGCCTGAACACACCGATCACTCCTAAAACGATTATGGCCGCGCCCTCGCCGTCACCTTTCAGCCGGCTGGGCACAGTGGTTCTCTGGTAAGGCCGGGACACTATACTCAACGTGCCATGCATCCACTCCTTCGCGGTGTTCTCCTACTCGTAACGGCAGCATCCCACGGCCAAGTTCCGCAGCCCCACAACGGTCTGGTTCATACAGCCGATGTGGATCTGGCTACTTTTACTTACGGCAAACCTTCGACCACCACGCCGATCATCGCGGTCAACGGCGGCCCCGGTCTCTCGCATGTGTACATGATCCAAAATGATGTCTGGACACGACGCATCGCGGAGCACCGGCAGGTGATCTTCTACGATCAGCGCGGCACGGGCGCCTCCCAGCTTCGCCCGGGCGCGGCACAGACGATGGAGGCGCAGGTTAGCGACCTCGAAGCCGTTCGCGCCTCGTTGCATGTGGAGAAGGTAGATTTGATTGGCGACTCCTATGGAGGCCTGCTCGCCTCCGCTTATGCGGCCGCACATCCGGAGCATGTCCATGCACTGATCCTGTCGGACTCCGCGGCACCAGGCTTTTCGAAGCTCCATCCGCGGCTGGAAGAGGTTTTTCCTGACGTCATCGCCAAAACAAAAGAACAGATCGACAAACTACATGGGCAGGCGAACTCGGAAGCGGAGGCCGCTGGTCTCGATCTTCGGGCCCATTTCCGCATGATTTTCTACTCCCAAGAGCTTTGCGACCGATACCTCGCCAATGTTACTGACCTTGGCTTTGCCTCGGCTACGGGCGAAGCTGTCTCGAAAGCGTTTGCCAACGTCGACCTTAGTTCGCAGATGGCGCGCTTCCACTTCCCGACGCTTGTGATCCAGGGCCGCTTCGATCTGAACGTGACCCCCGACATTTCCTGGACAGTGGCCCACAGCATCCCCGGAGCGCAACTCGTCTGGTTCGAGAAAAGCGGTCATCTGCCCTACTACGAAGAACCCGACAAGTATGCCTCGGTGGTCAATCAATTCCTGCATGACCACGATGCCACTCACGATTAAGCGCATCGCATTCACTAAATCTTGCAGTGTCATGAATTTACCGGCTTGAAATAAACATGGGACATCGTTGCCGACTCGTTAGGCAGAGTCCTGCAACATGCGCTGTGGAAAAGGGAAATCGAACCGCAAATACCGGGCAATCGCAACGTTTCACTTCGGCGACTCAACTGCAATGACGCGGGTCGTACTACCCATCTCTGCAGTATCGGAGCCCCGATGAAGCTTGCACGTTTTGCCCGTTTGCTAGCCCTTCCTGCCGCACTCACTCTCACTACTCTTGCTGCCCATGCAGATACCTTCGACTGGAGCCTCACCGGTCCTGCGGCATCGCTCGGTGGTTTCCCTGGAACCGGCAGTGGAACTCTCACTGCAACTCAGTCCACTGGCGATGAGTGGGTGATTAATTCCATCACCGGAACCTTCGACGATAGCGCCATCACGGGGTTGGTTAAGTTCGAGTTCAGCGACAATCTCCTGTTCCCCAACAGCACTTTTCTTGATACTGACGGCCTCGGCTTCGAGACCGCCGATGGCACAGAGGTCAACGTCTGGAGCGCGTACGCACCCGGCTCCACCGACATTACTCCAGGCAACAATTACAGCGAGATCGTCAGCGGAAGCGGCTTCGGCGTCGGTACCTTCTCATTGACTCCCGTAGCTGCCACCCCGGAGCCTTCAACCCTCGTTCTGTTCGGCACGGGTTTGCTTAGTGCAGCAGGGGTCGCACGCCGTCGCTTCCTTCGTTCGTAAAAAGAGAACAATGCATTTTGAGCCGTCCTTCGGGACGGCTCTTTTTTTGGCTGATCGACGTGGAGTTCCTCTCTTTGCAAGATGGAGCACGTTGCCGGTCAGCAGATCGACTGACGAAGCTTGCCGAGCCGCTAATGGCTGGGCTTGGGTGTATCCGGCCAGGTGGGGGTGGCCAACTGGATCGTCATAATGGGACCCTCCGGGTATAGGGGACCTCGTTCTCTCGCGAAGGTCGTGGCTTCTCCGCCGATGGTCCATATTTGAATGTCAGGAGGCGCCTTGCCTATGAGCGGAGCCACCACGCCCGCCACTCCGCCAAGGTCGATCTTGATGTTGTAATGGATCGCCTTCCGCGAAGTGCCCGCGACAAAGTATTCGTCTTCACCCACGTGGGAGATAACAAGTTTCACCAGTCTCGGCTTCGGTGTTGCGACCACCATAGAGACTGTTACCGCTGGGCCCTTCGGACGCATGTTTTCGACCACGACGGGAACCAATCCATTTACCAGATCCGGGGGCAGATCGAGATGATCGGTCTTGACCTCTTCCTTCCCATCTTTTCCCGTGGAATGCACCGTGACCTGACCGGTATGGACGTCAATGAGCACATCCATCGGATGAGGAAACGAGGGCCCTTTCTGGATATGATGGTCGCTGATCAGTTGGAAGTTGTGGAGTTGCGAGAAGACTGTCGTCTCCTCGTCAATCGAGCCGTCTTTGAAGTGGAAGATGGTTCGCGATGTGACGCGGTTTCCCCGCAGCACACGCAAGCTGTCTCCTGAAGCGATCACTTTTCCATCCTCAGAGCGCAACTCAAGGAGACCGTGAATCGTCCCCTCCACCGCGCGCACGGGTACCGGATCCGCCTTCGCAACTGGCTGCAATGCTGGCAGGAGTATGAGTGAATAAATTTGAAGGCGTTTTAGAATGTTCATCGGCCAGAGACCAGAAGACGGCCGGGGGAAAACGGGTTTCGCACGAGGTGTACTCCCAACTTACTATCTCTTGTGTAGATGGGAACCGTACTGAATGAGTTGTGTCCGAATCGAGGCGATTAGTAACGATAGGTCGTCGTATGGAAGTACGCTGGTAGGCACGGATATTCAAAGGAGGCAAAACGAATGGCGACGCTGTATTCCACGAAAGTTACTGCAAAAGGAGGCCGTCATGGATCGATCCGGAGTGACGATGGGCTGCTCGACCTCAGCCTGGCGCTGCCGAAGGCTCTTGGTGGGGATGGAGGTGCCACGAATCCTGAACAGTTGTTTGCAGGAGGATACGCAGCTTGCTTTGAGAATGCTTTGTTGCGAGTGAGTCGAGAGGCGAGGCATCACTTCACCGATGATCAGGTCGAGGTCGTGGCAGAGGTTGGCATTAGCCGTAACGGAGAGGGGAACTTTGTCTTGTCGGCGGCTCTGGCTGTGACATTGGCCGGAGTAGACCAGGCGACGGGAGAGGATTTCGTACACCGCGCGCATCTAGTTTGCCCCTATTCGAATGCGATTCGGGGAAACGTGGACGTAGCGACTACGGTCACTGTCCGTTAGGACAACTTTTCAAGTCCCGAAACGAAAAAAGGCCAGACTATTTGTGTTTTGGTGAAGCCATGGCAGTCGTCGCGGACGTATACTTCCGGCACCTGAAGGTTGCAACTGCTCTGGTTGGGAGGCCGGTGATGAAGATCGGGTTCGGATACGGAGTGTTTCTGGCGATGGCGTTTTCTGCGGGAGTTGTGGCCGCGGGAGCACAGAGTGGAGTGGCCGGGGAGCAAAGTAACCCTTTAGATGGGGATTCTGCATCGACTGCGCAGGTGACGACGGCTGATGTGAGGACTCCTGATGCGACAGCAGCTCATATCCCGGCAATCGTTACGCCGAGGACTGATGTGCCGGCGGCCACCGTACCCGTGGACAACGGGGCGCGACCGGGCGATTCGCACGTAAGGATTGTGCGGTTGAGTGATGTGAAGGGAACGCTGTCGCTCGATCGCAAGACGGGCAATGGGTTTGAACAGACGATGCCGAATATGCCAATCATCCAGGGCGAGAGGCTTCGGACCGCCGATGGGTACGCTGAGGTGGAGTTTGAGGACAACAGTACGCTGCGGGTGGCGCCGAACTCGCTGGTGGAGTTTCCGCTGCTGGCGCTGCGCAGCTCGGGAGCCAAGGCCTCGACGATAGAGGTGGTGCGGGGGATGGTGTATGTGAACCTGCAGGGCACGAAGGGGAATGAGTTCGTGGTGCGGGCGGGAGATGAGACGATGACGGTTTCGCCGTCGACGCATATGCGAATGACGGTGGAGGCCGGAAAGACGGTGGTGTCGGTCTTCAACGGAAATGTGGAGGTGAAGCACGGCGCGGAGACGACGCTGTTGACGAAGAAGGAGTCGCTGACGCTGGGTGGAGAGCAGGTGGCTGTTGCGAAGAAGATTGAGGAAGAGCCGTACGATGCGTGGGATAAGGAGGCGAACGACTATCACGCGCGCTACGCGCAGGCGAATGCGATGGTGGCCGGGGGCGCTACGTATGGCTTGAGCGACCTGAACTACTACGGGAACTTTATCAATGGCGGAGCGTTTGGATCTTTCTGGCAGCCGTATCTGGTGGGCGCAGGATGGAATCCGTACTGCAATGGGGTTTGGGCGATGTATCCGGGCGCGGGTTATTCGTGGGTGTCGCCGTATCCGTGGGGATGGCTGCCCTATCACTCGGGCACGTGGTCGTTCTTCCCAGGGTATGGGTGGGGATGGCAGCCGGGTGGCGCATTTAATGGATTGAACAATGTTGCAAGTGGCGGTGGCGTGGCAGGTGGGCTGATTGGGACTGCGGTGCATTCGCCAGTGCGTGCCGCTTCGCCGCAGCCGCCGACTGTGGGCGCAGGTTCGCTGGTGCTTGCGAACAATACGCCAATGGTCTTCTCCAAGGAAGATAAGCCCGGGAACTTTGTGTTCCAGAAGAACTCGGCGGGGTTGGGCGTGCCGAGGGGATCGCTGGGGAACTTGAACAAGATTTCGACCCATGTGGAGCAGCACGGATCGGCGAATATGCAGGTCTATGCTGCCGCGCCTTCTGCGGGGTTCATGGCGTCGAGTCGTGGTGGGAACACCGGACCGGTTACCTTGCGGGCGGGAGCGCCGATTCAGAGTGGGAATACCTCGTATGCTGCTGCATCGCGAGTGGGATCGAATGGGGGGTCTTCGGCGTCATCGCCTGCTTCTCATAGCCTGAGTGCTTCGTCGGGGAGCGGCGGATCCTCGGGGAGTGGCGGCCACAAGTAATAAAGTGCCGGCTGAGCGGTATTCGTATGGAATGTGCCTGTCTATATTGGTAACTCTTTTTGTTACTAATCGGAACGGCACATTTTATGGGGCGTGCGGTGTGGTTGCGGCGAGCGCGAGGACCGGGGAGACGAGGGTGAGGATCGTCTCGACGATGTCTGTGGACGGTGGGCGGTTGGGCGTTTGTGCCCACTCCCTGGCGGCGCCGTAGATTGCCCAGCTTGCGGTGGTCGCGATCATCTGAGGCGAGATGGGCTCGTTGGTCGGGTGTTTTGCTAAGCCCTCGAGGAGCATGCGGCGGACGACGGCGATGATGGCCGACTCCATGTGGGGTTCCAGCTGTCCGGGTCGCTCGCAACAGGGCATTTGAGCGGAGGCGATGAAGTCGCAGACGCCGATGATGAAGGCTTTGAGGGCTGCGGTGCAGGAGCTGTTGAAGGAGATTCCGCGTTCGGCCAGCAATTCGTTGAAGCGGGAGCCGACGGTGCACTCAAGGAGCGCGAATTTGTCGGGGTAGTGGTCGTAGAAGGTGGCGCGGTTTATGGTGGCTTCTTCGGCTATGTCCTGCACGGAAATGGCGTCGAACTCCTTCTTTTCCATGAGTTTGACGAGAGCTTGTTGGAGAAGCTTGCGGGTTCGCAGGATGCGGGGATCCACCGATTTCTCTGGCATCAGCTCGGGGATTTCGGCCAGCGTTGAAGAAGCGGAGGCTAGATGGTGGGCCTTGGTCGCGACTTCAGCGATGTCCTGATCGGTAATCCCTTGAACGGGTTTTGCGGTGGACGCGGACATTGGACTGATACAAGTTTACAAGAGTTTGACAACATTTTTTGCTTAAACAACATTTGTCGTGTATTTATGAATCGACACTAGTTGTTTAAACGTCAGATGTTGTATAGGAGATTTTGCCATGCCGACATTACTTATTGTGAATTCGAGCCCGTTTTCTGAAACGTCCATCTCTCGCGGTTTGACCAGTGAATATGTTGAGAACTGGAAGAAAGCGAACCCAGCCGGGAAGGTGATCACACGTGACCTTGCCGCCAGCAGTTTGAAGACGATTGATGCTGCGTGGGTTGGCGCGGCGTATACGCCGAAGGATGCGCGGAGTGCGGAACAGACCGAGGCGCTTGCGCTTTCGGATACTCTGCTTGCCGAGCTGAGGGCTGCCGATGAGTATGTTTTTGGTGTGCCGATGCACAACTTCAGTGTGCCCGCGGTGCTCAAGCTCTGGATCGACCAGATTGCGCGGGTCGGCGAGACTTTTTCTTACGGAGAGGGAGGGCCTAAGGGCCTGCTCATCGGGAAAAAAGCTACGTTCCTGATTGCGTCAGGTGGTGTGTATGACGCGGGGACCGTAATGGCCTCGTTCAATCATGTCGAGCCTTATCTCCGTAATGTGTTCGGTTTTCTGGGTGTGACGGATACGACCTTCCTGTCGGCTGGTGGAGCTTCTGCTCTGATGCAGGGCCAGACGGATCGTGCGACGTTCCTGCAGCCGCATTTCGAGACGATTCGTTCGCAATTTGTGGCGGCTTAACGATTTTCGGAATGTATGCGGCTCGACTGGGTGTCGGGCCGCATCTGAGGTGTGGAGTGGTTTCGATCTAGACGTCTTAGGAGGTTGCGATGAACGTTGTGGTGTATGGAGCGACAGGAAATTCGGGTAAGGAGATTGTGAAGGAGCTGCTTCGGCGCGGGCATAAAGTGACTGCTGTGGCACGTAAGGTGGATTCGATCAAGGCAGAACCGGGAGTGACCGCCAAGGCCGACGACCTTTCGAAGGTGGATGCGATCGCCTCGATTGTTACCGGCGCTGATGTTGTGGTGAGCGCATACGCTCCTCCTGCGGACAATACGGATGCGATTCTTGGAGTGACGGAGAGAGAGATTGCCGCGGTGAAGAAGGCGGGTGCAAAACGGCTGCTGGTGGTTGGCGGTGCAGGATTGCTCGAGGTTGCGCCCGGTGTGACGCTGATCAAGTCGGGACATCTTCCGGCGGAGTATCTGCCGATCGCGACTTCGCATGAGAAGGCGCTGGAGGTGCTGCGGAAGTCCGATGTCAACTGGACGTATCTGAGTCCGGCGGCGTATTTCGTACCGGGTGAGCGCACGGGAAAATTTCGGCTGGGGACGAAAGAACTGATCGCAGATGCGAAGGGGGAGAGCAAAATCTCTTTCGCGGATTATGCGATTGCGTTGGTGGACGAGATTGAGAAGCCGGCGCATGAGAGGGCTTCGTTTTCGGTTGGATATTGAGCTTCGACGATAGGTGATTGTGGGAGGCGGCCTGATGATTGGCCGCCTCTTTTCTTGGAGTCCATGTTTTTGGTGAGGGCGAGTTGAAGGAGTCGCCAAAGTACAATTCCTTCATGCAGGAGACGGCGAATAGATCAGAGAAGAGTACGTGGGCTGCGGATAAGAACGATTTCAGCCTGCCGGCTGGGCCAGGAACGGTTGGGTGGGGCAGTGGGCTTTGCGGTTTTCTTGAGCGCCGCGAGGTTTTAAGTATCACGCTGGTGCTGGTGGTTATTTTTGTCACTGCGTTTACTGTCAGCGCTTATCGGCCGATGTGGTTTGACGAAGTTCTGACGATCATGGTGGCGACGCGGCCGGACATGAGTTCTTTCATGGCGGCGATGCCGGCGGACGGTAGCCCTCCTCTGCTACACCTGATGGTGAGGGCCTTGAGTAAGGTAGTGGGGCCGACGCAATTGGCTGCGCGGCTGCCTTCGATGTTGGGATTTACGGGAGCGTGTCTGGCGCTCTATCTGTTTGTGCGGCGTCGCTGCGGGGTGGCGATCGGGTTTCTTGCGGTTGCGATTATGGCGAGCGAGCCGGGGTGGTGGTACGCCTTCGAATCGCGCCCATATGCTCTGTTGCTGGGATTTACGATGCTCACGCTATTGAGTTGGCAGCGAGCTGCGGAACGACGCGAAGATCGTGGGCTTGCGCTGTTCGGGATGGTGGCCGGGGTTGCGGGGGTGACGCTGAGCCATCAGCTTGGGCTTCTGGAGATCACGTTTGTTATTTTTATTGCCGAGGCGTGGCGATGGCGTGAGACGAAGAGGCTGGATTGGCCTCTTTACGCAACGTTTCTGATTGCTCTTCCGCTGTTGACTATTACGATTCCGATGATGCGGCACACGCGGGACCAGGTGTTGACGGTAGCAATCGCGACGCGGGCCACGTACTCGTTGTTCACGCCGTTTCACTGGCTGGGGGTTGCCAGAAAGTCGTTTCGCGCAATCTTCGGGCTGTCTACTTTGTTGTTAGGCGTGCCGCTGGTGATTGCTGTGGTGCGGCGACGACGGGGCGAAGAGGTGGGGCGACGTGACTTGGCTGTAGCTCCTGGTTATGAGGTTGCGGCTGCAGTTGCACTCCTGTTGTTGCTTCCGCTGACACTGTGCGTGATGATGCCGGTTAACAACTACTATGAATGCCGATATGCCATTGCTGCTCTGGGTGGAATCGGGATTCTTGGCGGGTTCGGGTTTGCAGCGATTGTTCCGAATCGACGAGATGTTATCCGTGGGGCGATGGGTGTGTGCGCGTTGCTGTTTGTCTGGAATGTTTTTAATGACGTGAGAGACAAGACTCGTGCGGTGCCGGTGTTGTCGGAGTATGTGTCTGGAATCGATCCTGATATCCCGATTATGACGGACAGCTGCTTTCAGTTTTATCCGGTGTGGTGGTATGGATCGGAGTCGGAACGGGCGCGGCTGCACTACTCGTTCAATCTCGCAGACCCGATGGAGGTTGCGGAGAAGTCGGCGTTGCTGGAGCGTGGACGTTTCCCGATGCAGGTCGAACCGGAGCAGAGTTTTCTGGCGCGCTATCCTCGATTTGTTGGGTATCAGCCGACAGCGGCGCTGTGGGACCGACTGAATGCGATGGGCTACAGACGGAAGCCTCTTGGCGGGTCCGACCGTAAATTCTGGCTCTTTGAGCGTTGAGCAGTTCTGAAGTCAGATGCGGTGGTGGTCGGCGCGCCAGTTGACGATGGCTTCCTTGATGGCCTTTGGCTCCATGTTTTTGGTGAGGGCCTGGTGGGCGAGTGCGGGGAGTTCGTCGTCGGAGGCGAAGCGAAGGGCGATGAGCTGACGGGCGGTGAGCTCGTTGATGTGTGCGCGGTCGGCTTCGGGGAGCAGCGCGTGGAGACGGAGGCGCTCTTCGAGGCGGATGACGCGGTCCTGCGCTTTCAGGGCATAGCCGCGGGAGTTGCCGGCTATCAGGATGAAGACGATTGCCATGACGACGTTCCAAAGATGAGAGTGCTGATAGGCGGGCCAGTTGTGGACGGTGATGTAGATGGAGAAGATGAGATTGAGGATGAGCAGAGGCATGATGACGAAGTGAAAGGGCGGATGGAAGCGTGCGTGGTTCTTAAAATTTTGCGGAGCTGGCATTGGGGCGTCCTCTTTGCACGGAATAATGGCCGGGGCCAGCATAGCATTTGGGCGTGATGCAGGCGCGCTTTAAGCTGCGGGTGGGGTAGCCTTGAGGAATGAAGAGTTCAATGATCGCAAAGACGGGGAAGAAGCGGATTGGCGTGCATGTGGGAACGGCGGGTGGGACCTGGACTGCGGTGGAGCGGGCCGTGGCGGCGGGGGCGAATACGTTTCAGATTTTCTCTTCGAGTCCGCGACAATGGCGAGCAGCGGCGGTGAAGCCGGAGGACGCGAAGAAGATGGTGGAGCTTCGGGCGAAGCATGATGTGGGGCCGGTGGCGATTCATGCAAGCTATCTGATTAATCTTTGCAGTCAGACGGAGAGTGTTCGGGTGAACGGCGTGGCGGCGTTTCGCGGGGAGGTGGAGCGGGCGCTGGCGCTTGGGGCGGAGTATCTGGTGCTGCATCCCGGGAGCTGGAAGGGGCTAACGCGAGAGGAGGGTTTGCGGCTGGCGGCGGAGTCGATTGAGAAGGCGATTGATGGAGTGGCCTGGCAGGGGAAGGACTTTAAGATTTTGATTGAGAATACGGCGGGGGCGGAGTTTTCGCTGGGCGGGAAACTGGAGCAGGTGGCGGAGCTGGTGGAGAAGCTGAAGGCTTGTGCGCCGGTGGGGGTTTGTCTGGATACGTGCCATGTGCATGTGTCGGGGTATGACATTGTGTCGCCGGACGGGTATACGGAGACGATGTTGCTGGTGCGGGATACGGTGGGGTTCGACGCGGTGAAGGTGTGGCACTGCAACGATGCGAAGGCGGCGATGGGGTCGAAGCTGGACCGGCATGAGCATATTGGTGAGGGGACGATTGGGGCGGAGGTATTCCGGCGACTGCTGCATGATGAACGGTTTGCGCATGCGGTGTTTATTGCGGAGACACCGGTAGATGCCCCGGGGGATGAGGCGCGGAATGTTGGAGTGTTGCGGACGCTGGCTGCGGGTTAGTGCTGCGATGGGTCAGGGGCGGGTTGCAGTTGATCCTGAACGGTGAAGCCTTCGGGTAAAGCGAAGAATTGAGCTTCGGGCTCGGTGGTTGAGATTTCTCGCGCGGTGAAGATTTGTTTGCCGGATTGAGGGGAGTCGAGCTTGGAGAGAGTGTTGATGCCGAGCTGGGGCGAGTACCAGAACTCGCGGGTGATGATCATCGGCTGATCGTTTCCATAGACGCCCGGATTGAGCGTGGTTACTTCGCGGTAGCCGATAGTGTCGATACCGGAGATGTTGTTGTGGCCGAGATCCTCGTGCTGCTGGTAGCCTGCGTTGTCTGCGAGTGCGCCTGAGGGATGGATTGCAGGCTGATAGGTGCTGGTTACCGATCCGCCGTAGGGCACCAGGAAGCAGCGCTTGATGTCGATCTGGCAGTTGTAGAGAGTGTGGTCGGCTGGGTTTGAGATTTGAATGAAGTCCATCACGGATTCCATCTTTCCGTTCTTTGGGACGAGCAGCCAGCGCTCCTGATAGATGCGACCGGTGCTGTCGCGCATGATTCTCCGTTTGTTAACTAGGGTATAAGTGCCGCCGCCTCTCATGGGCCGTGACCACTCGGTTTCGAGGGTGAGGCTGAAGGGCGCATGGGCCATGGGCCGGGATAAAGATGCTTTCGAGAGTTTGCCGCGTGCCTCCGTCGTAAATTTTTACGGTGGGTGGCGGCGCGGTTTGCGATGGGAGTGGAGCGTTAAGAGCGAGAAGCGCGAGAGTGAGGAAAAGTGGACGGCGCGCGGAAAACAGGAGAACTGCTCGCATGGTTGACTCCTGAGAATCAGGACGAATTATAGACGCTGAGCTTCGGAGAACCTGTTTGTTGGTTCTTCGAGACTTCGAAGCGGGTCAGGTGCTGAAGATATTGGTGTCCAGGAACTGGTTGCGGAACTTTCCTTGTGGGTCGTAACGCTTGAGGAGGGCTTGGTACTCGGGCATTTTTGGGTATTGGTGCTGGATCTTTGCGGGTGGGAGGGTGAAGACCTTGGCCCAGTGGGGGCGCGGGTTAAAGGGAGCGAGCTTTTCTTCGATGAGGGGGAGGATGGCTTGTACGGCGTCCCATTCGGGCTTCCAGGTGAAGTGGATGGCGAGGGAGGGGCGCTGGTAGGCCATGCTGAGCCATAGGTTATCGGCGGCGATGGTGCGGAGCTCGGTGATGAAGAGATGTGGGGTGATCTGGTCGTGGAGTTGTTCGACGGCGAGGATGGCTTCGTAGGCGTGCTCGCGGGGGACGAAGTATTCGGTTTGGATTTCGGCGCCGCTGCTGGGGGTGAAGTTGAGCTTGAAGTGGGGAAGGCGCTCGTACCAGGGGCCGGGGACGCCGAGTTGTTCGGTGCAGCTTTCGGCGGCGTGGCCGGGGACGGGGTGGAGTTTTTGCGTGGCTTGTTTTGCGCCGAAGAACTCGGGGGCGAATGGTACGGAGGTGGCGCCGGGATCGAGGCGGCGTTTGACCCAGACCTGATTGGCCTCGTGATTTTGCCAAGTGGTGAAGAGGCTGACGCTGTAGCCGCTGAGGAAGATTTCGTCGAGGTGCTTTTCGAGTTGGGAGAAGGAGAGGTTTTCGTAGACGACCTGCGCGACCTGGAAGGTGGGTTGGAGGTCGAGGGTAGTTTTGGTGACGACGCCGAGGCCGCCGAGGTTGACGACCTGGCCGAGGAACTGGTCGCCGTCTTTGGCGCGGGAGAGAGTGTGGAGGGTGCCGTCGGCGGTGACGAGCTCGAGGCCGGAGACGATGGTGGCGAGATTGCCGTTGTTGCTGCCGGAGCCGTGGGTAGCGGTGGCGCAGGCTCCGATGACGGAGACGTGTGGGAGTGAGGCGAGGTTGGGGACGGCGAAGCCCTGGGCGTCGATGATTGGGGCGAGTTTGCCGTAGGTAACGCCGGCGCCGACGGTGGCGGTGTGGGCTTTGGCGTCGATGTCGATGGAGTCGAGCTGCTTGAGGGAGATTTGCGCGTGGGTGCTGTCGGCGATGGTGTTGAAGGAGTGGCCGCGGCCGAGGGCTCGGAGCTTGTCGCAGCTTTTGACGATGTGCTGGACCTCTTCGGTGGTTTTTGGTTGGTAGAGGGTGTCGGTGTGGAAGGTGAGGTTGCCGGCCCAGTTGGTTCGTGGGGCGGTCTGATGGGCGGCTTGTTCTGCCGTTTGTTCGGCGGCTGAGACGAAGCGGGAGAGCATGGAGGCGGTGAGGAGAGAGCCGGAGCCTTTGAGGAACTGTCGTTTATTCATGTCGCACTCAATTCGTGTGTGAGTTGTGTAGAGACGGTCGAGTGTATTCAGTTGTTGGTCAGGTCTTTATAGGGATTTGAGAGGCACAATGCAAGTACGTTCCCTGCGCGTGTTTCTGTGAGATGGAGAGACAGTTACAATCGAAGTAGTATGCCTGAGACACGAACGAGCGAAATCGGCGGTGAAACCGCGAACATTGTTGAGAGTTCTCCTGCTGCGGAGCCGAACCAGCCGCAGCGCTACAGCCCGGCTGAGATCGAGCCGAAATGGCAGGCCGTGTGGGATGCAGATGAGACGCTCTATGCGGCGGACGCACATGATTCGGGGAAGCCGAAGTACTACTGCCTAGAGATGCTGCCCTATCCGAGCGGCGCGCTGCACATTGGGCACGTGCGGAACTATGCGATTGGCGATGCACTGGCACGGCACATGTGGATGCGCGGGTACAACGTGCTGCACCCGATGGGGTGGGATGCGTTTGGTCTGCCGGCGGAGAATGCTGCGCTGAAGAACGGAGTGCCGCCGCGCAAGTGGACGCTTTCGAACATTGCGGCGATGCGGAAGCAGATGCAGCGGTTGGGGTATGGCTACGACTGGGCCGCCGAGGTGACTACTTGTTTGCCGGATTACTACAAGTGGAATCAGTGGTTCTTTTTGAAGATGTTCGAGAAGGGGCTGGCTTATCGGAAGAAGAGCAAGGTGAACTGGTGTCCGGAGTGTTGCACGGTGCTGGCCAATGAGCAGGTGATCGGCGGGCGCTGCTGGCGGCATGAGGATACGGTGGTTGAGTTGCGGGATCTGACGCAGTGGTTTTTGCGGATTACGAAGTATGCGGATGAGT
>CAZZZG010000085.1:0-17459 GCA_964658525.1 uncultured Edaphobacter sp.
TCACGCGCCTCGGAGCCCGCAAGGGTGACGCCGCCGAGATGGCCTACATCGAGCTTCTCGGTGCAGAGCACGAGCTGAACGAGAAGGCTCAGAAGCGCGCAGAAGCCCGTACCAAGAAACGCGAAGAGCTTGCCAAGCAGATGGAAGAGCGCGGCGAAGGCGAAGCCGGCGATCCAAACGCTGAGGCATAAAAGTTAAGCGAAGCTATTAGCGAAGAGGCGCACCTTGTGGATGCGCCTCTTTTGTTTTTGGTAGAGCAGGACATATTAGTAGCTGTGGACCATGACACGGTTTTTTCCTGCCCGCTTGGCTGCGTAAAGGGCCTCGTCTGCGAGCTCCACCAGTTCAAATCCGTTCTCGAGCGACTCGTTCATTGAAGCCATTCCCACACTGATGGTGAGCGGTTCATTGTCCCAATCCTCGGTCGCAACCCGCTGCATGACGCGCCGGGCAAGTCCCATGGCGCTCTCTTCGCCGCTCTCGGGAAGCAGAACCACAAACTCCTCGCCACCATATCGCGCAGGCAGGTCGGGTAGTCGCACGGTCGTTCGCAGGATCATGCCAAGGCGACGCAGGACTTCATCTCCGGCTGCGTGGCCCCATCTATCGTTAATCGTTTTGAAGTTGTCGACGTCGATCAACAACACCGAAAGCTCTCTCTTCCTCCGCCGCGCCAACGAGAACTCCATCACCAGCCGCTCTTCAAAGGATCTGCGATTACGCAGTCCAGTCAGTTCGTCGGTGACGGCGAGCTTGCGCAACTGATCATTGGCATCTTCGAGTTCGCGATGGTAGCGCTCCAACTCCGCGTGATGAGCTACCTCTTCCGACACATCCACTGCTACTCCGGCCAACAATACATTTCCTGCAGAATCATGGCAGGGAAACTTAAAGGATCGCAGGGAGCTGACCGATCCGTCTGAGTTCCGGATATGCTCTTCGGTCTCGACCATCTTTCCGCCGGCCATGACCTCCAGGTCATGAGTTCGCACCGACTTTGTAAGTTTTCTCGACCAGAGCTGCTCGTCGGTCCGGCCCAACCACGCGTATTCACTTACGCCAAATCTCTGAGCGAAGCTGCGGTTGTAAAACAGCAATCGCCCAGCGGCGTCCTTGATATAACTCAGAAACGGGCTCGCGTTCATGAACGCGCGAAAGAGTTCTTCACTTGCCTTCAGTCCCGCGCTCGCTCTTTCTTTGTCTGCCAGCGCTTGCTCCAGAGCTTTGCGCTGCACTACTGCTTCCAGCCGAAGACTGATTTGCCGTCCCAGAATCTCGAGAGCTTCTATCTGATCCTCGCTCAGGATTCGGGGAGCCGTATCAATCACGCAAAACGTTCCCATCGGCTCATCGTCTGAGTTATACAACCCGACCCCGGCGAAGAAACGGATCGCCGGATCCCAGGTCACCAGAGGATTGCTCGAAAATCGCGGATCCGTCAGGGCGTCATTCACCATGAAGAGCCCATTCTGCCGGACTGCATGCGCGCAGAAAGCAACTTCTCGCGGCGTCTCACCCATCTTCAGATCGTCAGACGCACGATACCATTGGTGCCGCTCATCAAGCAGCGTCACCAAGCTAATTGGAGTTCCGCAGAGACAGGCAGCAAGTCGTACAAGTTCGCCACATTCAAACTCTGGCTGGGAGTCCAACAAATCACGTGTCCAGATCGCCCTTAAACTAGCGGCTTCAGCTTCTGTTCGACGCAAGGTCATCTATCACCGTAAAATCAGAATAAGGATAGCTTTGGTGACTTACATACGCCAGAAGCAATTTCAAGTGCTTACGAAAGTAACAAGGCATCTTATTCCCATTGTGGGAATAGACGATAAGATAATCGATTTATCTAGAGGTCAGACCAGAAATCGTTTCGTTTTGGGCCCTTACCTTGCTGATACCTTCCCCCTGCACTAATCTAGAGACAATCATGTATGAGAACTTCAAAGTAACCGACCGCTGGACCGGAGAAGACCTTCACTGCGTTTGGAAGGGGACAATGGTGGCTATCGCGACGCGGCATGCCGACGCCACCGACATCCGCTTCGCCGTCAACGATAGACCCGTCTGGATCTCCATGCCGAACCTGGCGTGGGTCGAACAGAAGCGTCGTACCGGCTACGTTATTACTGATTATCTTGCGGCGCAGGCAGCCGGGCGGTATCTGCAGCACGCCGTCAAATCCGGTTACGACAATGGCCGGGAGATGTACACCATGACGATAGATGAAGTTCTCGAACACGCCAACGCCGTCGTAAAAGAAGCTGGCCGCACCGACAATCTTCCCAGCCTTCCTGTCATCAACCCGGATATCCGGGCCGAGGACGAGTTGGGCATTCATCTTCCAGGCGAACCAGCATAACCTCCCAGGGGTTTGGTCCATGTTCACGCGCCGCCGATTTCTTTTACTGTTTCCCGCATTTGGGGCGTCCGCTCGTGCCTTTGCGACGTGGCCTGTACGCAAGAAAAAAGCCGCGCCGCCGACTCCGGTTTATGTCTTCTTCGGAACCGACACGACCAAAGGGGTGTGCAAAGGAATCTATCGGTCGACCTTCGATTCGACGCATGGCCAGTTAACTCCTCCAGAGTTGGTTGCAACCACGGCTCGGCCGTCCTTTCTTGCGTTAGCGCCTCCCGGTTCAGGCCACAGCTCGCTCTATGCGGTCAATGCCATTAATGATCCAGCCGCAACCGTCACGACATTTGCGCTGGACCCGGCAACCGGTAATCTTCGTCAAATTGGCCAGGTGCCCTCTGGTGGAGCTGGGCCTTCTTACGTCTCGGTAGACTCGACTGGCCACGCGGCGTTTGTTGCCAATTACTCCGGTTCTACTATCTCTTCTTATCGCGTTCAGGCTGACGGCACGCTCAGTCAGCCGGTAGAACGCCTCGATTTTAAGGATCGTCAAAAGTTTGGAGAACCTGGACCGAACTCTGCGCGCCAGCAGGATCCGCATCCCCACTGCGCCACCATCTCACCGGATGACCGCTTCCTCCTGGTCTGCGATTTAGGCACAGACCATATCGCAGTTTTTTACATTCATCCGGAGACTGGCACACTCTCCGATCCACATCTGTTCACCAATGAGCGTCCGGGTTCAGGACCTCGCCATGTCGTCTTCCACCCTAACGGCCGGTGGGTCTACTGCATCAATGAGATGGATTCCAGCATCGATCGCTGCCTCTGGACTGCGACGCGCTTCAGCAATACGCCGCAAGGCCTTCTGGTTAATTCCACGTTCTCGATCAAGACCATCGCGCCGGAATTTCCCGCAGACAAGAACACGGCTGCCGAACTTGCAGTCTCTCCTGACGGCAATTTTCTCTATGCCAGCAATCGTGGCGAGAACACACTGGTTGTTTTCTCGATCAGTACGAAGAATGGTGACCTTACACTTGTGCAGCGGATCTCCTGTGGCGGCAACACTCCTCGCCACTTCACCCTGGACCCGACAGCACAGTGGGTCATCTGCGGGAACCAGGACTCGGCAAACGTGACGGTCTTTCGTCGTGATTCCGCAACCGGGATGCTCTCTGGCCCGGTGCAGACCCTCGCTCTGGACTCGCCTCTGTTCACCCTCTTTGCCTAGAAGTAAACAGAGGCGTCTTGTCAGTTCTTGGGCAATGTCGCCATGTCGATCACGAATCGGTACTTCACATCCGATTTCAGCACCCGTTCATAGGCTTCATTCAGCTTGTCGACTGAGGTCAGTTCAATGTCGGAGACGATGTTGTGCTCGGCGCAGTAGTCGAGCATCTCCTGGGTTTGATTCATCCCTCCGATGCCCGATCCGGCGAGAGAACGCCGATTGGCCACCACAGAGAATGGAGCGACTGACAACGGGGTTTCAGGAAGACCAACGAGACAGAGAGTTCCATTCAACCGCAGGAGATTCAGGTACTGATTGACGTCGTGCGGCGCGGAAACGCAGTCAAGGATGAAGTCGAAGCTGCCAGTATGCTTTGCAACAGCAGCGGCATCTTTCGTCACGACCACTTCGTCGGCACCCAGTTTCTTCGCGTCTTCGATCTTGTTCTCGGAGGTGGTGAATTGGACTACGTGAGCGCCAAACGAATGAGCGAACTTCAGGCCCATGTGACCGAGCCCGCCCAGACCGATAACGCCTACTTTGCTGTTCTTGCCCACCTTCCAGTGGCGAAGCGGTGAGTAGGTTGTAATTCCTGCGCAGAGGAGGGGAGCCACTGCTGCGAGATTAAGCTTTGGAGAGACTGTGTGGACGTAGTACTCGTGCACGACGATGTTGTTGGAGTACCCACCATAAGTGACCTGGCCTGAGTAGTCGCGTTTGTTGTAGGTTTCAACTGCGCCCTTCAGACAGTACTGCTGCTCGTCCGCCTTGCAGTTCTCGCATTCGCGGCAGGAGTCGACGATCACTCCGACAGCGGCCAGATCGCCTATCTTGAACTTCTTCACGTCACGTCCAACAGCCGTCACGTGCCCGACGATCTCATGCCCCGGCACCATCGGATAGATGGACCCGCCCCACTCATCCCGCGCCTGGTGAATGTCCGAGTGACAGATTCCGGAGTAGGCAATCTCTATCACTACATCGTTCGCGCCTGGCTCACGCCGTTCGAAGCTAAAAGGAGCCAATGGCGACTTCTTATCGTGTACAGCATATCCGCGTGATTTCATTTCTCAATCCTCAATTGTCCGAACTGGATGCCAAGCATTTATTGGAGACGGTTGCCACTGATCGGAGTCTTCGCCTCACTTTGTCGAATTACTCGTCGTAGTGCAGCAGGCTCAGTACGTCATACTGTTGGAATTTATCGCGGCCCTTCAGGAAGTCGAGCTCAATCGCAAAGCCGAGTCCTGCGATCTCACCGCCCAACTGTCGCACGAGCTCGACTGTTGCCTGCATTGTGCCGCCAGTCGCCAGAAGATCGTCCACGATGACGACGCGCTCTCCCGGCTGGATCGCATCCAGATGAATCTCCAGGGCGTCAGTGCCATATTCGAGATCGTAGGTGACGCGGGCGGTCGGGGCAGGCAGCTTCTTCGGCTTGCGAACGGGTACGAAGCCTGCGTTGAGTCGATATGCCAGAGCTGGTCCGAAGATAAATCCGCGCGCCTCGATTCCCAGCACGAGATCGATCTCTTTTCCGATGTAATACTGCGCGAAGGCGTCGATCAGTGTGGCAAACCCTGCCTTATCTTTCAGCACGGTCGTAATGTCGTAGAAGAGAATGCCAGGCTTAGGAAAATCGGGCACAGTGCGGATCAGGGTCTTCAATGGTTCGCAGTTAATCGGTAGTGTCATCAGTCCTTACCAGGCTCCTTCAATCTCAAATGGCCCGAGCTGCGCGCCTTCGCTCTCGACCAGTTCCTGTTCCTCTACGGCATCGACGCGGCTGCCGCGCGAACCCTTTCGCAGCGCATCCTTCAACTCGGCAAGCTCTTCGGGTTTACCCGCCGCGACGATCTCGACGTGACCCTGATCTGTGTTTCGGACCCATCCCCGCAGTCCGAGCTCCGCCGCCTCCTGGTGTACGAACCAGCGAAATCCGACTCCCTGCACGCGACCTTTTACGAGGTAATGGCACACCATGGAGCCTCCAGTGTCGCAGAGCAGATACGCCCATGCAAGGCGCAGAAGACGAAAGAAAAGGCGGAGCCAGTGACTCCGCCTCTTCTGGAAACGACCTGCCCTATGCCCTGCTCATGTAAGCGCCTTCCGCTGTATCCACACGAATCTTTTCGCCTTCGTTAATGAAGGGGGGCACCTGCACGACCAGACCTGTCTCAAGCTTCGCAGGCTTGGTTACGGACGATGCGGTCGCCGACTTGATGCCGGGCTCCGTCTCCATGACGGTCATCTCGACTACGCCTGGAAGCTCAATACCGACAGCCTTGCCGTCGTGGAAGCTTACGTTGATCGAGAGATTGGGCAGCAGATAGTCAACGGCATCGCCGAGCGTGTCGCGCTTCAGCATGGTCTGCTCGAATTTGTCATCCATGAAGTAATACTCATCGCCATCGTTGTACAAAAACTCCATCTTCACTTCGTCAACGATTACGCGATCAATTGGGTCCGGCGAGCGAAAGCGCTCGACGAACATCGCTCCAGTGCGTACGTTGCGAAGTTTGGCCTGGATGAAGGCGCGAAGATTGCCGGGCGTGCGGTGCTCTACGGAGAACACCAGGTGAAGATCGTCCTTGAACTTGATAATCATGCCCGGGCGCATCTGCGTTGCGGGAATCGACATAAAAGAAAACCTCTGATCTGTGCTGAATTTCAGCTGTACTGAGATATTTGTGCGGGCATTGGCGATAGCTGCCGGCAAGCCTACAACCCTTTAATTGTAGCTCAGCGAGCCTGTTTCCGGGTCTGGCGGCCCTCGTCAACGCGATATCAATCAGCTGCCGAAGATCTTTCGGAAGAACCGTCCAATCGCATGCGCGAAACCATGGCGAGGAGGGGTTGTGGCTGGGGCACTGGCTACGGTCGGGCTCTGTGGCGTATTTACCATCGCGGTGGTCGTCGCGCCCTTTGCCTCGGGAGTCGCCGGCGGTTCCGTGGTGCTATCCGGACTGTCGTTGGAGTTTAGCGTCGCGGAAACCTGCTCGTGCAATGCGCCAGCGGGCGCCTCCGGGACGGGGGCTGGGGCCAACCCAGCGCTTATGGCGGCTGGAAAAGGGTGCAGTTCCTCAGCAGTCTTCGCATCACCGGGAGTTCCTGCGTTGCCGGGGCGCAGCAGAGCATCGGCAACTGTCATTACAGGCTCGGGAGGACAACCGCACGAGGAGCTTTCGTGATCGACAACCTCCTTGAGGCTGCCGTGTTCGAACAGCACATGCTGACCCGCCTTCAGTTCGTACGATGCCTCGCCGAACTGGTCCGCAATATTGAGTACCGGCGCTTGTGATCCACGGTTTTCAACACAGGTATCCCCATTCTTAGTTACCCGGAGTTGAAAATCGAGAGGCCCGTCTCCGCGCATCGTAAACCGCAGGTCTGGTGTCATCACCATATCCCGCGTCGTCGCCGCCATCTGTATTTCGATAGCTCCTCGATCGAGCGCCAGCATTAGCGGAGCAGTACCAGCGTCGCCATTCCCCGAAGTCAGATGCAGCCCGCTGGTGGCACACACGCGCACCGTTCCACCACGTTTCAACTCAATCTCAGCCGTGTGATCTCTTGCCGTCACGGTCGTATTCCCCACCAGAATTGCGCGGCCGTTGTTTACCTCAAGTGCTCCGGCGATGTTGGCGTTCTGCACCCCTACCGTGCCAATCGGCTGCTGCGTCCACGCAACTCCGCACCCGATTGTGAACACGAAAATTAGCCGACGCACCATCATTGCCCCACGCTACATCTTCAGGAAGTTTTGAATGATCTGTTTGCCGTGTACGGTCAGCACGCTCTCCGGATGGAACTGCACCCCTTCGATTGGCAGCTCGCGGTGGCGGAGCGCCATGATCGTCTCTCCATCAGCAGTCCGCGCGGAGACCTCCAGCTCATCCGGTAGTCCTTCATCGGTCACAATCAGCGAGTGGTATCGCGTGCATGTCATCGCAGACGGAATGCCTTTGAAGATGGTCTTTCCGTCATGCTCCACCTCACTAGTCTTGCCGTGCATCAACTTGGGTGCGCGCACTACATTACCGCCAAAGGCCGCACCGATCGCCTGATGCCCCAGGCAAACGCCGAGAATCGGTACCCTGGGTCCGCCAGTCGTCGCCAAGGAAGCGAAGTGTTTGATCAACTCTATGCTGATGCCTGCATCCTGTGGCGTACAGGGTCCGGGCGAGATCAGGATCCGCTCAGGACGCAACGCCTCCACCTCGGCGGGAGTCAGCTCATCATTGCGCCGAATGACCATCTCGGCATCAAGTTCACCCATGTACTGCACCAGGTTGTAAGTAAACGAATCGTAGTTATCCAGAACGAAGACCATAGCAATCTTTAAATTCTACGCCCGAGGCAGTGCACAATTGTCGAATTCAACGGTTTGTTGGGCCAGCTTGAGCAAACTATTGTTTCTTGCCAAAGAGTTTCGACAGTTTCTTCTTTAGCGTTGCGGCGTTGCCTTTCACCAGGCCGTTCACGTCAGCGGTGATGACGGGTTCTTCTGCTGTACCAGTGATCCTGATGGGGATTCCAGCGGCAGTCGAAGGTTTGGCGGCGTCGGATGTGCTGTTCAGCTTGGTGAGGAGATTTATCCCGACCTTATTTAGACCTTTCGCGCTTGTGACCTTGGAGATCAAGTGAAAGTCGAGCTGTCCAGAGGGTGACACAGTGCCACTACCGGTAGACTCACCGAGCGCAGGCAGGACCGAGTAAATCTTCGTGCTCTCGCTGCCTGATTTGGTGATGCGCACGTTTGCCCGGGAGACATCGATGACAGTGGTATCGCCAGTTTTGATGCCACCCAGAGCGGCGATACCAGCGATCTTGGAGCCGAGATCGTACCCCACCAACTTTGTATTTTTGATTTCATAGGAGCCAACAATGACGTTGTCTGTCGGCGAGCCTTTGATGGTGAAGTTGGCGGACAGCGTTCCTCCACTGAGGGTGGCCCCGTTCGGAAGCTTTGCGCCGACGGCTGGCATAAGCGCCTGCATTTCGTTGAGGGGGACACTTTGAGCGAGCAGCTTGAGATCGAAGACCGGAACGTTTGCGGGGAGTTGATAGTTGCCCTTGATGTGAACCGCGATGGCGCCGGTCTGAAAGACGAGATCGGAGACTTGGCCACTGTTGCTTTTGAGGGAGTGGACAACCTGATAACTGACATCAAGAGGGTACGGGGCGGCCTTGCCTCCTTTGAGGAGGATGAGGTGCTCAGCGTGGACTTTGCCGTCGCTGGTGACATTCATACCGTCTGAGACAACGTGCGCATTGAGGCCGCCGATCAAGGAAATCCCCGCCGCTTGTTCAATGTAACCGGCGGCGATAGGGTCGAGATGCTGGATTGTGACCTGCGTGTCGAAGTTGGTGAAGGCGGCGTCCTGCGGATTGATAGGCCCAACGGTTCCGGAGACTTCTATCCTTCCGTCGCCGGGCAACGAGGCACTCACCGCAAAGGGAAAGGCCCGGGCTAAGGAGAAGTGCTGCATGCTGACGTCGAGATGGTCGTAGACTTGGGGATTTTTCTGCAGGGGCAACGTTTCAACGGTCGCAGTGCCGTCTTTGATGGTGATCCGATCGACCGGGAGATCAGGTAAAGCGGTCGGTCGCGTGGTGTTCAGAGAGTCCGTGCCATGGCTCAAGGTCGAGAAGTTCCAGGTTCCATCCTCGGCGCGGATCAGGTGGATTTGCGGAGCATCAACCTCGAAGCTCCGAATTTGCAGTTCGTGGTGGAGGATCAGTGGCTTCATCTGAACGCCGATGTGCAGTCGTTTCGCTGTGAAGAACGGAGTCTGGCCGAACTTGGAATCGTCCGCTACTGCGAGATCGTTTGCCTCGAGTCTTCCTTTCGTGAGGGAGAGGCTTAGATCGCCGAGGGTGACCTTACGGGAGAGGGCTGTGCTGAGTCGACTCTCGATCGTAGACCGAAACGTGTTGGCATTCACGAAGAGGGGGATGGCCGCCGCTACGACTATTGGCAGTGCTATCGCTGAGGCCAGAACGATCTTGACCGACTTCTTCATGAATCCTCCGTTGTGGCAAAGCCGCACCCAATTGTGTCACTGACTTTCCTCACCTGAAGGGTTTGATTGGTAGAAAATAATAAAGGCGGTCCCGATCTTGCCAGAAAGATTTGACCAAGATCGAACTTCGGGCGGTCAACAGCCTCTACCAATTGCGGACGGACGCGACTCAAGCATCGACCCCTAAACTGCCCGAGCCCGCTCAATCGCCCGCACCACCGCCCGCGCTTTATTTACCGACTCCTCGAACTCCTTCTCAGGCACAGAATCGGCCACAATTCCTCCACCCGCCTGAAAGTGTCCCTGCTCTCCATTCATGAAGAGCGTCCGAATCGCGATACAAGAATCCAGGTTCCCACTGAAATCCGCATACAGCACGCTGCCGCCGTAAACACCTCGCCGCGTCGGCTCCAACTCCTCAATAATCTCCATCGCCCGAATCTTCGGTGCACCGCTGAGCGTCCCGGCGGGGAAGCATGCACGAAACGCGTCCAGCGCCCCAAGCCCCTCCTTCAGCTTGCCCTCCAGCGAACTAACCATGTGCATTACGTGGCTGTACCGCTCCACGAACATCAGGTCCTTCACCTTCACCGACCCAAACTCACTCACTCGCCCCACATCGTTGCGCCCCAGGTCGACCAGCATAATGTGCTCGGCCACCTCCTTCTCATCCGCGCGAAGATCCGCCTCCATCGCCCGGTCCTTTGCCTCATCAGCTCCCCGCGGCCTCGTCCCCGCAATGGGCCGATACTCTACCTCCCGGCCATGAACCCTCACCAGCAGCTCTGGCGATGACCCTACGATGTGCGCCAAGCTCGACTTATTTGAGACTTCTTCCTCTAAGCCGAAGCGCAAAAAATACATGTAGGGGGAAGGATTCACAATTCTCAGAGCCCGATACACCTCAAACGCATCCACCCCCGGCACGCAATCGAAGCGCTGCGAGATTACACACTGAAACACATCCCCCGAAGCGATGTACTCCTTCGTCTTCTCCACCGCCTTCAAAAAGGCCGCCTTCGGAGTCCGTGAAGTAATCTTCAACTTCCCCTCAGGCTTCCTCTTTCTTCGGACTGGCAGCGCCTCGGCCAGTCGCTTCTCCATCTTGTTCAGGCGTCGCACCGCTCGCTCGTACGCGCCATCTCGAGACTCCCGCGTCAGGTCGGGCGTGACCATCAGGTGAATCTCTTTCTTCACGTGATCGAAGGCCAGCACCTGGTCGAAGAACATCAGGCAGGCGTCTGGCACCCCAAGCTCATCCTTGGCCAGCGAGGGCAGCTTCTCAATCTGCCGCACGACGTCGTACGCAAAGAAGCCAACTGCACCCGCTGTAAATGGAGGCAACCCCGGCAGTCGCGCAGGGGTATGTCCGCTCAGCGCCCGCTTCAACTCCTCAAAGATATCCCCGTCGAAGGCTCGTTCCCGTTTCCCTTCGCGAACCGTAATGTGTGTTCCCCGCGCCGTCATCTTTTTGTATGGCTGGATGCCGATGAAGGTGTATCGGCCTACATGTTCGCCACCCTCAACCGATTCGAGCAGAAATGCCTCAGGTTCCTCGGAGGCGATGCGCAAAAATGCCGAAACCGGAGTTTCGAGGTCTGCCGTTACCGTCCGATAAACGGGCACCAGAGAATGGTTACGGCTTAATTTCTGAAATTCACGAGCGGAAGGGATGGAGTTCGAGTCAAAAGAAGGCATGGCTACATCCATCATAAATGCAGCTTTATGCGTGTTTTATGTCCAGCAGGATACTCTTGACGATGGTGGCTCCTCCCCCGTTGGTTCGATTGCACATCGTCGGTCGGCGAGCCTATACTCCTCGAGTTTGGCCACAGACCGGTCTGGCACAAGCAGTATCCTGCTTCTAGCGGAGGCACAAGATGGCCGGAGAATCGCTGATACCAGCAATAGAACAAAGGAAAGTAAAAATGCAGACCCTTACGCTCGAGCAGGAGACTAATCCCTGGGAAGCCCAGGCCGCTCGGTTCGACTTCGCCGCACGAAAACTCAATCTCGATCAAGGCATCTGGAAGGTCCTTCGCTACCCATCGCGCGAACTCATCGTTCACATTCCTGTAGGCATGGACGACGGCTCTATCGAAGTCTTCACCGGCTATCGTGTTCAGCACTCGGTCGCCCGCGGCCCCGCAAAAGGCGGCATCCGCTACTCCCCTGACGTCTCTCTCGACGAAGTTCGCGCCCTGGCCTCTTGGATGACCTGGAAGTGCGCCGTCGTCAACATCCCCTTTGGAGGAGCCAAGGGCGGTGTCATCTGCGACCCCAAGAAGATGTCTCAGGGTGAACTCGAACGCATGACTCGCCGCTATACCGCTGAGCTGATGGAATTCATCGGACCCGAAAAAGACGTCCCCGCACCCGACATGGGCACCGACGAGCAGACCATGGCCTGGATCATGGATACCTACTCCATGCACATGCGTCAGACTGTCAATGCTGTCGTTACAGGCAAGCCGGTCAACCTTGGCGGCTCCCGCGGACGCAAAGAAGCCACTGGCCGCGGCGTTTCCGTTGTCTGCGACGAGGCGATGAAGCATCTTGGAATGTCCATTGACAGTTGCCGTGTCATTATTCAAGGCTTCGGCAACGTCGGCTCCAACTCAGCCAAACTGCTCGCGCAGAAGGGCTACACGATCATCGGCATTGCCGAGTATGACGGCGGCCTGTACAACCCAAATGGAATCGACATCCCTGCCCTGATCGAGCATCGCAAGAACGCCGGCACCATCAACGGCTTCACCGAGGCCGAGGCCGCCGATAAACGCGAACTCCTGACGTATAACTGCGAGATTCTCATTCCCGCAGCCACCGAGAATGTCATCACCAGCAAAAATGCAGATCGCATTCGCTGCAAGATTCTCTGCGAAGGCGCCAATGGCCCAACCACCACCGTCGCCGACGAAATCCTCGGGGACAAGCGCGTCTTCATCATCCCGGATATTCTCGCCAACGCAGGCGGTGTTACCACCAGCTACTTCGAGTGGGTGCAGGATCGCATGGGTTATTTCTGGACCGAAGCCGAGGTCAACCAACGTCTCGACAACATCATGACCGAGAGCTTCTGCGACGTCGTGACCTACGCGCAAAATCACGGGGTCAACAACCGCATCGCAGCCTATATGCTCGCAATCGACCGCGTAGCCTACACCACCAAGCAGCGCGGTATATACGCGTAGCTCGTAACATCACCGCAATGAAAGAGGCAGCTTACATGGCTGCCTCTTTCTCTTCATAACGGTCGTTCCGTTCAGGCTGTCTTGCACCTTTATCTTCCCCTAAAAAGGTGACTCAAGATTGTCAGGCTCTTGTCCCAATAAACCGAATCATGACATAGACATAGACATGACTCGGCATCAGGGCGTCGGCATAAAGTTTGTTCATGACCAAGACGTCTGCAACGTCAGGCTGGCGTTAGCCTTTCCCACTTTCGCGCGTCTTACTGTGGCAGAATGCTATTGTTGGTGCCTCCGCCCGTAACCTCTCGATGAATCTACCAAACTCCATCACGATGAGCCGTATCGCATGCGTCCCGCTGCTCATCTGGATACTCTCGCCCGCCTTCCCCTTTACTGGCGGCCATGGCGCTACGGGTCTGCGGGGCGGGGAACAGGAGATCGTCGCCAGCATCGTCTTTATCCTTGCCAGCATTACCGATGGCGTCGACGGCTATCTCGCGCGCCGACGCAAACAGATCACCACCATGGGCATGCTTCTCGACCCCCTCGCCGACAAACTCATGATCACCGCCGCCTACATCATCCTGGTGGCTTACAATCCCCGCATCGTTCCACCATGGATCGCGGTTCTTGTCATCGGCCGCGAGTTCCTGGTCTCAGGATTACGCAGTATCGCCGCTACCGAAGGCTTCACGATCGAAGCCAGTGAGATCGGTAAGCTCAAGACTGTCATTCAGATCGTCTCCGTCGTCGCGGCCATCCTTGCGCATCGATGGGACTACTGGAATTGGGGCGGCTACATCGTCGGCGTTCACTTCATCGCCGTCACCGCCATCTACTGGATGACGATCGTCTCGATCATCTCTGCAATCGACTACTTCATCGGTTTCTGGAAGAAGATCGACCACGCTTCCGACAAACGCCGCAAGCGCCGAAGCTTCGTCCTAAGCCGCAAGCCCAAGCCGGTGCCGCCGGCGGAGCATCCCTCCAGCATCTCCTAAGTCCTGGCGGAGTTGCAGTTGAACGAAAATTGATCTGGCTTCGATCTCGGGCCTGTGGCATACTGCTGGTGTCGGAGCGTCCTCCGCTCGACGCATGACCGGGCCTTGTCCTCGGATCGAATCGTCTCCAGCGAACAACAATTATCCGAGTCAATTGTGATGCTTTGCAGGCTTCCTCATGAACGAGGAGCCATGCCTCCCCATTTCCTAACCGCCTCTTGCGAGAGGTCCTGGAGAAGTCACATGTCCGACGACATCATCGCCATCATCATTACCGTCGCCATCATCGCCCTCTTATTCGCCTGGGCGCCATTCCTGAACTTTATTTGCCCGCCCTGCGGTCGCTTTCTCGCACAACGTCGCATGGAAAGAGATACTGTCGCAAAGGAGTCCATCGAAAAGCCCCCATTCGTTGCCGCAATCCGGCGATAGCTTTTCTAATTCGAGCGATCACGGGGTACTCGTAACCCTGTTGGAAGACCCTAGACCCATCGTCCGATAGTCAAACGTGACGTCTGTTTCGAATCGTAAGGATTGCGTACCAACCATTAGCGGCCTGAAGCTCCAACCATGTATCGCATCGATTGAACTACTCCGCAACATCTCAGGTCCACTCACGATAAGAGCTTTCTCGACCGCCCCCGAACCTGAAACAACCGCTCTTACAATGACTGCCCCACTTACACGAGCAGCACTCGCGATCGGCGGATACGAAGGCTGCTTCCGTTTCAGGACCATATCGGCAGCCTGATTGGGTGTGAGCCTCCGCAGAAAGTAGCGCGCGGCATCCTTATTTTGCTCCAGGATAACGCCATCAGTTCCGTCGCCCGTCAGCTGCACGACCCAGTTGCAGGAAACCTCGTCTTCTGCGATTTGATAAATGATTCGCACACATGCATTCGAAGTTTGCGGACAAATGGACGGTGCGTCTTTGCCAACCGACCACGCCCCATTCGGCGGCAACGGTTTGCCCGTTTTCTCTACAATGGCCGTGGGGTCAAGCAGGTTTTGCTTCAGCATCGCGTGGATCGCTTGGGCGCCGACGTCCTGTAAGCCTGCCGATGCAGCTTTCCCGGCTTGTTGCGCACTTACAGGCGAAGCCGTGCCTATCAGAGATGCAATCGCTAATAAAAAGAAGCAGGGAATTACCCTAAGACTAACGCTCATCCACAAAGCCTTTTGCTTCAATCATTGAAGAATCGGAATCCCCGCAATTCTACGCGACCACTCCTCTGGGCCAGTCGTATGTACGCTGGTTCCTTTAGTGTCAACGGCGACAGTCACCGGCATTTCCTGCACTTCGAACTCGTAGATTGCTTCCATTCCTAGATCCGCGAACGCCAGCACCTTCGAACTCTTGATCGCCTTCGAGACGAGGTAGGCCGCGCCGCCGATTGCAATCAGATACACCGCCTCGAACTCGCGGATAGCATCGATTCCAGCGGGTCCGCGCTCTGCCTTGCCGATCATGCCGAGCAATCCGGTCTCAGCCAGCATCTGCCGAGTGAACTTGTCCATGCGCGTCGCAGTCGTCGGCCCGGCAGGCCCAACCGCTTCGTCGCGCACTGCTTCCACCGGCCCAACGTAGTAGATAAATCTGTTCTTGAAATCGACGGGCAGCTTTTCGCCTCGCGTCAGCATGTCGGTCATACGTTTGTGCGCGGCATCGCGTCCGGTCAACAGCTTGCCCGACAGTAGAATCACCTCACCCGGCTTCCACGTCTTCACATCCTCATGCGTGATGGTATTCAGATCGACCCGGCGCGCCGTGTGAACGTCATATTCGAGCTTCGGCCAGGCGTCGAGCTTCGGCGGATCCATCATCACCGGGCCGCTTCCGTCGAGCTTGAAGTGCAGATGCCGCGTCGCTGCGCAGTTGGGAATCATAGCGATCGGCAGGTTCGCTGCATGCGTGGGAAAGTCCATGATCTTCACGTCCAGCACGGTCGTCAGTCCGCCCAGGCCCTGTGCGCCGATCCCCAAACGATTGACCTTGTGATACAGCTCAATACGCAGCTCTTCGATCTTCGTCTTTGCTCCCCGAGCGATTAGTTCCTGCATGTCAATCGGGTCCATCAGCGACTCTTTCGCCATCACCATCGCCTTCTCCGCTGTCCCACCAATCCCGATCCCGAGCATTCCGGGAGGACACCATCCTGCACCCATGGTCGGCACCGTTTTCAGCACCCAGTCCACTATCGAGTCTGACGGATTGAGCATCGCAAACTTGCTCTTTGCCTCCGATCCTCCGCCCTTCGAGGCAACCGTCACATCAACGTCTCCACCTTCCACCAACTCGACCACCACCATCGCCGGGGTGTTGTCGCCAGTATTTCTCCGCGTAAACGCCGGGTCTTCAAGGATGCTCGGCCGCAACACGTTGTCAGCGTTGCGCCAAGCTTCGCGCACGCCTTCGTCGACCATCTCCTGCATGGTCATCATGCCGCCGATGCCCGGCTCCCAGCGGACATCCATCCCCACCTTCACAAACGCCGTCACGATCCCCGTGTCCTGGCAGATCGGCCGATGACCCTCAGCGCACATGCGCGAGTTGATCAGAATCTGTGCCATCGCATCCTTGGCGGCGTGGCTCTCTTCCATCTCGTACGCTCGTGCCAGGTTCGTAATGTAGTCCACCGGGTGATAAAAGCTGATGTACTGCAGCGCATCCGCCACACTCCGGATAAAGTCGTCCTGGTTGATCATTGCCATTACAAACTGCCTCCACGATAATTCCGCTACCGCATTTTACTTGCGCTCCATCATCTCTGGCCTGAGAGGACCTTCGTGAATCCACGGCCGAAGTTCAACTTAGCGCAAAACGAAACGGGTGCAGCGAGGTATCTCGCCACACCCGTTTCGAAATCAACCATCTCTTACTTGATCTTTCCGAACCGATACACTACGCCGACGTTGACGCCAAAGTTGTTCTGGATCGTGCTCTGTGGCCCATGCGTCAGATCCAACGGATCGAGCCGGAAGAATGTCGCCAGATATGTTGGAGAAACCCGGAACGCAATATTTGGGTAGAAGTTGTAGTCGAAGTTGGCCCCCAGGGCGAACGCAGGTTTGGTCGCATCTTGCCACACCCCGATATCCTTTGACTGAAAGCCCTTGGCGTCACCGTCAAACTTGCCCAGCGCAGCTCCGCCCTCGCCGGTCACCGTCACCGCAATCTTTTCCTTCGCGTACACCCGGTATGCCACGCCGCCCAGGAATGGATACTCCGAGATCTGCGGATTGAAGGGAAGGGTAACAGGCGAACCCAGGTTATTCGCGATCTTCGCATTCCCATAGGCTCCGCGAACTTCACCGATAATGCCCAGCTTCGGATTGAGGAAGTATGTCCCCGTCATCCAAAACGTGACTTCATTATTCCTCTGCAGCAATGAGCCGGACTTGAACCGCATGTAGCCGCCGCCTCCTGCGACTTCATATCGATGGTCGTAAGTCTCTGCTGTCGTCCTCGCGATGCGGGCCTTGCGATTGGCGCTCGACTCCCGTCGCGTCCTATGCGTCACCTGTGCCTGTACAGCAACCGCTCCGCTGGCCATCAACCCCGCCAGCACCAATCCTGCCACCTTCTTTACACTCGACCTGAAACCGAACATCAACGATTACTCCTGCACAAGCTTGGCTTTGCTATTGTGG
>CAZZZG010000086.1:0-16725 GCA_964658525.1 uncultured Edaphobacter sp.
CGCCGGGGCCGGAGGAGCAGAAGGTGTCGATGCGGAGGTCTTTGGCTTCGATCTTAATGTCGACTTCTTCTGCCTCAGGTAGTACGGCTACGGTGATGGCTGAGGTGTGGACGCGGCCCTGGGTTTCGGTCGCTGGAACGCGCTGCACACGGTGGACGCCGGACTCGTACTTGAGCTGCGAGTAGACGTTCTCGCCTTCGATGATGGCGGTGATGTCCTTGAGGCCGTGGCCGATACCGGATTCGGTTTGTGAGAGGATTTCGACCTTCCACTTGTGCTGTTCGGCAAAGCGCATGTACATGCGGAAGACTTCGGCGACGAAGAGCGCGGCTTCGTCTCCGCCGGTGCCAGCGCGGAGTTCGAGGATGACGTTCTTTTCGTCGTTAGGATCCTTCGGGAGGAGCAGAACCTTGAGCTGCTCCTCTACCGGCTCGAGGCGGGGCTCTAAGTCATCGAGCTCGGCCTGAGCCATCTCCCTTACATCGGGATCGGGGTCGGTGAGCATGGCTTTGGCTTCGGCGATGCCGTCCCGGATCTTGCGGTACTCACGGAACTTTTCGACGGTGGGCTCCATGTCGCGGTGCTGCTTCGCGATGGCCTGGAACTTCTTCTGATCATTGACTAGAGTGGGGTCGGACATCTGTCTGCCGAGGTCTTCGTAACGGGCTTCGAGTTGGTCGAGGCGGTCGAACATAGCTACTCCATTGAGTGAAAGATGATTGGGAGGTTCAGTCGAGTGAAATTCAGAGGGAGGCGCAGCTAGGCAAAGTCGTGACGGTCGGGAGACTCGGTCACGCGGGGGGTAAACACCGGATTTGCGGCTGCGTTCATGTCTATTTAGATGTTACTCCTTGGGTGGAGGGTGCAGCTAGCCCCTTTTCGGCATCTTTACTGGACAGGAAGTTAGTTGATTCCAAACGGGAACTGGACAGTGAGGAGTGATGAGGAAGATTCGGACTGAGTTACTGGAGATCGCCTTTGAGGGGGGCGGTCCTGAAGACGGCCCGGCGGTGATGATTTTGCATGGGTGGCCTGACGCACCTTGCGGGTGGGATTCCATCGCGTCAAGGCTGCAGGCGGAGGGTTGGCGTACGGTGATTCCCTATCTGCGAGGCTCAGGCCCGACGAGATTTTTGTCCGAGGAGACGCCCAGGGTGGGTTCTGGCGTTGCATTGGCGCAGGATGCGATCGATCTGGCCGACGCGCTGGGACTTGGCCGGTTTGCCGTCGTCGGCCATGACTGGGGCGCCAGAGCGGCATATACGTTGGCGGCACTCTTTCCGGAGCGGATTTCGTCGGTGTCTGCTTTGGCGCTTGGATATCAGCCAGGTGGTCGCTTCGAGGTGCCTTCTTTCGAGCAGTCCAGGAAATTCTGGTACCAGTGGTTTTTGTGTGTGGACGGCGGAGCGGAAAAGGTGGGAGAAGATCCGGTCGGCTTTGCGCGAATCCAGTGGGAGACGTGGAGTCCGGCGAGTTGGTTTGATGAAGCCGAGTTCGAGAGGACCGCGGAGAGCTTTTCGAATCCTGACTGGGTTGCGATTACGTTGAATGCTTATCGTTCGCGTTGGCGGGACGGTGAGGTGCGGGACTCGCGGTACGAGGACGCTCAAAGACGGCTGGAAAAAGTGGAGCTGATATCGACTCCGACTCTGATGATCCAGGGATTGGACGATCATTGCGATCCTCCAAGCGAATCGGAAGGATTGGAGCGATATTTCGCGGGCGGCTATCAGCGTCTGTTGCTGGAAGGTGTGGGCCATTTTCCTCATCGCGAGGCGCCGGGTGTTGTGGCGGATGTGATTGTGAATCATCTACGGGATAAGCGATCACGGTGAAGGCGGCCGTGTAAGGGGTTGGAGCTATGGCGTTGTTTGCGAGGCTCGCGGAGTTGGCGGAGGGGTTGGCGAAAGAGGCGGGAAAGCTGAAGAAGCGTGCGGCGATTGCGGAAGCCATCTCGGCAGTGCATGCAACAGCACCTGAGAGCGAAGATGCTGGGCTATTTGCGCTCTATGTTGCTGGCACTCCTTTTGCAGAGGCGGACTCGCGGAAGCTGAATGCAGGTGGAGCGTTACTGTCGAAGGCCTTGTTGGCGGTGAGTGGGGCCAGCGATCACTCTCTGACGACGGCATACAGGCGGCATGGAGATATGGGCGCGGCTGCGTTCGATCTGCTGATTGAGGCGGGTAGTGAGAAGACGCCAAAGCTGACGTTGGTCGAGGTGTCTGAGGCGTTTGCGGGGATGGCGGTGGCGACGACGACGGCGATTCGAGCTGCGCTGGTCGAGGGTCTGCTGCGGCGTGCGACCCCGCTTGAGGCCAAGTATCTGCTGAAGCTGATGCTTGGGGATATGAGAATTGGGGTGAAGCAGACTCTGGTGGAAGAGGCGATCGCTGCAGCGGCTGGCGTTACGGTGGAGGCTGTGCGACACGCGGTGATGTTGGAGGCGGATCTAAGTGGCGCAACGCAACGGGCTTTCGCCGGGACGTTGGGTGACGCGAGGATGCGGCTGTTTCATCCACTCGGGTTCATGCTCGCATCGCCGGTAGAGACGCCGGAGGAGGCAGTGGAACGGTTTACAGAAAAGCCGGCGAAGGTGACAGTAGCGAAGATCAAAAAGCCACGCAAGAGCAAGAAAGCCGAGGAGGCGCTGCGACTAGCAATGAAGCTTGATCCTGACCGCGAGGCTGAAGTTGCGGTTGCTGTTGAGGCTGAGGGTGAGATTGCGGGAGAGGATGTCGCACCGCAAAGTCTCGACATCGACGCGGAAGAGTTTCCCGATGCTGCGCCTGCCGATGTGATTGCGGGAGATGCTGCCATGGAGTCTGACGAACCGGGATCAACAGCCCTAGATGTGAAGGGTGTCGAGGCATTCCTGGAGGACAAGTACGACGGAATGCGGGCGCAGGTGCACTGCGGAGATGCGACGCAGCCAGGGCGGGTGGCGATCTACTCGCGTAATAAGGAGGACGTGACTGAGAGCTTTCCTGAGTTGGAGGAGGCGTTTGCCCGGATTCGGCCAGAGTCAGACGAAGTTGCGAGTTCGTTGATCTTCGATGGCGAGATTCTGGGTTGGGACTTCGAACAAGGGCGCGCTCTGCCGTTCGCGGTGTTGGGACAGAGGATCGGGCGGAAGCGCGTCTCGAATGAATGGCGTCAGCAGGTGCCGGTGGTGTTTATGGCGTTCGACCTGATGTGCGCCAGAGGCGAACTGCTGTTGGAACTGCCGCTACGGGAGCGACGCAATCGGTTGGAGACGGTGGTGGAGAGCCTGGTCGAGCGAGTGGTGTCGCCGCTGGTGGTGGATGAGCGCGCACGGGGTTCGCAAGTGGTATTGTTTGCAGGCGAAGAAGGCCCATGCGTGGAGAGGCTGATGATTTCGCCATCGCGGCTGGTGGAGTCGGCCGAGGACATCGATCGGGCCTATGCCGATGCGAGGGCGCGGGCGAACGAGGGCGTGATGTTGAAGGCGGCGGGGTCGGTCTATCAGCCTGGACGGCGGGGCCTTGCGTGGGTGAAGTTGAAGCGCGAGTTGGCAACGCTTGATGTAGTGGTGACGGGAGCGGAGTTCGGGCACGGCCGACGCGCGGGGATCCTGAGTGACTATACGTTCGCGGTACGCGGAGACAACGGCGAGTTGCTCAACGTGGGTAAGGCTTACTCGGGTTTGACCGATGTCGAAATCGGCGAGATGAGCGCATGGATGATGGAGCACACGCTCGAAGACCAGGGGTTCTTTCGCACGGTGGAACCGTTGATGGTGTTGGAGGTAGCATTCAACAACATCATGCGCAGCGGGCGCCATGCGAGCGGCTTTGCGCTGCGCTTTCCACGGATTTTGAAGATCAGGACGGACAAACCGGTAAGCGAAATCGATACGGTCGAACGGGTGGAAGAGGTGTATCAGTCGCAGGTGGATAAGCCGATGGAGTAGCTCGAAAGTGGTGGACGAACAGACAAGAAGCTATATTTTTCAGTTCTACCGATCGCGACGCTGCAAAACCTTCGTATTTATTGGTTGATCTTGAATGATGCACCCTGCTAGAGTGCGTTCAATCTTTTCTTGTCGAGGGAAAGATGATCGAACAGGGCCACGAACCGCGCAAGATCACCGGATTTTTGCTCATACTAGCCAGCTTCATCGCGCTCGATCTTCTGTCGTGGCCGATCTTCTTTTCTTACTATCTTTTCGTCTTTGCCGATAGAAGCAACTTTCTCAATCTCGAGTACCTGCTGGATCAACACCTTCGCCTGGGAGTTGACACGTTTTATCAGTACGGGCTGATTCCGGTCTTTCTCCAGCATGTTCTGTTTGCCATATTCGGAGGAGGCTACTGGCCGCTGATTGGCTGCACTATCGCTGTGCTGATCCTGATGGCGATCTTTTGGGCTCGTCTTGTCTGGTGCGTCTCCAATCGATGGCTGTCTATCATGGCCGTCATCGCGATCAGTCCTGTTCTTTTGATAGTCAACCCGAATCTCCCCTATTCGCTCGTCCAGCTCTCGATGTTGTTTGCGTTGCTCTTTCTAGTGGAGGGACGTGCGGACATCGCTCTGGCTGTAGCGGCGATTGGCACGTTCTGTGTTCCATCGCTGCCGTTACTTCTAACCGGGTTACTGGCGATCTACGTAGTGGCAGAGTGGTGGATCAACGGTGAGCGGTCGGTCTCGCTGCTAGCCCGAAGGCTTGCTCCTGGCGTAGTGACCTATGTTTTGCTCGCAGTCGGCCTGAGTCTGTTCTTTGGGTTCAGATCAGTCTTCGCGACCGCGCTCCCGCTCCTCGGAACGAAGTTTTACTATGGCGGGGGAAGGTTTGACTACGATGATCTGATCACTTTCCTGCATCCCCGCGGCCACGGCTCTCTGTACTACCTGGGGTACTACGTTGTAACGCCGGCGACCTGGTGGATGCTCAGTACAGTTGGATTGGTAATTCTCGCAGTTTTCGCGTTGATCGCGATGATCCGTAACCGCGGAGCGGATCCTAAATACGGAGCGGTGATCATCTGTGCGGTTGTGCAGGTCTTTTTCGCGGTCTTCGCTTACAGGGGGGATGGACAGCATACGATTTACGATCCCATCACCGCTGCCGGCATGCTTCTGGGGTTGTGGCTCGTTCCCGCTCCGCGATGGCGGAGTTCTCTTCTGATTCTCTTTACCATGATTGGATTGGGTGCTCAGGCCGCTCAAGCTCGGCAGACGTTATGGGCGTGGAAGAATACCCAGCGCTCTGCGCTCACTGCCAATCTTTATGCCGAACCGGAGTACGCTCCGCAGCTGGCGCATATTTTGAAGATTGCGGAGACGCAGAAGGTTCTCATGATGTCGAACGCGACGGGAGTGCACCACTATTACCCCAGCCTTCGTTCCGCCGACACCTGGTTTCTAGTTGAGACGCAGATGTTTCCAGCAGACCATGAACGAGTGCTCGCTAACATCCGAGATGCCGATGTGGTGGTCGAGGACACGGCCCATGTCCCGTACTTCACTGACCGCGATCCCGAGATTCAGAGCCAGCTTAGGTCGATGTGCCTGACTGAGGTAACGAGAGACTTTCAAATATGGTGGCGGCATCCACCCAGTTCGGTGGAATGCAAGATCAACCAGCGTACGACGGCAAGCATTCTCTCCGCTACCTCGAAAAAATAGCTCCGCGAGCGTTCTAATGCTATTGCGTGCTGACAGATCTATCCTCATAAGCGGAGAATGCAGGTGTGAGCACTGGGATCAACAGACGAGAGTTGTTGCAGGGTGCCGCCGCTGTGGTTGCAGGCGGGGCAATACAGCGGGTGGGGTTCGCTGCGGTTATTGGGCGACCGCTGGAAGAGGTGGCTTACGGGCAGGTGACGCTTAAGAGCCCGTTACATCTCGCTCAAATGGAGAACGTGCGTACCGTGCTGATGGGGCTTAGCGATGACAGTTTGTTGATGCCTTTCCGAAAGATGGTGGGGCAGAATGCGCCCGGCGATGACATTGGCGGATGGTACCAATACCGGGTGGACTACGACTATAAAATAGACGATGCCGGTTTAGCTCCGAGCGCGACGTTTGGTCAATGGGTGTCGGCGCTTTCGCGAATGTATGCCATCAGTGGAGATCCCGAGCTGGGCGAGCGGGCTATTCGCTTGAACAATTTGTACGCAGAGACGATTGCGACGGAATATTACACCAAGAACCGCTTCCCGGCTTACTGCTTCGACAAGCTTGTGTGTGGTTTGATGGATGCGTATCGGCTTGCCGGGGACAGCGATGCGTTGGCGATTCTCGAACGCACCCGAAAGGCAGCCCTGCCGGAGTTGCCGGGGCATGCCGTCGATCGGGGGGAGGTCTGGCGAGAGGGCAAGGACGCCTCCTGGATGTGGGACGAGAGTTATACGCTGCCCGAAAATTTGTATCTTCTATCAGCACAAATGGGAGCGGAGGGTGCGCCCTACCGCGAGATGGCAGAGCGTTATCTGGATGACACAACCTACTTCGATCCCCTTGCACGAGGGGAGAACGTATTGGGTGGTAAGCATGCATACAGCTATGTGAATGCGTTGTGTTCGGCGATGCAGGCGTACATGGTTGGTGGGAGCGAAAAGCATCTAAAGGCGGCGAAGAACGGCTGCGACATATTGCTTGCGCAGAGCTTTGTGACCGGGGGATGGGGGCCGGACGAGCGGCTTCAAGCAACGGGATCAGACAAGATCTTCGCTAGCCTTTCGCGAACTCGTAACAGCTTTGAAACACCGTGCGGCGCTTACGCTCATATGAAGCTTACGCGGTATCTATTGCGCTGCACGCGCGATGGGCGTTATGGCGACAGCATGGAACGGGTCATGTACAACACTGTCCTGGGGGCTATGCCGCTGCAGGCGGACGGACATGCTTTCTACTATTCGGACTATCACTCAAATCCTCCAGCAGACGTTGCGTCAGATTCGGCGAAGGGAGCGTTAGGAGCGGCTGCAAAACGAGTTTATTCGGATCATCGGTGGCCGTGTTGTTCGGGGACGCTGCCGCAGGTTGTTGCGGACTACTGGATCAACGGCTACTTTCATGAACCGGGTGCTGTGTGGGTGAATCTTTATCTGCCTTCTGTCCTGCGGTGGAGTGAGGGCGAAACAAAGGTTGAGATGGAGTTGGAGGGCACGTATCCGGAGACGCCGGAGGTTCGGCTGCGGATGAAAACGTCGCGCTCGGTCTCGTTCGCGCTGAAGCTGCGGATTCCCGCTTGGGCGGAGGAGGCTTCGCTGGAGGTGAACGGAAAGCCGGTCAGGTTAGTCGTGGTGGCGGGATTTGCTACGGTGCGAAGGAAGTGGCGGACTGGCGATACGGTGGAGCTGCAACTGCCGATGAAGCCGCGGTTCGAGGTTCTGGATGCTGCGCATCCCGATACGGTCGGGGTGCTGTTTGGACCGAGAGTTTTGTTTGCGCTCGCTTCGGAGCCGGTGGTTGCGAGCAAAGCTCAGGTGTTGGAGATACAACAGGCGGGCAGCGGCGAGTGGACGTTGCAAAGCGCGAATGGGCCGGTAAAGATGGTGCCATTCACCTCGGTCGGGGATGAGCCCTATCTGACCTACATTCAAATGGCTGGCTGAACATCACAGTTAAGATCGGTCGTGACGCGGAATACGAAATAACCGAAAATTTACAGCGAAGTCAGCGCTGACCGCATCTGATTTTTCATGGAATACAGACAGCTTGGTAAATCAGGTTTGAAGGTGCCGGAGCTTTGCTTCGGTGCAGGTACGTTTGGCGCTGCCAACGAGTTTTTTAAGGCGTGGTCGGAGACGACGCAGGAAGAAGCCGATCGGATCGTCGACATCTGTATGGATGCGGGGATGAATCTGTTCGATACCGCGGACATTTATTCGGACGGGGAGAGCGAGAAGGCGCTTGGTAAGGCGCTCGCGAAGCACAAAAGGCGCGACATGATGATATCGACGAAGGCGACCTTCCGGTTTGGCAAAGGCCCGAACGATGTCGGCTCGTCACGGTATCACCTGATTCAGTCAGCGGAACGCTCGCTGAAGCGGCTCGGCACCGACTATATCGACATTTATCATCTGCACGCGTTTGATGCGACTTCACCTGTAGAAGAGACGCTGCGTGCTCTCGACGACCTGGTGCGTGAAGGGAAGATTCTTTACATCGCGTGCTCGAATTTTTCCGGATGGCATTTGATGAAGTCGTTGAGCGTAAGTGAGCGATATGGTTGGTCCCGCTATGTTGGCCACCAGGTGTACTACTCGCTGGTGGGCCGCGACTACGAGTGGGAGCTGATGCCCCTGGCAGTCGATCAGGGAGTAGGTGCTCTGGTTTGGTCCCCTCTGGGTTGGGGACGGTTGACGGGCAAGATCCGCCGCGAAACAGGTATTCCCAAAGACAGTCGATTGAACTCGAAGATCGTGAACGATGCGGGGCCGCAAGTGCCGGAAGAATATCTATACACGGTGATCGACGCCATTGATGAGATCGCAAAGGAGACTGGCAAAACGGTGCCACAGATCGCGCTGAACTGGCTGCTGCGCAGGCCTACGGTTTCGACTCTGATTGTTGGCGCGAGAAACGAGGAGCAGTTGAAGCAAAACCTTGGGGCCATCGGCTGGGAACTTACGAAGGAGCAGGTCGCTCGGCTGGATAAGGCGAGTGAGTTGCCGAAAGCCTATCCCTACTGGCACCAGGTGCAGTTCAGCGAGAGGAATCCGTTCCCGGTATAAGCGTAAAATTGGCGATGATTTCGAGGCCCGCGGAGTCCTGCGGGCCTCGGTCCATTTTGCAAGTGTGAGGTTTGAGTGCGAACTCGAGTTCCAATTTTGTTGTTGGCTGTTCTTCTGCTTGGGGCTAGTGGATTTGCACAGCCTTCCAAAGCGCATCGATTCACGGTTGAAGGCGGCCACTTTGCGCTCGATGGCAAACCATTTCAGGTCATCTCAGGAGAGATGCACTATCCGCGAATTCCGCGAGCTTACTGGCGTCAACGATTACGAATGGCCAAAGCGATGGGGCTGAACACAATCACGACGTACGTCTTCTGGAACGTGCATGAATCGAAGCCGGGTGTATACGATTTTTCCGGGAACAATGATGTCGCGGAGTTTGTGCGTGAGGCCCAGCAGGAAGGTCTCTATGTGATTCTTCGGCCGGGCCCGTATGTGTGCGCGGAGTGGGAGTTTGGCGGGTATCCGTCGTGGCTGCTGAAAGATCATGCGACCGTGGTTCGCACCAGTGATCCGAAGTTCATGATGCCCGTTGCGCGATGGATTGAGCGATTGGGCAAGGAACTGGCTCCGCTGCAGGTCGGCAATGGTGGCCCGATCATTCTGACTCAGGTGGAGAACGAATACGGCTCTTTCGGCAGTGACCATGCCTACATGGAGCAGATTCATAAGCTTCTGGTCGATGCGGGATTCACTCAGTCGCAGCTCTATACCGCGGACGGACCGGATAAAGTGCGGGACGGCTCGCTGCCGGAGCTTCCTGTTGGAATTAATTTTGGCGGCGAGGAAGATGGTGCAGCCGAACGGGCGTTTGCGAAGCTGAAAGAAGTCCGTCCCAACGGGCCGTTTATAAACAGCGAATATTGGGCTGGTTGGTTTGATCATTGGGGTGCGGACCACGCAAAGACGCATGCCGATAAGCAGGCGGATAATCTGCGATGGATGCTGGCTCATGGCTATTCTGTGAGCTTTTACATGTTTCACGGTGGCACAAGCTTCGGCGACATGAATGGAGCCAACGGAGATGTTGCTGGCACCTATGAACCGGATGTCACCAGCTACGACTATGACGCTGCTCTCGATGAGAGCGGACGGCCAACACGGAAGTACTTCGTCTTTCGCGACATCATCGCAAAATCCACGGGCGTGACTCCGCCGCCGGTGCCTGAGGTCGCGCCGGCAGTTCGAACCCCGGAGGCGAAGATGGTTGAGGCTGCTTCGTTGTGGAAGAATCTGCCTGCGCCAATTCGATCGGAACATCCTTCGAGCATGGAGGATGTTGACCAGGCCTATGGCTACATTCTGTATCGCACCACGTTGAAGGGGGCGTCGCAGGGGGAGCTTGTTTTGGATGAGCTTCACAGTTATGCGCAGGTCTATCTGAATGGCAAATTGATCGGTAGGCTGGATCGGCGATTGAAGCAGGACCGTCTTACTCTCCCTGCAACCGGCAGCAATGCGCGTCTGGATATTTTGGTGGAGAACACGGGCCGTATCAACTTCGGCAAAGCTATCGGCGGGGAGCGTGCCGGGATTACAAAGCAGGTGACGCTTAGCGGCAACGAGCTCACTGACTGGGAGATTTATTCGTTACCCATGGAAGACAGCGACGGTTTGAAGTTCTCACAGGAGCCGTGCGATGGGGCTTGTTTTTATCGCACGAGCTTTGCTCTTGGCACCGTGGGCGATACTTTCCTCGATACGAGCGAGTTTGCCAAGGGCCAACTCTGGCTCAACGGTCATGCTCTGGGTCGCATCTGGAATGTTGGTCCGCAGAAGACGCTTTACGCTCCGGCTCCGTGGATCGTGAAAGGAAGAAATGAAGTGGTCGTGTTCGACCTTCAGGGGAAGATGGGCGCGACGTTGCGGGGATTGGACAAGCCTGTGTTCGGATCGCCGACCAAAGAGTCGCCCGTCGCGCAATGAGTCGCTAGCAAACAAGAGAGCCTCAGGCGTGTTGCCGGAGGCTCCTCCTGAATCTTATTGCAATGATGGACGCTGGTTAGAACTTCATGAGGAATGCGAGCGTCAGCCGATTTTCGCTGTTGCGAAGATCAGGACTCCAGCCTGGAACGAGAGAACCTGGTGCACCGGTGTTCCCGCCAGGGGGCGTAACGCCGCCGGGTCCGGCAAAGTAGGGGACGTTCGCTGCGCGATGGTTGTACTCCAGCCGGTAGGTGAAGTACTGGCTGGGCATGTAGTCGGCTGTCACGGAAGTGTCCCACGCTTTGAATGGGTCACCTGGGTTCTCCGTGAAGTAGGGAGTCCCGGAGGCTGCGGTGGCTCCGTTGATTGGGGGAAGAAGGACCAGGTAACGGCCCGGGTTGTTGATGCGTCCTCCGCCAAGGGTCAGGCCGAAGCGATCACGATCAAACCAGAACCGGTTGTAGAACATGAAGCCTAGGAAACTCTGCTTTGGCCCGGTCTTACCGTTCCCCATGCAGCTAACTCCACCGCCACTCTCGCAGCCAGCATCTCCGGTGAGGGTCATGGCAGCTTTGCTGACGAATGAGAGGGGGCGGTCGTAGTACTTGTACTCGATGCTGTCGTCAGTGTGATAGCGGGTGCGGCTGCCGATGCCGAGCGCGTCTTCGCCGTAACCATACTGGTTGCCAATAAACTCCAGCTTGCCGGTGGGTCGATAGAGAATCTGTCCGCCTAGACCGGGACGATTGTTGAATCGTCCATAGGACTGCCAGCCATTGATGAACCATGGCTCGATCTTCAACTTAGCCGTGGGATACCACTGCACACGCACCCCGTTGAAGAACCACGGTGTGTTCGAGGAGACGTACGACGGCTGATAGGCCCAGTTGTCGAACTGGTAAAACGAGAACAGACCAACGTAAGAGAGAAAGATACCGGCATCTATGTTGAGGCCGTGCTGGACGTTGAAGTGATAACCGGCGTTCGCCTCCGACACGTAACGATAGGCGTCCGCAAGGTCCCACTGTCCGCGCGCGGGGCTTGCATCGTTGCGTGGTGTAGCCGTGGAGTAAAGACCAATCTGGCTCAAAACACGGGCATGCACGTTGTTCAAATGGAAGTCGCCACCGATACCAAGATCGGTCAATGTCACCTCACTCGATCGAAAGACCTCGCTCGAACCGACGATGGTGTCGTCCTGCGGATGGCGGAAGTCGTAGGTATAGCTCACGTCCGAACGAATCTCAGGCGTGAAGAATTTGGTCGCATACGGAGTGTCTTTGGTACGCGCGTTTCCATTGAGCCAGGTGAAGTCGGCGAAGGCGAACGGCTCTGAGTGCGGGTTGGCGGGGTCGGTAATCTCCGGTTCCGCTTCGCTCAGATCGGGCGCGGCGGCTGATGCCTTCGCGGTCGTGGTGTGATGAGTCTCCGGAGCGGATGAGCTAGCCTGCTTGAGTTCCATCAACTGCTTCTGGATCAGCTCCAACTGGTCCTGAAGCTGTTGAATCTTCTGATCCTGGGCTGTCTGATGCTCCGGTGTGACTTGTGTATTTTCTACGGCCGACTGCAGAGTCGGCTCTGTCGCCTGAGCACGGAGATCGCTTGTACAAAGAGTCATCCCCACTGCAAAGGTGAACGCTGCCAGACCGAATCGCTGACTGACTGACGTTAATCTGTTTTTCACTGACGTTCTCCATTCCTTAACCAGCCCTCGCGGCTGATGCAAGGAACCTCCAACCCAAAGGTGCTGATATTCAGAGCCTAGCCAGCGGGTTATAACGAGTTCGTCAAGAAGTCATAACGAGTTCATAAGGATTGTGGGGGGGCGATGTAACTTAAAAAAGAGGGTTGCATCAGCTTGGACGCAACCCTTTTCGTATCTATTCTTTCAGGTGGGCTAGTGGCCAGCCGAGGGACTTGCGTGTTTCGGCGGGCGCGGGATAAAGAAGAGAAGCGGCAGCATGCAGGCGCAGAAGACGGCCATGTATTGGATGATGTCGAGATAGGCGAGCATCCCGGCCTGACGGTGGAGTTCGTTGTAGAGATAAGCCTGTGCAGTGTGGGAGCCGGTGCCGGTCATGGGGTTACCGCTGGTATGGCCCCCGAACATGCCTTTGAGCTTTGCAACCCGATTCATGAAGGCTTGATTGCCTGAGGTCAGATTGCGGACCATGTGGGTCTCGTGATTGGCGGTTCGTCGAGTGAGCATGGTAGCGACGAACGCTGTTCCGACGGACCCGCCGATATTGCGCGCCAGGTTCGTTAGTCCGGAGACGTCGTTATTCTCGGATTGCTTCACGCCAATGTACGAGATCGTGTTGATCGGAATGAAGAGGAACGCCAGACCCGACGCCTGGAAGCAACGCACGAAGACCAGGTAGCCGTAGCTCACGCCGAGGTTCAGCGTATGCATCGTGATTAACGAGAGCGTCAGCATGACGAAGCCATAGGCGATCAGCTTGCGTGGATCTACCTTGCCAACCAGAATGCCGACCACAGGCATCATGCACATCATCATCAGGCCCGCGGGTGAAAGGACTAACCCGGCAAGTTCGGCAGTGTACCCGAGCAGCGTTTGCACGAATTGAGGGATCAGAATGGTTGTGCCGTAGAGCGAAAAGCCGAGCACGAACATCAGCAGGAAGCTGATGGAAAAGTTGCGGCGCTTGAAGAGCGTTAGATTCAGAATAGGGCGATGGCCGTCGCGAAGCTGCTTGAGCTCCCACCAGATCATCGACACGAACGCAACGACCATTGCAACCGTAAAGAAGGTAATGAGCTTAGATGAAAACCAGTCGTCCTCCTGGCCCTTGTCGAGGATGAACTCGAGCGAGCCAAAGGTGAGGCCAAGCAAGCCGAAGCCGAGAAAGTCGAGTTTGATGCCGCCCTTCTGCGACTGTTCGACCTGTTTCTTCACCCATGGCGGATCTTCTACGATGCGCGAGGTGAGGAAGAGCGAGATCAGACAGATGGGCACGTTAAGGAAGAAGATCCAGCGCCAATCGAAGTTGTCCGTAATGTAGCCGCCGAGCGTGGGACCGATCGCGGGAGCGCAGACCACTGCGAGGCCGTACATCGCAAAGGCCTGGCCACGTTTCTCCGGCGGAAAGGTATCGGCGAGAATCGCTTGCTCCGAGGGTGCGAGGCCGCCGCCGCCTACTCCCTGAAGAATGCGGCAGAAGATCAGGATCGGCAGCGAAGGGGCAAAGCCGCAGAGGGCGGAGCTGATGCCGAACAGAGCGACGCAGATCATGTAAAACTTCTTGCGCCCGATGAAGGTCGTCATGTAGGCGCCGGCAGGAAGAATGATGGCGTTCGCGACAAGGTACGCGGTGAGCACCCAGGTAGCCTCATCCTGCGTGGCCCCCAGACCGCCGGCGATGTGCGGCAAGGCGACGTTGGCGATGGAGGAGTCGAGCACCTCCATGAATGTCGCCAGGGTCACGGTCATGGCAACGATCCACGGATTGATTCGCGGCCGCCATGGTCGGTCGACCGTCGGGTGGTGCTCGGGTTTATGCGCTTCCGGGAGCTGCGCCTCGGGGAGTTCGACTACTGTGGCTGCCATGTGTGGTTTATTCGATTGTATTGATATGGGCCGGGATTCAGAGAGTTGTACACGAAAAGTTGCAGGATTCAGCGGGAACTTACCATCTCGTCGGTGGTGATAGGTTCTAGCCAGAGCTATTTGAGGAGCGGATATGTACATTCCCAGGGCAAATCAGGAGACCCGCATTCCCGTCATCCATAAACTGATGAAAGATCATCCATTTGCCTCCCTCATCACCATGGGAGCGGTGGGTCTCTACGCGTCGCACATTCCAATGGTGCTCGAACGGGATGGCACGGAGTTTGGATGTCTCAAGGGCCATCTCTCTCGTGCGAATCAACAGTGGCGCGACTTTACGCCGGAGGTTGAGGCGCTTGCGATCTTCTCGGGTCCACAGCACTACATCACGCCGTCCTGGTATCCGGAAAAACAAGAGAGCGGAAAGGTGGTGCCGACCTGGAACTATGCTGTTGTCCACGGGTATGGGCATCTCAGGGTGATCGAAGACACCGATTGGCTCATGGCTCATCTCGAAAGTCTGGTGACGATTCACGAAGCCGAGTTACCGGCTCCCTGGAAGATCGAGGACGCGCCAGCAGAGTACATTGCGTCGCAGGTAAAGGGTATCGTTGGATTAGAGATGGTTATCAAGCGACTCGAAGGCAAATGGAAGGTGAGCCAGAACCGCTCAGAGCAGGACCGCGCGGGCGTTGCGAAGGGCCTGGCCGAGTTGGACACGACGGAGAGCCTGGCGATGAAAGCTCTTGTGGACGAGAGAAATTGACTCGCTACGCAATTCCGAGGGAATCGCGATAGGCTAAATCAATGTCTCCGCACGCGCTACGCAATCGGTCTCTTGGCATTCTGTTTTTGTTCGGCTCTATCTCGTTGGTCTTCGCCCAGACGGAGAAACCTGCTGCCAACGCAACCACTCCACCTGCGGTCAAGGAGCCTACTCACGCTGATCTCTTACGTGGCTCTTATGGTCCGTATCGCGCGAATAACGATCTTCTCTTCTATCATCTCGATCTCCGAGTCGACCCTGAGAAGAAGTTCATTAGCGGCAGTAATGAGATCCGTTTCAAGATGCTGGCGGACGGCACCCGTATTCAGTTCGAGCTCTTCCCTACTCTCCAGATCGACAGCATTAAGAGGGGCAAAGATTCGTTGAAGTATGAGCGCGACGCAGGCACGTTCTTCGTCGATTTTCCGAAGACTTTGCGCGCTGGCCATACTTACTCCATCGAAGTCCATTACTCGGGTAGCCCAGTGGAGACCGGCCGATTCGGCTGCTTTACCTTCAAGCAGGACACCGCCGGACACCCGTGGATCAACACCGCCTGCGAAGAGACTGGCGCCAGCGTGTGGTGGCCGAACAAAGATCAATGGCGCGACGAGCCGCAGGAAGGCATGGAGATCAGCGTCGCCGTTCCGAATGGTCTGATGGATGTTTCGAATGGAAAGTTCATGGGCAAGAAGGATCTCGGCGATGGGTACACACGTTGGGATTGGAAGGTGCACTATCCCATCAATAACTATGACGTCGCGTTGAACATCGGCAACTACGTTCACTTCGACGACAAGTTCGGCGACCTTGCACTCGACTATTACGTTCTGCCCGAGAATCTCGACGGAGCGAAGCGCCAGTTCGCGCAGGTTCCAGGCATGATGAAGGCCTACTATCACTACTTCGGCGAGTACCCCTTCAAAAAAGACGGCTACAAACTCATTGAGGTTCCCTACGCCGGCATGGAGCACCAGAGCGCAGTCGCCTACGGCAATCACTTCCACAACGGTTATCTCGACCGCGACTGGACGGGCGTCGGCATCAGTCCACGCTTTGACTTCATCATCATCCATGAGAGTGGGCACGAGTGGTTCGGCAACGCGATCACTGCCGCCGACAAGTCCGACATGTGGATCCACGAGGGCTGGACGACCTATCTTGAATGCCTCTACGTCGAGTACAACTATGGCCACGAGGACGAGGTAAAGTACGTCAACGCGCTGAAGAAGAAAGTAAAGAACGATCGACCCATCATCACGGCGCGTGGCAGCAACGCTGAGCCGCCGCAGGATCAATACTTCAAGGGCGCTCTCTTCATCAATACCCTACGCAGCATCGTCAACGACGACACCCGGTGGTTTAAGCTGATCCACGACTTCTATCAACACTTCAAATATCAAAACATCATGACCGAGGACGTCGTTCAGTACTTCAATCAGCAGACGGGCATGAACCTGACTCCTGTCTTCGATCAATACCTCCGGCACACGGCGATCCCGACGCTTGAACTGAAGTTCGACGAGTCAGCGGGCAGTGTTCGGTATCGCTGGCAGGCCGATGAAAAAGACTTTGCCATGCCGGTGCGAGTAGGCTTGAAGGATCATTGGGAGATCATTCACCCCACCACTGAATGGCAGAGCATGAAGACGGAGCTCACGAAAGACCAGTTCGACGTGGCGACCGATCTGTACTACATCAACGTCGATAAGCAATGAGGCGCATACTTAACAAGAGCAGGCAGCAGTGCTAGACTTCGAATC